>CAZIYL010000025.1:0-17441 GCA_964543425.1 uncultured Deferribacteres bacterium
ACCTCGTAAGTCCTGTTATTACAATATATTATATATATTGCGACCTGTATTTTTTATGAAAAAATCAAATCTTTTTTTCATTTTTTTAGATTTATTTGAATTCTTTCACCCCAAATTTTGGTCATTAAACTCGAAACTATAATTTTAAAAGAAGAGTACACCCAACCAGATTCAGAAGGACAAAGAAAGCCGCGAATTCACGAATGAAGAGGGATGAATATTGCCAGAATTTGCAAATAAATTTCCGAATTCGCAAGCCTCTTTTTAGTATGGTAAAGAAAAAAATGAAAAATGTCAAGGAAAATATTGGGCATGAATATTTTCACATTCGCGGATTTTGGTTGATATAATAAAAATTTCAGCAGTTTTTTACTCTGTTAATCGTTAATAAATAAGGCGATTCAGCGAATCGTTCTTTGGCTTCGTTTTGAATTTTGGTCATTCGAATTTGTTTGGGTTTTCGGATTTTGTGCTTTGGATTTTAACTCATGTCTACCATTTTATCACTAACATGATCAACCTTTCGGAATACCTCACGCTATTTACGAGAGGAACGAATTAGTCACAAGGAACTCCCCGGCACTTTAAAAGCACCGGAGACTTCCATGCTCTTGATTAGTACCGGACCCACTTCCACAATTCCGGCAAATTGGGCCGTTTTCCGTACATGAGTATTCCCACCCGGTAAATCCGTGCTGTTACCCAGATGGAGCCCCAGATAGTCAGCGCCAAAATCACAAAACTCAGCACGATTTGCCAGGCAGGGGGCATCAGCACGGAAATGCGCATAAACATGATGATGGGTGCCGTAAAGGGAAAAAGCGAAAGGGAAACGGCCAATGTGCTGTCGGGATTGGAAATAACAGGAATAATCAGCATGATGGGAATAATCAGCAACATCACAATGGGGGTCTGGAACTGTCCGGCTTCCTGTTCGGAATTGACCATGGCGCCGATTGCGGCGTAAAAAATAGAATACAAGATGTAGCCCAGAATGAAAAAGAGGAAAAAATAGAGGAGAACCACCGGATCCAGAGGAGGAATATGAAATTTTGCCAGCACATCTCCTGCACCCAGAGAGGTGGCCAGTCCCACGCCGTAAACGGAAATCAGAAACAGGGTAATAGCCCAAATGAACATCTGCGTAAAACTGACGGCGCCCACGCCGAGGATTTTCCCGGCCATGAGTTTGAACGGCGAAACGGACGAAACCACCACCTCCACCACACGTGAGGTTTTTTCCTCCAGTACGCTCCGCATCAGCGTGGCCCCGTAAATGAGGATGGCCATGTACAGCATAAACACCAAAATGTAGGTGATAGCGAACGTGGCGCCCGAGTCTTTTTGCTGTTTTCCGCTTCGGGTAACTTTAAAGGTCTCCAGTTTGATGCTCTTTGTGAGGGCCCGGATGAGTGGCGGATCCAGGTTTTGCTTTTCCAGGCGAATACGAGTAACAATTCTTGAGATTCGCCGCGAGAGGCGTTCATTTACGGAAAAATTGCTGACATTTTTGGCGTAGTACTGGATCCTACCCGAAGTCAAGACATCGGAAGGAATAATCAGAATGCCCTGAATTTTTTTGGTTTCCACCTCTTTTGTTAATTCGTTTTTCACGGCGTTCAGGTTTTGCCCTTCTGCTTTTACCTGAAAAAAGCTGTACAGACATTCGCCGTTTTTAAGGGTGTCTGTGAAAACCGACTGAAGTTTCGAAACAATTTGCCGGCTTTGATCCACAACGGTAATTGTTTGGGGCTTTTCAGAATTCATGAGCGTGGCAATCACCGGAATAGCAAAACCAATCAAAAAGAGGAAGGGAATGAGAACCGTGCTGATAATGAATCCCTTTGTGCGCACCCGGGTATTGTATTCCCGCTTAATGATGGTAAAAATTTTATTCATTTTTGTCCCCTTTCAACGACTGGACGGTTTCGATAAAAATTTCGTGCATCGAAGGCTCTGCTATCTCAAATCTGTAAACTTCTGCATTTTCGACAATTTTCTTAAGCAACTCCTGGAAATCGGTGTTCGGGTTTAGCAAAATTTCTACGTAATTTCCGTAATCGTTGTACGATTGGATGGAAGGATCGGAGAGAAATCCGGAATCTCCCTTGTACGAAACAATCACATGGTTTTTCCCGAATTTTTGTTTGATTCTCTGAATTTCTCCCTTTAAAATGGCCCGTCCCTTGTTGATTAGGCAAATGCGGTCGCAAAGTTTTTCCACCTGCTCCATCAAATGGGTCGAAAAGATGATTGTGGCACCGCGCTTGCGTTCTTCCAGAATGGTGTCTTTCACAACCTGAGCGTTAACGGGATCGAGGCCTGTGAAGGGCTCATCCAGAATAATCAGATCGGGCTTGTGAAAAATCGTAATAATGAATTGCAGTTTTTGCTGCATTCCCCGCGAAAGTTCTTCCACCTTGCGTTCGCTCCAATCCGCAAGGCCAAATCGATCCAGCCAGAAAGCCGTGTGCTTTTTCACTTCGGTCGTTTGAAGGCCGTGGAGTTCACCGAAAAATGCTATCACATCCCTGACTTTCATTTTTCGGTACAGGCCGCGTTCTTCGGGGAGGTAGCCGATTCGATCCAGATGGCCGTTTTTTTGATCCTGTCCGAATACCCGGATCGTTCCAGTCGGGCAGAATAATTTGCATGAGCATGCGAATGCTGGTTGTTTTGCCTGCGCCGTTGGGGCCTAACAGGCCGTAAATGCTCCCTCTGGGAATTGAAAATGTAAGATCGTCAACGGCGCACACATCCCCAAAATATTTTGTAACCGATTGAAATTCCACACTGTTCATGTGTTTGTCCCTTGCCTCATTCTCAGTACAACAAAAATTTTTTTCGTAACTGAATGAATTTAAAAAGTTCGGGTTTGTATTCATTTAAAATCTGATCGACCGTCCAGCCGTCTTCAATTTCCTTTTGGATTTTGTCCGTTCCCATGGCTCGGTAGAAGCTTTTTACGCGGTCCGTATCAAAAATCCCGGCATGGGGGTACAATTTATAGAGGGTGGAGAGAATGGTGATTTGCGTTCGGATAGGCAGAAAACGCCGCTTGTTTAAAATATGAATTTGTACGCCGGAGCAGTTTTTCCCGGAAAAGTGTGCGTAGTACTGGTGAAATGTGAGCGGCCTGAAATAGACACCCGGTAATTTGGCGGAATTCAAGGCATTTGCCAGTTTTACCGCTGAAATCCAGGGGGCACCGACTAACTCAAATGGCGTTGGTGTCCCTACGCCTTCGCTGATTGTTCCCAGTTCCCCGAAGCCCCCCGTAGCGGCCAGGAAAAACGGCGTATCCGGGTGCGGCACATGGGGAGAGGTGGGAATCCAGAGCAGTCCGGTATCATCGAAAAGCATGTTCCGCTTCCAGCCTTCCATTCTAACGACGGTCAGATCGGCGCCGATGCCAAAGGCAGTGTTAAAAAGCCCGGCCAGCTCACCGATTGTCATTCCGTGAACGTAGGGAATAGGGTACAATCCGATAAAGGATTTGAAGGCTTCATCCAGAACGGGACCCTCTACCAGAAGGCCTCCCATGGGATTGGGGCGATCCAGCACAATAAACGGGATGCCTTTTTCTTTGGCCGCTTCCATGGCGTAAGCCATTGTGTAGATGTAGGTGTACGGGCGAATGCCAATGTCCTGAATGTCGAAAAGAAGAACCTCGAGAGAATCCAGCATTTCGGGTGTGGGCTTTCGGGTTTTCCCGTACAAACTGTACACGGGAATGCCTGTTTCGGGGTCTGTGTAAGTACCCACCTTGCCTCCGGCAGGCGTGTTGCCACGTACGCCGTGTTCCGGCCCGAAAAGAGCTTTCAATTCGACCCCAGGTTCCTGGTACAGGGCGGTAATATCGGATTCCATTTCCGAGGTAACGGCGGTGGGATTCGTAATGAGACCGACCCGTTTGCCCTGAATTAAATCAAGGCGTTTTTCTAACAAAGCGTCAATTCCCGGTTTCACAATCGGGTGGTATTGTGCCTGAAGATTGACTGACATCAGAATAGCTCCCAAAACCAGGCCAAGAATATTTTCGATCATAATTTGTCCCTTTCCAAGAATCGAATTATTTTTATGAGGCTAATTCTTTTTCATACTGCCAGAAAATCCGCGAGATGTGTGCATTGGCATAGTGCAGGTAAAAAGCGATGGGGCCAATCCAGGGAATAACGGAAATGGGTTGTCCCTGTTTTTTCATGTCGTTCAGGCAGCGTCTCAAAAGGATGCCGCCAATTCCCTTTCCGCGGCAAATCGGGTCGGTCCCGATGGGCCCGAACCAACCGGTTCCTTTGTTGTTGGCATCGTAGCACGAAAAGGCCACAACGTCTTCTCCGTGCAGGGCAATGTGCAGGCTGATAGGATGATTTTTGAAGGTAGATTCAATTTCGCCGATCCAGGCGGGGAAACTTTTTTCTGCCCAGGCAAGAATTTTGGGACGGTCTTCCGCGCTCGCCCTACGGACGAAGAAATTCTCTTTTGCCAGAAGTTTTTCCGGTGCTTCGGTTTCAAAGGTCTGATGCATTAAATCCACATCCATGTTTTCGGTTTCGTGGAAAAATTTGAATCCGCGCCGTTCCGCAAAAACAACAGCCTCTGTGTAACGAGGGTCAATTCCCGGTTGAAAATAATTCACATACGACGCCAGGAGTCCCAGCGTTTTCACACCGGCATCTTTCATGGTTATTTCCACCCGCTTTAAAAGTTCGGTGGCAATTCCCCGTCTTCGGTAACCGGGAGCCACGCCGAAAAGTTTGATCCAGCCTAAAAGTTCTCCTTCATCTTCACGGATCACGCCCTGCATGAAGGCCATGATTTCACCTTCGTTTTCCCCCACCCACGTCATTTCAGGACGATAGGCATCGTCTCCAAAGGTTTTTTCCCGCAAAAGGGGAACGGTCATTTTATCGTAGGTGAAAATGCTGTCCAAAAATTTGGCAACGAATTCCAAATCCTTTTCTTCAAACAAGCGATACCGCATGGGTTCTTCTTCCTTAATTAAAATCGCCAGCCCTTGTTTAAAACTTTCTCACGCGGGAAAAGCTTGGGATTTGCATAGCAATACAAACAGCCGTACGGGCAGGGGTAGTACCATCCGATATCCCAACTTTCCGTGCACCCGCACAGGGGGCGTTGTCCTTTGGCTTTTTTAAGAGAAGTCGGTTCTCCTGTTGGGTGTAAAAGCGTCAGCAAGTGTCCGTTGATGCATTTTGCCTGCGGAAATCCCGCCATGCAGCAATAATGAACGCGCGCCCCGTAGGCGTGCGCCAGACTTTCCATCCGAGCGGCTTGCTGTTTTTGCTGGTCGTAAGGAATTTCCAATGGAACCACACCGTATTTTTGCATTCGATTTACCACTTTTGGGTAGCGAGCCAGCCAACTGACGGTGACATCGCGAATGCCGGTGGGTAAAATCTGTTCGGCCAATTGTGTGAAAAATTCAGCATTTGAGTAAATATTTCCTTCAGCGTCTTTGACCCAAACAATCGGATCGAATCGCCAGTGCACACGAAGAGGATTTCCGACAAAATCAATAATTTCCGAAAGTCTCTCCAAGAGTTTTGCATGCTTTGGAACGTAGGGCTCCAGAAACGTGCCTCCCATGCCGGTAATCGTGTAGTGAATGTAAATCTGATCATATCGGGCTAAAACCTCCCGTACGTGTCGGTTGTTGAGCAACACGTTGGCGTTTTTTGTCCAAAGAACAATGGTGTGTACCTTTTCAGGGGGAAGACGACTTTCCAAAAAATCTGTCAGTTTCTTCGGAAAGCAGGCCAGCAATTCCACCCGCCGACTCGCGGAAATAACTTTTCGCACAGGTTTGCATCCGGGAAAATGAGTGTAAAATTTGTTTATTAATTTAGTAATCCGAGCGTCAATTATCAAGCGGGAATTTTGAGAGAAGAAATTAATTCTTCCGCTGTTGTGAATTTTGCAAATATCTTTATCCTGGATTTGGAAAATCGCTCAAAATGGTAATCGATTGCTTCTATTTCTGTCCTGCCGTAAACAACAGGGTGAAATAATGAGAAGCCCGGAAAATGGTGCCGGCAAACCAGGGTGTGCTTTTGTATCCGTTCCATTTATTGAGTTTATTCCAAAAGACACTAATGTCAAAAATTACACGGAATGCATTCGGGTTAACTTTTAAAAAATCAATTTGTGCAAATTGGTGTAAATTGGTGAGCAATATCTTTTTAAAGTGAACTCATTACTAAAATGAAAACCGGTCATTAAGTATTCGCTGAAGGCGAATATATTGAAGCGACCCGTAAATCAGGATGTAAGGATTTTTGCTATCTCAAATGAGAGCACCGGAAGTTTAGATGTTCCCCGCCCTGCGAGGGGGCTGCCATTTTTGAAATTGCGGAAATTCTTCTTGCAAAAGCAATGTGTTTTTATTATGTTTTTGAAAAATAATGGATTAAAATACACCTGTGAAAACGCGCGGGTGGATTTTTCGGTTGAATGATTCCTTTTGATTTTTTGTTTCTTTCTTGTTAGTATCTATAGGCTGCGGGAAAAATTTGGAAATGGGAAATTTTTGTTCATTCCAAAACCGTGATTGTCAAAAAGGAGACGGGCAATGGCGAGCTACCGCGAGCGGATTGAAGAACTCGTTAATCGCATCGAAAAAGCGCTTTATAAGTGGCAAAAAATCACCGTTACCGAATACGAAGAATATCGGCGGGAAAAGAAAAAGGTGCTATTTTTCAACTTTCTTTTGGGAGTGATGCGCGGCGTCGGATTTGTAATTGGCGCAACGATTATCAGTGCCATTGTCCTGGCAATTCTTGCCTGGTTGTTGTCAAAATCTCTTAACATGCCGATTATCGGGAAATTTATCGCAACCATTGTCGATTATGTGAAACTGTACTCGCAAAATGTGAATCCCTGAGCAATCGTTGATTGGCGGTTCTATTTTATTCAACTTACCCCGAAAAATCAGTCAAAAAACCTCTCCAATAAAAGCTAAATGGTGGAAAACAGCATTCGGAAAACATCCAGATTTTAATAAAGTCTGGATTTTTTATGCCGATAATTAAAAAGATGCGTTTCGGATTCGATCATTGTTTTCTATTCGAAAGAGAAACATTTCGCTATCTTTCCCCAATCATTATGGTGAATCATTTACTAAATTAAGGAGGTTATTAATGATCAAATATCGAATTCCAGCGGTACTTATTCTTGTGGTGGCAGTTGCTTTTTCCGGCTGTTTACAGAGAAATCCCACAGACGGATCGGCAACGCCGCAATTTCCATCTTTTGTTAATTTTCAGGGACCTGCTTCTGCCAACACGCCGGCTGAGCTCCAAAATTATGTAAATATGTTCAGCGCTCACACCGGACTGGCGTTTTCCTATTTAACGTTTGCTCGGCTTCAAACGCCCAATGTAAACGGTAATACCACAACATGGACAATTACTTCGGGAGATCTGGTTGCTACGATTCAGGCGGTTAAAGATAACGACTCCGCCGACTGGACATTTGAACTAAATGGAACGGATCAGGGCGGCACTGTTTACGATCACTGGACATTAATGAGCGGAACCTCTTCAATGGATGGGAAATCCGGCACAATGCGTATTTTCGACCAGAAGGCAGAAGAAATTGCCCTGTTTGAATGGTCGGAAGACAGCAATGCGAAGAAGAATGCCAAATTGACCATTTACGGAAACCCGAATTCGGAATACGATCTGGTGAATAATTCGGATCACTCCGGTTCAATTGATGTGTTTTCGGGAAGTGCCAAAACCTACCACGCCGTCTGGGCTGCCAATGGGTCTGGTTCCTGGGAAGAATATGATTCTGCAGGAAAGGTAAAAGATTCCGGAAGCTGGAACTGAGGAACTCGTTTGCAGGGGATTCAAAAAAGAGAAACCACCGGGGAGTGGTCTCTCGGTTTATCTGTTGCCAGAGCAGTTTAAAGGGACGGTTTAACTGAGCTTGCGGCGGTTAGTAGGGGCGATTAAAAAAGTGTAACGAGAAATTTTTTTTGGCGGAAATAAATTTTTTTTAAAACATGAGTGCACTCTAAAAACCACTAATTGCACAAATTATACGGGATATAGTTCTTTTAACATCAATAAAATCAATTCGTGATAATTCGCGAAATTCGTGGGAGATATCCTTTTTAGACTGGACTCATTTTCAGAAAATTTACGTCTTAATTAAGCAAAGAAAAAATTTTTTAAAACTTTTTCGGAGGGATGTGCGTATATAGTATGAGTTTAATTTTTGAAAGAAAAACCCCAGATGATGAGACCCCCATCATCTCCTCCGCAAAAGGGCTGCTTTTTCTAAAGACAGCCCTTTTGTTTTACAGAAAATTTTTTAGGAATGATTTGATTTTATTGTCTGAGTATAGCTCCAAAGTACGTTCTGTTCCTTTGCAAAGTCTCAGGTATTCTTTCAGGATACCCTCAGAATAGGCCGGTTCCTGGCGTTTTAGCTCGTCCAGCAGCTCGAAAAAAAACCATCTCTCTTCCATTCGGAGATTTTCCGCGATGTCCCGAAAGGATTCGTACACGCGGGTTCGCACTCGTATTTCATCACGAACGGACTCTTGGCGGGTGTAGTTTTCAGCCTGGCGCAAGCGTGTCATAAAAACGGCTTCTTCACGCACAATATCGATTTTTACGCCCTTTTTGGAGGGGATTTTCACACCCGTCATACCGCCGTATTTTTCAAATTTTATGGCGCAATAAATAGCTGCGGGGTCCCCGGTGGGTTCCAGCCGGATAATTTCGCCTGCGTAAGTAACAGATGATTTGCGGGGCAGCTCCAAATCCACGCGCGGCAAAATATCTCCCTTGTGAAATTTTTCGGCGGACTCGGTGGTGTACACCAGAATGCCCCCCGGGCTCAGATTGACAACCTGCGCCGTACAATGCTTATCTCCCAGAAAAAATATTTCTGCGAGAATTTTGCCCGGCATACTGGGTTGAAGCCGATAGTAGCGGCGGCGCTCTTTTTGAGAACCGGGGGAAAGTTGATTTTTTGTGTCCATTTGCTTAACAAACTATTTTGAAAGCCGATTTCGCCGGACATGAAAACACGGCTGTTTGCCGGTTATTACGGCAAAATTGGCTCGTTTTTAACAGTGCCTTTTTCTTATTTCGGCAGAACCCTTCAAAATGATAAGAATTGAAGGCGCGTTTTGTATTATTTGCGGTCTCGTGCCGTATACTTTTATTCTTGTTTTTGAAATAGATTTTGGCAGAAGAAAAATTTTATGTCAAGAAAGAAACGCCAGAATTTTTGTGAACTATAAAAGTTTCCATTTTTATGTCGTTTAAAGTGTTTGCTGAAAATTGGCCACAAAAGTGTGCATTTTTACGAAGAACCCCACAATAAGAATTCTTATTCGGTACACGTGGCGAAAGAATGACGCGTAAGCTTTATCTTTTTGTTCCAATTGAAATCTACTCTGCAAAACTTCTTGCATTTTCCGTAAAAATCACTATTTTAAAATATTCGCCTATTTAAAATTTCCAGTTACAAGCTTTGGAGGACCATGGAGAAACGCGAAGAATTTTCATCCCGGCTGGGGTTAATTTTAGCTGCAATGGGAATGGCTGTGGGCGCCGGAAATATCTGGCGGTTTCCGCGAATGGTGGCTCAAAACGGAGGGAGCGCTTTTCTGGTTCCATGGATTATTTTCCTGTTTTTGTGGTCTATTCCCCTTCTAATGGTAGAATTTACAATGGGAAAAACGGCGCGAATGGGAACCATTGGTGCGTTTGGGAAATTCATGGGGAAAAAATTTGCATGGATGGGCGCATTTGTCGGCTTTTGCACCATGGGCATTATGTTTTATTATTCCGTTGTTACCGGATGGAGTTTGCACTACTTTGTTCAGGCCTCTCTGGGACAATTAAATCACGTCGTTCCGGGAGCCTATTGGAATCATTTTACGGCATCCCCTCTTCCGCTGTTTTACCATTTTATTGCCATCAGCGTGGCAGCCTGGATTATTTTACAGGGCGTGACGGGTGGGATCGAACGCGCCAATAAGCTGCTCATTCCTTCTCTTTTTGTTCTGGTGGTCATCGCCTCCATTCGGGCTGTTACACTGCCCGGGGCAGTGGAGGGATTGAATTACCTGTTCAAGCCGGATTTTTCCAAATTAATTGATTTTCGTGTGTGGCTGGAAGCCCTTTCGCAGTCGGCTTGGTCTACCGGGGCCGGCTGGGGCTTGATTCTGACTTACGGAGTTTATCTTAAGAAAAATGAAGATGTTGTGCTCAATTCATTCGTAACCGGTCTGGGAAATAATTCCGCGTCTTTGTTTGCCGCGTTGGCAATTATTCCGACGGTATTTGCCATTCTTCCTCTAACCACGGCTCTAAATGCTATGAAATCAGGCAACACGGGACTCACGTTTATCTACATTCCCAAACTTTTCGAAAAAATGCCCGCCGGAAATTTTTTTGCAGCCCTGTTCTTTTTGGTGCTCACATTTGCCGCTCTTTCCTCGTTAATTTCGATGGTGGAACTTGCCACGCGACTTTTTATGGATATGGGATTAAATCGCAAAAAAGCCATTCGAATTGTCTGGGTAGTGGCTTTTTTCTTAGGGGCGCCCTCTGCGCTTTCCTTGAAATTTTTCAACAATCAGGATTGGACATGGGGAATCGGTTTGCTGGTGAGCGGATTTTTCTTCGCACTGGCTGTGATTAAATTTGGCGTGTCTCGATTCAGGGAAGATCTTCTTAATTCAAAGGATTCGGACATTCGGGTTGGCAAATGGTTTGAGTATATTGTCCGTTTTGTGATTCCGCTTGAATTTGCTGCGATGCTTATTTGGTGGTTTTATCGATCCATTACCGCTTATGATCCCAAAGGCTGGTGGAACCCCTTCCACACATACAGCCTGGGAACATGCCTCCTGCAATGGGGGGTGGTTCTTATTTTTTTTGTTGGATTCAATAAATGGTTGGTTCGATGGACTCTCGAAAGGGAGGGCGTATGACAACAGACACAATTATTTTTATGGTTCTTATCCTCGGGGGGGTTTGGGGAGGATTCGCTTTTACGCTGGTAATGGCACTGAGCAAGGAAAAGAAAAAGCGAGGTTGATTTCTGTCCCCGGCAAGAAGTTTGCTTGATTTTATGCGTAAATTCATTTACATTTTTAAATTAGTTACATCTAATTTGAATGCATTGGAAACAAATTATAATGGCAGCCATTCAGCCTGAAACCTTTCTCAAACACATCCAATCCGGGAAAATAGAGCCGGTGTATCTGCTTTACGGGGAAGAGAATTATCTGATTGAAAATTCCCTCAGGCAGATAACGGGGAAACTCATCTCTCGGGAAGTGAAAGATTTTAATTACGATCTTTTGTACGGCGAAGAAGTGACAGGGGATGCCATTATTAATATTGCCACGTCTTTTCCGATGATGGCTCAAAGGCGCCTGGTAATTGTGAAGCATATTGATCGGTTGAACGATGCCGGAAAACGCCTGTTGTTGAAATATGTGGAAAATCCGGCTTCACAAACCGTTCTTGTGCTGGTTTCGAATCGGAATGATCTGAAGAAATTTCACAAGGATCTTCTCAAAAAAGTCGTGGGTGTGCCATTCAAATCCCTGACAGACGCGAAAATTCTAAACTGGATTTTTTCACATGTTCGGGAGAAAGGTAAGGAAATTTCGCCCCGAGCTGCTCAATTGCTGCTGGGGCGAATGGGGCGTTCCCTTCAGGATATTGCCAATGAGATTGACAAATTGGTTCAATACAGTCAGGAAAAAATCGAAATTTCAGAAGAAGCCGTCGAAAAAGTGGTGGGAGTCTCGCGCACATTCAATATTTTTGAAGTCTGGGATTCACTCGGGGAAAAGAAATTCATGCGCAGCGTGGCCATCATCAGACGCATGCTGGAAGTGGGAGATTCGCCCGTTTTTATGGTAACCATGCTGACCTCCTACTTTAGCAAATTGTCGATGGTAAAAGCACTTCAGGAAAAGGGGGCTTCGGACAAAGAAATTGCTTCACACACACACACGCCTCCCTATTTTGTAAAAAAGTACGTGGCACAGTCAAAAAAATATTCTGGAATCGAACTCGTGCAAAATTTTCAATTTCTCTTGGAAGCCGATCGCAATTTAAAATCGCATTACCAGCATCCACGTCTCATTATGGATTTGTTAGTCTACAAATTAACTCACTCGAAAAAAAATGTCTGATCAATCAAACTCTTTGCAGAAAAAAAACAGTACTCCTTCACGAGCGTCTTACAATTCTCTTGAAGATGAAGACCTGATTGAGCGGTTTCAGCAGGGGGATATTAAGGCTTTTGACGAAATTGTCCGGCGCTACAAAGACCCACTTCTCAATTTTGTTTACCGTTTTTTAGGAAACCGTACGGAATCAGAAGATATTGTTCAGGAAACATTCCTTCGGGTTTTTCGCAACAAACACGCTTACCGCAGGGTCGCGAAATTTTCAACGTGGATTTACACCATTGCCGGGAATCTGGCGAAAACAGAACTGCGAAAACGCAAAAAGCGAAATCTGTTTTCGATTAGCGACATCGGTTACGAGGATAAAGATTACGAAATTTCAGACGAGTCCTTAAGTCCTGAAAAAACAGTAAACACTAATATGTACGATGAAATTATTCAAAAGGAAATCCAGAATCTTTCTCCGAAATTTCGGGAAGTCATTATTCTGAGAGATATTCAGGAACTTTCCTATGAGGAGATCAGTAAAATTATTAAAATTCCAATAGGAACGGTAAAATCGCGCGTAAATCGGGCGCGTTTGCGGTTGCAGGAACGGCTGAAATTTTTATGGGATAAGCAGCAGTCATCCCCTAAAAAGGAATAAACTCTTGAAGGGAAGCAGCAAAAAACCAAACGGTGGGCTTGTTGAGTTTTTTTAAGATTTTAGCTATTTTATGGAACATTTCTATGGTTATCATTTGTTAAACAAGTGTCATTAATAATCAGACGGAGTGCCGACATTAAATAATGAAAGCATCTTTTTTGAAAAATATTTTCGATTCGCGATCGATTTTTCCAAAACAAAAATTTCAGGAGGAGCTGAATGATATCTTGCGAACAGTTTTCATTCTTAATAACGGATTATTTGGACGGTTTTCTTGGGGGGGAGAAAAAATCCCAATTTGAAGAGCATTTAATGGCTTGCCAGTCGTGTCGGGCCAAAATGCAACGTGTAAAATTCGTCCGGGGGCAGCTCCATGAAATGGCTCTTGTTCACACATCTCCCACATTTGAGATCGTGCTGAAAAGTCGCTTGCGCCAGGAACTGGAGCGCGAAAGTTTTTTTGAGCGCATTGTAAATGTTCTGTTTTTAACAAAAGCCCCCGCTTATGGATTGGCTATTTTAAGCCTTCTGTTTGTTTCATTTTTTGCCGTGAATCAATTTTTCTTAACCGGTCATTCAAAGCAGTTAGCAGTTCGTTCACACATTGAGAATGCATCACCGGAAGTTGCTCATTCCGCGAGGGTGGTAAAAAAGAAACCGGTCATTGAGGAGCATGTGCGATATGTTCTGGATGAAGTGCCTGCCTCTCAAAACCATTTGGGAATCAATTCTGCCAGTCTTTCCAAATATCAGAACGATCAGGTAAAAAGCGCCGGCATATCTGTTGATTCAACCGGCCCTGCAATGTTCCCTTCGATGCCAATGGGGCGTGCGGTTTCAGTCATTTTTTAGCGGTCGGTTGACATGCACAAAGGTAGAAAAAAAATAATTACTTTGGGGGCATTGGGATTCATCTTTTTCTCGCAGACGTTGCTTTATGCCGGCGATACGCGCCTGTTACCGCAATTGGAGAGAGAAATTGTTTCCCTGGTGAATAGAGGGCAAAAAATCAGCGTCAGCGTGATTGCCCAATCGAAAGTTGTGCCTTCACCAAAGACATCCGCAAAACACTCAACCTCCTCAAATACTTCCCGAATGATTATCAGTAAAACCATTGGCTCGGGTTTTATTTACAGCCGGAATGGTTACATCGTAACGAAAAACAGTATTGTTGCTGGAGCTGATCGGATTCACGTGGTTTTATTTAACGGCGATTCGCTGAGTGCGGAACTGGTTGCTATTGACCCCGGGATTGATCTGGCAATTCTTCGCGTGAAAAGAAGAGATCTGCCCGTGCCTGAGTTTGCCCCTCCGGAAGATTTGCACGTGGGAAGCTGGGTTATTGTCATGGGTAAATCCATTGGATTTTCTACGGCTATTTCCTTTGGTATGATTCAGGGTGTTTCTCAGCAGGGATTTTTAAGAGTCGGTCTTCAGGTGTCTCCCGGAATTATTGGTGCTCCGATCTTCAATTTTAAGGGGCAAATTGTGGGTGTCCTGTTTGCAAAAGTGATGGCAACTGATGCCGATCTGGCTACGTACCGCATGGAAGATCATTTTCGAGAAGGTTTGGCGCTTCCCATTGCGCAGGTGCGGAAGAGAATCGATCAACTCATTGCAGCGTCCCGAAAGCGCCGGGGTTGGCTGGGCATTACCGTCAGCAATAAAGCGGGAACAACCCGAGCGGACACGCTTGTAATTACCCATGTTTTTCCCAACAGTCCTGCTTATTTGTCCGGAATTCGCGTTGGTGACCGTATTTTGGAATTTAATGGTAACCGCGTCCGCAATCTCACGGATTTGCTAAATCAGATTAATGAACAAAGGCCAAGCTCAAGGGTTTCATTTATGCTCTTAAGAAAAGGGAAAAAGCTTTCCCGTGTAGTCATTTTAGGAGAGAGACCGTCGCTGGCAAAAATTCAAAAAATTGTCAAAACAAATCTTCCAATTCAATCGTTTGGAAAAATAAATTCCAAAAGTTATTTTCCGCAGAAAAACCCAAACAGAGACATGCTGTTACGGATTCAACGTCTGGAACGCGAAGTTCATTTCTTACAAAAGCAACTTAAAAAAAATTAGAGTTTTTTGCTTTTGTCGTTGCTTTTTTACTCTTTCTAACCTGCATTATTCAAAAATCTTTGCCACAAAGGTACCAAGCGTAAATTTTTGTTGATTTCCAAAAATAATTTTATAAATTTATTTAGTTTAGAATATAAGCGCCTTCCGTGTGCGAAAAGGTGCAGATGGCCTGACGTCCCGATAGTGCTGATAGCTGTAATGAAAGCCGCCTCTGGCGGATTAGTATGTACGTTTCTAAAAATTATTCACCAAAAATAGTTTGTGGTTGAATGGAGAATCCGTCAGAACAATTTGCTTCTGAAGAGAAAGCAAGAAAGAATTTGGATTCCCGCATCATTTATGCGGTATTATTGCTAACGCTGGCGGTCGGATTCTTTTTGGGTGATTATTTCAGCGGGCCCATTTCAATTATTATTCGTTTGATTTTGCTGGCTGTTGTTGCCGTTATTCTCTATTTGTTTATGATTCCGGTTTCGGCTGAAGAGGACATTTTAGAAGACGATCCCGAGTTTGAAGAGACAACTAACCGCGAAGGGGTGAGTGAGCAAGACAGGCTCATCGAAACAGAAAATGAATTACCTGAAATGAGGAGTTCTGCTTTGAATGAGAATCCTGAAAATAATGTACCTGAAGATGAGAAATTCGACTTCTACCGGGAGATCGACCGTTTTTTTCGTCATTTGATGAAGATGGTAAAGTCGACATTTGTGGCAAATTCCGCCGTTATTTTTTTGTACGATCAAATGCTTCGGCAATTGCGAATTGAGTACGCAGCAACCGAAAGTGAAGATTCCCTCTTTGAGGGTGACGCCGTGGATATTGAGGGAACGCTGCCCGGAAATGTTTTCCGCAGCCGTGAGCCCCTGTTGGAACAGAATATCCCGGATGAATTGCAGGTAGCCGGTTACTACCGAACGCCCGCTGCGATCAAATCGTTTCTGGGAGTACCCATTCAGGTAAACACAAATACCGTGGGTGTTCTGGTAATCGACAGCACAAACGAAGAAGAATTCGGCGAAAGTGATCAGGAATTGCTGGAATCCTTTCAGGGCCTCATTTCGCAGGGGTTTTCCATTATGGCCGAGCGGGAACGGTACGCTTTGGTTAATCGTTCGCTGGAGGCTCAGCAAGCACTCATGGAGCAATTGAACGAAGAGGATAGTCTGGAAAATATTTTGAATGGTTTCACCCGTGCGTGTCAGATGGTGTTTCAATACGATCGTATTAGTATTTCAATGGTGAACTCCGACACGAAAGAAACGGCGAAAATTGTGCGTGTGGTCGGACAAACGGACGAATTCGGAGAGGGAACCGAATTCAACGTTTTTGACGGATTAACGGGTTGGGTGATTCGGAAAAATCGTCCACTTTTGCTGGCTGATCTTGAAAAAGGCGAGCTTTTCCGGCCGCGTTTTACGAAGGAAGAAAAATCAAATTACGAACTGCGATCTTTCCTGGGGGTACCGATTTCCTACCAGCAAAGCATTTACGGTGCCGTAAGTGTGGAATCGAAACATCCGGATTTTTACTCGGAATGGGATCAGAAAATACTGGGTCTTATGGCCAATCAAATCGGGTTGGCGTTGAGTAATATGTTGAATAAACCTGTTGATATGAATAAAGGAACGCGCGTTCCGGTTGAACAATTGACGTAATTGGAGGTTACGAATGGCAAAAAAGGTGAAAAGCTTTGCCGATAAACTTCGGAAGGCAGAGCATCATGGTACGGTTTGTCCCGTGTGCGGACAGGAATATGTGGTGGTCAAACAGGTAAAAGCAATTCCCACAGAAAAAGGAACCTGGAAGTTTAATCAGAATATCATCAAAGTCTGCAAATGCAATGAAGCAGAGGTTTATGCTCTGTAAGAGCGATTCCCGGAGTTAGGCGATAGAAAATGACGATTGTTCTTGCAACAAAGAATAAAGATAAAATTCGTGAAATAAAGGAAATCTTGTCGGATTTGCCGGTTGAACTAAAGACGATGGCCGATTTTCCGGAGATGCCGGACGTGGAAGAAGATGGTGTCACGTTGGAAGAAAATGCCCTAAAAAAGGCGATGGAATTTCACAAACTTATAGGGCTCGCGGCACTTGCCGATGACACCGGCCTGGAAGTTGATGCCTTATCCGGTGCTCCGAGTGTGTATTCCAGCCGATTTGCGGGTGAAAAGGCCAGTTACCGGGACAATCGGGAAAAACTGCTTAAAGAATTAAAAGATGTACCGGAGGACAATCGAGGCGCTCAATTTCGGTGTGTGGTTGCGTTTGTGAACGGCTCGCGTAAGATCACCACCGAAGGAATTGTGCGGGGGAAAATTCTGCAAGAAGAACAGGGGAAGAGTGGATTTGGGTACGACCCTGTTTTTTGGGTTCCGGAATTTAAAAAAACATTTGCAGAAATTGATCTGGAAAAGAAAAATGCCATTAGCCATCGGGGGATTGCCTTCAGAAAAATGAAGGCGGAATTTAAAATTCTGTTGTCAAAATAAGCAGTTTATCAGACATTTTTCTGAATTGATGCAA
>CAZIYL010000026.1:0-17275 GCA_964543425.1 uncultured Deferribacteres bacterium
TTATGTCGGTAATGAAAATTGAAATTGCCGAAGCCATTTCGGAACTTACAAAAGAAAAGAAGATCGATAGGGAGCAGCTTGCTGAAATTTTAGAAGGCGTAATGCTTTCGATGATCAAGAAAAAATATGGCACCACTGATAATTTTGAGGTTTTTGTTAATATTGACAAAGGCGAAATAGAAATTTATCAGAACAAAACCATTGTTGAAACTGTTGTCGATGAAACGACGGAAGTTGATCTGGAAAGGGCTCAGAAAGTGGAGCGCGACCTGGAAATCGGTGACGAATTTTTGGAATTGGTTGATCCCAGAAAATTCGGCAGAAGACTTATTGCATCTGCGAAACAGAATTTGAGTCAAAAGCTGCGTGATCTGGAAAAAGAAAGCATTTTCGAAGAATATCAGAACCGCATTGGGGAAATTATCATTGGCGATATCCGACAAATCAATCGCGATGAAATTTATATCAATATTGACAAAACGGAAGTTGTTCTCCCCAAGGGAGAACAGATCAAAAATGAGCGCTATCGAAGAGGAGAAAGCATTCGTGCGGTTGTAAAAGAGGTACGTCGATCAAACAAAGGTCCTGAAATTGTTGTTTCCAGACGAGATCCAAAGTTCCTGATGCGATTGCTTGAGTTAGAGGTGCCGGAAATTTACGATGGAATTATTGAGATAAAGGGCGTTGCCAGAGAGGCAGGCGAGCGGGCAAAGATTGCAGTGCATTCAAATGACAAGCGAATAGATGCTGTTGGTGCTTGCGTTGGGATGAAGGGAATTCGCATTCAGGAAATTGTAAAGGAACTCAATAATGAAAAAATAGATGTAATCAACTGGAATTCTGATTCGCAATTATTCATTTCGAGAGCACTTAGTCCGGCAAAGGCTTCTTACGTTATCTTGAATGAAGAGGCAAAATCGGCAATTGCAATTGTTTCGGATGAATATATTTCACTGGCAATCGGCCGTGGAGGTGTCAATCGGCGACTGGCTTCGCAGCTGACCGGTTATGAAATTGAGACAATTAAAGAAAGCGACTATCAAAATATGATGAGCCGCGCAAAAGAAGATTTGGTTGGCAGTCAACTGGATGGTATTGGCAAAGCCGTTTTGGGGAAATTAATAGAAGCCGAACTAAAAACTCCGGAAGATGTTTTGCGAGCGGGTGCAGATAAGCTTGTGGAAATTCCGGGAATCGGTGAGAAGACGGCAGAAAAAATCATTGAATCTGTGAAAAATTATATCGAGAAATAATGGAAGTCGTAAAAGAAAAAACTGTTTCAACAAAGAAGAAAAAATTACGAGTTTTTCAAGCAGCAAAAGAATTGCACGTCTCAATTGAATCGATTATAGACTTTTTGAAGACACAAAAATATTCTGTAAAAAGTCAGATGAGTGTCATTTCAGATGAAATGCTTGCTGATTTAAACAAGAAGTTCGGGAAAGAGAAAGTGGCGACTCCCACATCCGAACAGGATTACCAGACGAAACTTCGCGAAAAACATCGGCAGGAAGAATTACGAAAAGAATTTATTACAAAAGAAATTGAAGAATTGGTAACAGCAACACCCGGGCCGATTGTTGTAGAAACCAAAGAAGAAAAGAAGGCAAAGGCTGAAGCGAAAAAGAAAGAGCGCGAAGCGCGATTGAAAGAAAGAAAATCCATTGAGCAGGCTAAATCTGATAAAAGACGTTTAGAAGCCATTCTCGCAACGGAGGCATCTTCAATTGAATCGCATTATCCGTCGGGCAGAAAAGCAGAAGCGCCTCCGGAAAAAGCTCCCAAAAAAGGGAAGGTCAAAGAAACCGTTTCTCCTGAGGCAGAAGTAAAGGAAACCCAAGGTGCCCCGAAAAAATCGGTAGAAAAAACTGCGAAGACGGGTACTGAGAAAGCGGAACCCAAAGTTCGCGTCCACAAGATTTCCAAAGAAGGAAAGAAAAAAGAAGAAGAAAAAGCTGCGCCTAAGGCTGAAAAACCGAAGAAGAAGAAAAAGCGCAAAGAGCGGCTAAAAGAAGAAGCTGCTAAGAAAGCGAAAGAAAAAGGTAAAAGAAAAAAGAAAAAAGAACCAAAACACAAAATTTCTGCCGAAGAGGTTGAGGCGGCGGTTAAACGAACAATGGCTGCGATGGAAGAAAAGAGCGGGCGGCCTAAGCATAAAAGGAGGGTTCAGGCTACCGGAGAAGAAACCGAAGAGGAGGCTAATATTATTCGTGTTAGTGAATTTATTTCAGTCGGTGAATTGGCAAAGGCAATGAATGTTGAGCCAAATGAGGTAATCCGAACACTGATGAATCTTGGAATGCTTGTGTCGATCAACCAGCGGCTTGACATGGATACGATTATTACAGTTGCCGATGAATTTGGATTCGATGTTGAACCCCAGGAGGAATACGGTACAGATATCATTGAGGAGTTAGATCAGGAAGATGATGACGAGGCAAAGCTGGTACCGCGTCCTCCCATTGTAACGATTATGGGCCATGTTGATCACGGTAAGACTTCTCTGCTTGATTATATTCGAAAGAGCAAAATTGTTGCAGGCGAAATGGGGGGAATCACTCAGCATATCGGTGCCTACGTTGTCGAAATAGATGGCAAAAAAGTGACGTTTTTAGATACTCCCGGTCACGAGGCATTTACAGCCATGCGTGCACGCGGGGCTCAGGCAACGGATGTGGTCATTTTAGTTGTTGCCGCTGACGACAGCGTGATGCCGCAAACTATCGAAGCAATTAACCATTCCAAGGCTGCCGGCGTTCCAATTATTGTGGCCATTAATAAAATTGATAAGCCTAATGTTAATGTTGATCTCGTTAAAAAGCAGTTGGCAGATGCAGGCGTTATTATCGAGGAATGGGGCGGTTCCTTTCCGGCGGCGGAAATTTCTGCGAAAACGGGACAAAATATTGATCAACTTCTGGAATTGATTCTTTTGCAGTCGGAAGTCCTGGAGCTTAAGGCCAATCCCGATCGGATGGCAAAGGGAGTGGTTTTGGAATCCCGTTTGGACAAGGGGAGGGGGCCCATTGCAACGGTTCTGGTTCAAAACGGAACCCTAAAAGTGGGTGATCCGATCATTGCCGGCCTTCACAGTGGAAAAGTACGAGCCATGCATGATGAGCGCGGAAGGCGAATCAAGAGCGCAGGGCCTTCAATACCGATTCAGGTGGTTGGCTTTTCAGATATTCCTGAAGCGGGCGATATCCTGTACACCCTGCGTTCGGATCGGGAAGCCAGAGAGATCAGCTTGAAGCGCCAGCAATTGAAACGCGAGCAGGATATGAGAAAACGGGGACATATGAGCTTAGACGAATTCTCAAGGCGTGTGCGACAAATGAAGGTTAAAGAGCTAAAGCTAATTGTTAAAGCAGACGTGATGGGTTCGGCAGAAGCTCTTAGCGATGCCTTGATGCGATTGAGCAACGACGAAGTGGCGGTGAATATCATTCACAAAAGCGCGGGAGCAATTACCGAAACAGATGTTCTTTTGGCTGTGGCATCGGAAGCCATTATTATTGGATTTCAGGTACGTCCAAACCCAAAAGCATGGGAAATCGCTCGCCACGAGGGAGTGGATATTCAAACCTATTCCATTATTTACGACGCTATTGAAGATATACGATTGGCTCTGGAAGGTTTACTGGAACCGGAGCATAAAGAAGAGGTTATTGGAGATGCGGAAGTACGACAGATCTTTCGCATCCCAAAGGTGGGTGTGGTTGCAGGCTGCTATGTAGTTTCAGGAAAAATTAAACGGAATGACCGCGCTCGGGTGATTCGTGAAGGAAAAGTGGTTTACGAAGGTGAAATTTCTTCCTTAAAGCGTTTTAAGGAGGATGCGAAAGAAGTTGCCCTCGGTTACGAATGCGGAATCAGTATTGCGGGATTCAACGATATCAAAGAGGGGGATATCCTGGAAACGTACCAGATTGTGGAAATAAAGAAGAGCCTAAAAAGCAATAACGGCTAATCAAAACGCCGCCGAAAAAGATGGTTGGTTTTTGTCAAATAGATTTATTTGTTCCGGGCAGCAGTTCGCTGAAAGAGAAACGGTTTGCCGTAAAAAGCATTAAAACCCGTATCCGAAATAAATTCAATGTGTCAATTTCCGAGTTGGACGGAGCGGAGAAATGGCAGCGGGTGGTGCTGGGAATTGCAATTGTCACGAATGATCATAAAATAGTGGATTCAACATTTACGAAAATTATACGATTTATTGACGGTGATGGACGGGTGGAAATACTTGATCATTTCGTTGATATACTTTGAGAGAAAAAAATGTCTGTACAACGTGCTTTGAGAGTGGGGGATCTGTTAAAAGAGGAAATCAGCGAGATTGTTTTGCGTGAGTTCAAAGATCCGCGGGTTGGTTTTACTACCATTACGGGAGTCAAAGTCAGTAACGATCTTAAATTAGCGCAGGTTTTTGTTTCAATCATGGGGGATGCCCATCAGAAAGAACTGGAAATCGGGGCTCTTAATCACGCGGAAAATTTTGTGCGGGCTTTGCTTAAAACCCGATTAACGCTGAAATATATTCCTCATTTGAAATTTGTTTTGGATGAAAGCCTGGATTACGCCGAAAATATTGAGCACCTGATTGATAAAATCAAAGAATCCGATCAAAAAAACGATCTATAATTTTGAGAATGGTGAAATTGTTCTCATCAACAAGCCGGTTGGTTGGACCTCTTTTGATGTGGTCAATAAAATCCGAAAAGCGTTGCGGATTAAAAAAGTCGGTCATACCGGCACGCTTGATCCTTTTGCATCCGGGCTGCTGATTATTCTTACGGGGAAAAAAACAAAACTGGCGTCCGCTTTTCAGAATCTGCAAAAAACTTACGAAGGGGTGATTGAGCTGGGTGCGGAAACCAACACTCTGGATGTGGATGGGGAAGTGGTTCAAACCGAAGATATTCCGTTGCTCTCGCAGGAGGAAATTAAAGCTGCGCTAAAGAATTTTGAGGGTGAATCTCTGCAGGTGCCGCCGGCACATTCAGCCGTGAAGATCAAAGGAATACGAGCCTACAAAATGGCCCGCCAGAATCAGACTGTTAAATTGGAGCCCCGAAAAATTCATATTTATTCGATCCGGTTACTCGGCTACTCGGAAGGCAAGGTCCATCTTAGCGTAACCTGTTCAAAGGGAACGTACATTCGGGCATTGGCGAGAGATTTTGCAAAATCACTGGGCACGGTTGGACATTTAAAATCATTGAAACGCCGTCAGATTGGAAAGTATTCGCTCAGAAATGCCTGGGAAGTTGATGCATTTATTGATTGGGTCTTGAGCCTGAGAAAAGCATCTGAAAACAAAGAAATGGAAAATTAAGTTTAGAGAAGAAGGACACAAAACTCTTAAATGGAAGTATTTTTAGATCTTAATTCTATTCCGAAAAAAGAATTTCCAATTATTACAATCGGGACATTTGATGGCATTCATCTTGGACATCAAAAGCTAATTTCGCATTTGCTTGAAAAGAAAAAGCGATACAATGGAACGGCCTTTCTGGTAACATTTGAGCCTCATCCGCAATTAATCTTGAATAATCGAAACCAGCCTATTTCGATTCTAACTACATTGGAGGAAAAGCTTGAAATTTTGCAAAAATTTCCCATTGATGGGGTAATTGTGATTCCGTTTACCAAAGAAATGTCGGAACTTTCAGGACAATTATTCATTAAAAAAATATTAATTGACAAAATTGGTTTTAAGGATATTGTTATTGGCTACGATCACGCATTCGGTAAGAACCGATCGGGTAATGTTGAGACGCTAAGAAAAATGAGCAGTGAATTCGGTTTTCGTGTGAATGTTGTTGAACCGGTATCTCTGAACGGTCAGGTTGTCAAAAGCACAGCTATACGAAATGCGCTGAGAAATGGTGATATTTCAAAAGCCACGGCCTTTCTCGGAAGTCCCTACCAAATTACCGGGAAAGTTTCCAAAGGAAAAGGACGGGGGACAAACTCTCTCTTTCCCACCGCAAATCTCGAAGTCGAAAATCGCCACAAATTAATTCCCCCCAATGGCGTTTATATTTCAGAAGCCGTTTTGAACGGAGAAAAATATGCAGCAATTACTAATATCGGCGAACGCCCCACTTTCGGGGAAAACGATTTGGCGATAGAAGTTCACCTACTTGATTTTCACGAAAACATTTACGATAATAGCTTAAAAATATTAATCTTATCACGAATCAGAAGTGAAAAAAAGTTTCAATCGATAGAAGCATTGAAGAAACAGATTAACAAAGATATTAATAGTGCCAGAAACTATTTTCAATTAAACAAGTGACTGTATGGAGGAATTATGCCTTTATCAAAAGAACAAAAGAAAGAAATTATGCAGAAATTTGGCTCCCACGAAAATGACACAGGTTCAGTGGAAGTGCGCGTGGCGATGTTAACCCAACGCATTATCGAGCTGACTGAGCATTTTCGTACCCATCCCAAAGATCATCATTCTCGCCGAGGATTATTGAAAATGGTGGGACAAAGAAGACGTTTATTGAATTACTTAAATCGTCGTGACATCGATAAATACCGTTCACTGATTAAGGAATTAGGAATCAGACATTAAAAACGGAGGTAGGATCCATTGATCGAGGTAAAAAATCTGACGAGGTATTATGGACAGAAACCTGCGATTCAGAACGTTACGTTCAATGTCGAGAAAGGTGAAGTTCTCGGTTTTTTGGGTCCAAATGCTGCTGGCAAAACCACTACGATGCGTATTCTAACCTGTTATATGCCGGCAACCAGCGGAACCGCTAAAGTCGCAGGCTTTGATGTGTTTGATCAGTCGATGGAAGTGCGTAGACGAATCGGCTATTTGCCCGAAAATCCGCCGCTCTATCCGGAGATGACAGTAGAGTCTTATTTGAAGTTTGTGGGGAGAATTAAGGGGGTTGATTCGAAGCATCTTAAAAACAGCGTGGGAAAAGTGATGGACCTGGTAAACATTGACAATGTCCGAAAAACGATTATCGGGAAATTGTCAAAAGGGTACTGTCAACGTGTGGGCCTGGCCCAGGCTCTGGTTCACGATCCGGAAGTGCTTATTCTGGACGAGCCGAGCGTGGGGCTGGATCCCAAACAAATTATCGACGTGCGAAAATTGATTAGAAGCCTTGGGGACGATCACACAATCATTTTGAGTACGCACATTCTTCCCGAAGTCAGCCAGACGTGCAACCGGGTGGTTATCATTAATGAGGGACAAGTGGTAGCAGAAGATGCGCCGGAAAATCTAACACGGCGGCTTCAGGGAAATGAAAGAATTTATGTCGAAGTGGAAGGGCCGGCCGAAGCAATTGAGAAAGAACTTCAATCGCTGGATATTGTTTCATCAGTTGTTCGCGAGAAGGAAACGAACGGAAAAGTATCTTTCTTTGTGGAAAGTATTCCGAATAGGGATATTCGCAAAGATATTGCGAAAACAATCGTGCAAAAAGGTTGGGGCCTCTTTGAGATGAGACCCGTAGAAATGAGCCTTGAAGAAGTATTTCTGCGCTTAACTACGAAAGAAGAGGAGGTGGCGTTCTCGTGAAGAGCTATTTAGCAATTACGGATCGGGAGCTAAAATCATATTTTGTGTCTCCCATTGCCTACGTGGTGATTGCACTGTTTGTTCTGATAACAGCTATTTTTTTCTATTTAATTATTTCAAATTTTGTTCAATTAAGTTTTCGTTACACCATGCAGGCTCAGTACTACCGGATGGCCCCGCCTAAACTAAATGTAAACAGCATGGCCATTCGTCCATTGTTACACAACATTAGTTTGTTTGCCCTTTTTTGGCTGCCGTTGTTAACCATGCGACTTATTGCCGAGGAAAAGAAAACAGGAACCATAGAACTCATTCTCACATCTCCGGTACGAACAATAGAAACTGTTATGGCCAAATTTACGGCCAGCACAGCCATTTTTATTGTGATGCTGGCGATGACGTTTCTTTACATTATTTCTCTTTTCTTTTTTGGAAATCCTGAACTCGGCCCGATTTTATCCGGCTATTTGGGACTGTTTTTAATCGGAATGAGCTATATTGCCTTTGGGCTGTTTTTTTCGTCCATTACCGATAACCAGATTGTTGCAGCCGTATCCACGTTTGCCTTTATTCTGTTTTTCTGGGCCATTGGCTGGATGTCCGGGTTTGTAAGCCCGGGATTGGGTTCTTTTCTGGATAAACTTTCGCTTATCAATCATTTTGATGATTTCGCAAAAGGGGTTATCGATTCGGGCGATATTATTTACTATTTGAGTTTCACGTTTTTTGGAATCTTTTTGACGTATATTTCCTTGGAATCCAAGAAATGGAGGTTGTAAGAGGATGAAACGGTTTGTGGATTATTCAGGTATTTTAGGGCTTTTATTGCTTATTGCCGGAGGCTTGATCTATGTGATAACTACGACCTCGTCCTGGTTGATTACCACATTTTTAATTCTTGGTGGCTTTCTTTTGCTGGTTTGTATTGTAGGAAACATTGGGAATATTCAAAAATATTTTTCCATGCGCTCGACAAAATACAGCACAAACGCAATTGTAACCTCTTTAATTGTTTTGGCCATTTTATTGTTGGTTAATTTTGTGGCCTTCCGGCACACGTATCGAATCGATACGACAGCAAATCACCAGTACAGTCTTTCAGAACAGACTCAAAAAATTCTGAAACATATGAAGAAAGATGTGCACGTAATTGGATTTTTTAAATCGGAAGA
Source organism: uncultured Deferribacteres bacterium (assembly GCA_964543425.1). Lineage (GTDB taxonomy): Bacteria > Zhuqueibacterota > JdFR-76 > JdFR-76 > BMS3Abin05 > BMS3Abin05. The sequence continues at coordinate 8,728 of CAZIYL010000026.1, forward strand.
AAACCTGCGGGCAAAAGACCTCTTTGAGGAATATGCCCACTTATCCTCAAAATTTTCATATGAATTGGTAGATCCCGATAAACATCCGGCAATTGCCAAAAAATATGGCCGAATTGCCTACGGAACAATCATCGTAAAGGGACCTTCAAAAGTTGAACGGATTCAGAAAACAACAGAAGCTGAGCTGACAAATGCAATTATAAAAGTAACCCGTGAAGGCAAAAAATGGATCTACTTTTTGGAGGGACACGGTGAGCACGATATTGATCAGAATATGGCAGGTAACACGGGCCGTTCGGGATTGGCCATGGCCAAAAAGGCGCTGATTGACCAATATTACGGCGTGAAAAAACTGATGCTGGTTACCGCCAAAAAAATTCCCGAAGACTGCTCCGTTTTGGTTATCCCGGGGCCCCAAACGAATCTTCTTCAAACAGAAATAGCTGCCATTAACAACTATTTAAAAAAAGGCGGTAATGTTCTGGTAATGATTGATCCACCCCCCTCCGCAAGCTTGCAGGATTTTCTCTCAAAATGGAGCGTTCTACCAGATACTGATGTTGTACTGGATGTTTCCGGCGTAGGGCAATTATTCGGCGCTGGCCCGGCTATTCCTGTCATCAATAACTACGGTAATCATGCAATTACAAAAGATTTAAAGCGGATGATCACAGCATTTCCGTTGGCTCGATCACTTTCAAAAGAAAAGAACGCTGAAAAGAATTCCGATCTTAAAATAGTAGATCTTCTCAAAACGGGAGCCAATAGTTGGGGAGAAACCAATCTTGCGTTGTTTGAAAATCAAAAAAAGGCGGGTTATAATGCAGGCGTCGACAAAAAGGGGCCGTTGACACTTGGTATGGTTGTAACAAAAGATGTTAAAGATTCTACGACAACAACGCCAAGCAAAAAGAAAAGCCGATTGGTCGTTTACGGCGATTCGGACTTTGCTACGAATGCCTGGTTTCATTTTCAAAAAAATGGCGATCTTTTCTTAAATTCGGTGAACTGGCTGGCCGAGGAACAAGACCTTGTGGCCATTCGTCCCCGAAGCCCCGAAGACAGACGAATCAATTTAACAAAAGCCCAATCGAAACTTATTTTCTGGGTGGGCATTGTCCTGTTTCCGTTAGCGATTGTTTTGCTCGGCATCGGTGTTTATACCAAGCGGCGTTAGAGGAAAGGAGGAAGAGACTGAAAAATGAAAACTAAAAATACACTTATATTGCTGGCTATACTCATTGCTGTTTTTGCCTATGTGTATTTTTATGAAATAAAGGGCGGTGAAGAGCGTAAAAAGGAAAAGGAAACAGCGGCGCAGCTTGTGCCCATTAAAAAAGATGACGTTACCAGTGTCATTCTGAAGCGTCCTGCAGACGGCATCAAAATCCACGCTGTGAAGACAGACGATCAATGGAAAATCACCGAACCGATTGAAACAGAGGGAGATCGGTTTGCAATTGAAGGGCTTATTAATGCGGTGGTAAACTCCAAAATTAATCGAGTTGTGGCTGAGGACACGACATCCCTGCAAGACTTTGGTCTGAAACCCTCGAAAGCGATCGTTATTCTCATGACAAAATCGGGTGTAAAGGACACCGTTTTTGTGGGAAGTAAAAATCCCACGGACTCTTTTCTGTTTGTCCGAAGAGGACACCGGCCAAAAGTGGAACTCACCTCTACGTCGATGTCCTACCAGGTTTCGAAAAGTCTTTTTGATTTTAGGGACAAGACTGTCCTCAAATTTAATAAAGAAAATGTTGAAAAATTGGATCTAAAGGTCCCCAAAGGTCATTTTGTTGTGGAGAAAACGGGGGATTCCTGGACGATAACGTCACCCATTCACAAAAAGGCTGATAAAATCGAAGTTGAAAAACTTTTGAATAAAGTCAAGAATGCCCGCGTTCAAAAATTTGTTACGGAAAATGCAACAATCCTTGCAAAGTACGGTCTTTTGCACCCCAAATATGTTTTTACGGTCTTTCTGAAACCCAACCAATCCAGAAAAACCCTTTTGATTGGCAAAAAGAACGATAAGAACAATATGTTTGCGAAAGATGTTTCGCGCAATCCTATTATGAGCATTCCCAAAAGTGTGGCCGAGGGACTGAATATCACATTGTACGATTTGCGTGACAAAACAATTCTCAATTTTAACAGGGACAATTTGTCCAAGATTGAATTAATTTATCGGGATTTAACAATTATTTGCCAAAAAGATACATCCAATAATTGGATGATTGCTTTTCCCGATTCGGGAAAAACAAAAAGCTGGAAAATGAGTTCCTTGCTTGCAGCTTTAAACAATCTAAAGGCAAAAGAATTTCCGGGAGAAAAACGGTCTCTGCTCGCAAGAGCCGGTTTAAAGAACCCGCACCTACGCGTTCGCCTGTATGATAAAAAAGGGGAATTGGTAGAATCGTTGCTAATAGGAAAAAATTATGATTCTAAGAAAACGTATGTAACAAATAAAGAAAAGAAGGAAGTGTTCGGCGTTTCCACTGACGACTTAAAAAATATTAAGGTCAGAGAAAAGGATATTAAGGCCGATTAATGATGATTGGAGGTTTATTTAATGGTAGTTCGTAAAGAGATGGAATTAGGGGGGCGCAAACTCCTTATCGAAACAGGCAAAATGGCGCGGCAGGCAGATGGAGCAGTGTGGGTACAATACGGAGAAACGGCAATTCTGGCCACAGCCGTTTCATCGGATAAACCTGTCAAGGGAACGGATTTCATGCCGCTTTCGGTAGAATATCGTGAACGGGCGTACGCTGCCGGCAAAATCCCCGGTGGATTTTTTAAGAGAGAAGGAAGACCAAGTGAAAAAGAAATTGTTAGTGCGCGGCTAACGGACAGGCCTATTCGGCCGCTTTTCCCTGATGATTACCGAAACGAAGTGCAGGTTATTGTGTATGTGATTTCAGCGGATCAGGAAAACGATGCTGACATCCTGGGGCCGATTGGGGCATCTGCGGCGTTGTCGATTTCCGACATCCCTTTCCTGGGGCCGATCGCTTCCGTGCGGGTAGGAAAAATTGACGGTGAATTGATTATTAATCCCACATTTGCACAATTGGAAGAAAGCGAATTGGATGTTGTTATCGCCGGTTCTGCCGATTCCATTGCGATGGTTGAAGGCTGGTCCAACGAGATTTCTGAAGAAGACATGCTTCAGGCACTGGAATTGGGACATGAAGCGATTAAAAAAATCGTACAGATTCAGGAAGAACTTGTCAGGGAAATCGGAAAACAAAAACGAAACTACGAACCTGCCACCATTCCGGAAGAACTGCAAAAAGAGGTTAGAGATCGTGCCGAATCCCAAATGAATGAGATTGTTCAAATTTCCGAGAAAAAGGAAAGAAATTCGGCGATTAAGGCACTGGTTGATGAAATTGCCGAAGCCCTTGAAGAAACTTTCCCGGATTCCTCCGGAATGATTTATTCCGTTGTGGGCGATATTGAAAAAGAAATAATGCGAAAGAATATTTTGGAAGAGGGGAAACGTCTGGACGGCCGTTCGGTAACGGATATTCGTCCCATTACCTGTGAAATTGGATTAATTCCCAGGGCGCATGGTTCGGCCTTGTTTACGCGCGGTCAAACCCAAAGTCTTTCAGCAACCACGCTTGGTACCAAAATGGACGAGCAAAAAATTGAAGGGCTCGAAGGCGGTTCCTGGAAGCGGTACATGCTTCATTATAATTTTCCACCCTTTTCCGTTGGCGAGGTGAAACCTATGCGCGGCCCCGGAAGACGGGAAATTGGTCATGGCCAGTTGGCGGAACGGGCTCTAAAGCCGGTTATTCCGGGAGACACGGAATTCCCGTATACGATTCGCATCGTTTCAGATATTATGGAGTCCAACGGTTCTTCTTCAATGGCTACGGTTTGTGCCGGTTCGCTATCGTTAATGGACGCTGGTGTTCCGGTGAAGGCTGCCGTTGCAGGAATTGCTATGGGATTGATTAAGGAAGACGATAAGGTTGCCATTTTAACGGACATCCTTGGCGATGAAGATCACATGGGTGACATGGATTTCAAGGTGGCAGGTACCTCCGAAGGTGTTACTGCTTTCCAAATGGATATCAAGATAAAAGGGATTTCTTTTGAGATCATGCGTGAAGCTCTCCGGCAGGCAAAAGATGCGCGGCTACGGATTTTGGAAATCATGAATGAAACTATTAATAAGCCGAGAGAAGTAATTTCAAAATATGCCCCGCGAATCATGTCCATTCAAGTTCCTGTTGATACGATTGGATCAATTATTGGCCCTGGAGGCAAAACAATCCGCGAAATCATCGACAAAACAGGTGTCACAATCGATATTGATGATGATGGCAAGGTTACCATTGCCTCTGCCGATATGGAGGCGGCTGAGGAAGCAAAGCGCATTGTGCAATCCTATTCCGAGGTTCCTGAAGAAGGAAAAGTCTACAAAGGTAAGGTTAAAAAGATTCTTAATTTTGGAGCAATCGTCGAAATTCTTCCCGGAAAAGAAGGGTTGCTTCACATTTCAGAATTGGAATACCACCGTGTGAACAAGGTGGAAGATGTTCTTCACCTGGGAGATGAGGTAGAGGTAAAGCTGTTGAGGGTTGAGAGAGACGGAAAACTGGACCTTAGCCGAAAAGCACTCTTGGAGAAGCCGGAGGGGTATGTGGAACCCCAACGCCATTCCTTCAAATCAGGTAGCGGCCAGCGACGCCGGGGTGATATGAATCGTAATGACAAGAGACGTTAGCTTGTTTGCAGATAGCAAAAATGTTAATGAAGGTTCTCTTTACCGAAAATCTGTTCTCTCAAATGGAATTCGAGTTGTTTCAGAAAAAATTCCCTATGTCCGGTCAGTCTCAATCGGTGTGTGGATTGAGGCTGGCACCAGGGATGAACCACCTGAAAAAAATGGCATTGCCCATTTCCTCGAACACATGGTTTTTAAGGGAACAAAAACGCGGACGCCATTTGAATTGGCGGACACATTGGAGGCGCTGGGCGGTGCACTTAACGCCTTTACAAGCAAAGAACTGACATCCTTTTATGCCCATGTTCTCGACGAGCATTTGGAAATCGCCGTCGACATTTTGGCGGATCTTTTAAATAACCCATTATTTGATCCTCAGGAATTGGAAAAAGAGAAAAATGTTGTTATTGAAGAGATCAAGGATTTAGAGGATGCACCGGATGACCTTATCTTCGATTATTTTTTTGAAGACGTGTTTTCACCTCATAGCCTGAGCCTCCCTACGTTGGGAAAAAAGGAAATCGTAGGGAAATTTAGGCGAGAAGATCTAATCGAATTCAAAGAAAATAATTACACCTCAGATAGAATTATTATTGTTGCGGCTGGAAATATTGAGCATGAAAAATTGGTTGATCTTTGCGGAAAATATTTTTCGCAAAATCGAACGTCCAGTAAAAGAAATTTATTAAAATTCTCCCCGGAAAAACCTGCGCGTCTGGAAAGAACTTATCACGGGCAGCAGGCGCATGTGTGCATTGGCTGCCGAACAATTCCCTATTCGGCACCGGGGAAATATCCACTTCTTCTTACAAATACGATCCTGGGTGGTGGAATGAGTTCCCGCCTGTTTCAGACACTTCGTGAGAGATATGGCCTGGTCTATTCCGTTTTTTCGTTTGCCGATTTTTTTATGGATACCGGCGTTTTTGGCGTTTATTTTGCGACAGATGAGAAAAATATTGAACGTTCGATTGAACTGATTAATAGTGAATTTACTAAATTATTGAATAATGAACTTGAAGAAGATGAACTGTTTAAACGGCAATCCCAATTAAAGGGAAATCTGTTACTGGGACTCGAGTCTACTTCGAATCGCATGGAACGGCTGGCAAAGATGGAAATCTATTTTCAGGGGTTTCACACACTGGATGATGTTATTCAATCAATTGATCAGGTGAAATTAGAAGATGTTTTCAATATTGCAAGTGATTATTTTCATCCGACCAGGCTGTATCAAACGATAATTAGACCAAATTAGAAATCTAAATATGGAAGGGAATGAAAAATGATAATAGGTGTGCCAAAGGAAATTAAACCCGATGAATATCGTGTTTCGATGCTCCCTGTTGGCGTTGAAACATTACGCAAAAATGGTCACGTGGTTTTGGTTGAAAAAGCGGCCGGAGAAGGCAGCGGCTTTTCAGACGAGGATTACAAAAATGCCGGCGCTGAAATCATTGATTCACCCGATGAAGTTTTTTCCAAAGCCGATATGATCATAAAGGTGAAAGAGCCGCTTCTCGATGAATACAAATTTATCCGGGAGGATCAAATTCTTTTCACGTACTTTCATTTTGCTGCATCTAAAGAATTGACAATGGCAATTCTGAAAACAAATGCAATCGCTGTGGCCTATGAAACGGTCGAATTACCGGATCATTCTCTGCCATTGTTGATTCCAATGAGCGAGGTTGCCGGACGAATGTCCATTCAAGAGGGTGCCAAATATCTGGAAAAGAGAACGGGAGGCAGGGGAGTACTTCTTCCCGGTGTGCCAGGAGTAGAACCGGCAACGGTTGTTGTATTGGGTGGTGGTGTTGTCGGCACAAACGCGGCGAAAATGGCAGCCGGTCTCGGAGCCAATGTTTTTATTTTAGACATTAATCTCGAACGGCTTCGATATCTTGACAATATAATGCCTAAAAATGTTTCGATGTTGATGTCAAATTTGTACAATATTCGAGACATGCTTGCAAGAGCCGATCTGCTGATTGGGGCTGTTTTAATTCCCGGCGCAAAGGCTCCCAAATTAGTTACCCGCGATATGCTGAAACTGATGAAGCCTCGTTCCGTTCTGGTTGATGTGGCCATTGATCAGGGGGGATGTATTGAAACCGTTCACCCGACCACGCATCATGATCCCATCTATATTATTGATGATGTTGTTCATTACAGTGTTGCAAATATGCCGGGGGCTGTTCCAAGAACATCGACAATTGCACTGACAAATGCAACATTGCCCTACGCGGTCAAATTGGCAAACAAGGGAATTGGCGCGATCCGGGAAGATGAGTCGCTTAAAAAAGGTCTTAATATTTTCAAAGGAAAAATAACCTACAAACATGTGGCTGAAGCGTTTAATTTGCCTTATGTACCGGTAAATGAAGTCCTATAAGAAAACGTATCGCAATGTTTATATTTTAACCTATCATCACGTTTGTAGCGAATGGCTGCCAAGCGCCGCCAGAGTTACACAGATGCAATTTGAAAAGCACATCCGGATTCTCAAGGATTTGGATGTGCATTTTTTTTCTTTGAGTGATTTAAAATATCTTCCTGAAAATTCCGAAAAAATGCGTGTGGCAATTACGTTTGATGATGGATTTTCCTGTGTTTATAGAAACGCATTTCCGGTTTTGTTGGAAGAGAATATCCCTGCAACAGTTTTTTTGGTAACGGGCTTTATTGGGGAAAAAAGTGGTTGGGATGTGAATTTTGGAAATCATAAAGCCGAACATCTTTCCTGGAAGGAAATATTCGAAATGAATAAATATGGTTTTTCTTTCGGTTCCCACACGCATCGCCATATTAATCTTGCAGGGAGTCGGCAAAGGGATATTCGGGACGATTTACAGCGCTCAAAGGTTTTGCTGGAGGATAAACTGGGAGAATCCGTTCATTCGTTGGCTTATCCATTTGGGCGGTTTTCGGGTAGGGTAAAAGATATTTTAAGAGAACTCGGTTTTTCAGAGGCGTATTCTTTGCATCCGGAATCCTGTTTTTCAGATTTTCTTCAGATTCCCAGATTCGGAGTTTATTTATTTGACAATAAGATTTTCTTAAAAGCAAAATTAGGGGAAAATTGGTTGACACGAATTGAAAAGCCTAAGCTTAGGATTATTAATTTTTTATCAGCAGGAACAATCCTGGCAAAAAAAATGTTTTAGGAAAAATATTCTTGATATTTTGATAAAAATTTATTATTCTATTAGCGTTCATAACACACCAATATGAAAAATAGGCCTATTAAAAAACTCTATTATTCAATTGGCGAAGTCAGTGAGCTTACACAATTGAAGCGGCATGTACTTCGTTATTGGGAAACAGAATTCCCCGAGCTAAAACCGTCCAAAAACAGGGCTGGAAACAGAATATACCGTCCAAAAGAATTGGACCTGATTTTTAGAATAAAAAAGCTTCTTTATGAAGAGCATTACACAATTCAGGGGGCTCGTGAGAAAATTAAACTGCCTGCTACACAGGTAAATCGGGAAATTTCATCAAGCGGTTTTGAAAATTTGCAGGATATTCACAGTATTGTCAGTCAGTTGCGAAGTGACCTGATTGAAATGCAAAAAATAATTGATTCGGATCGGGGCGTAGCGCAGTCCGGTTAGCGCACTTGACTGGGGGTCAAGGGGTCGGAGGTTCAAATCCTCTCGCCCCGACCATTTGAAACCCTTGTAAATGTAATGTTTACAAGGGTTTTTTGTTGTATTGTGATGGGGTTTGATTTTGATGAATTTTGATAATCTTTCGCAAAATATTGTGGTTTTTGACCGAGTATAGTCACAATATGGT
>CAZIYL010000027.1:0-16385 GCA_964543425.1 uncultured Deferribacteres bacterium
CATTTGGGGTCACCGGATTAAACCAGTTCCAATAGTTGGTATCTGCCGGTGCCTGGTCGAAATTCTCGATCATTTGCTGGGCACTGGCCACGGTCGGCACCAAAAGCAGCAAAACAGCCAACAATGGTAATAATTTTTTCATAACGACCTCCTCCACCTTAATTTTTAGTTATCCAAAACCATTGGTTTTCTTTCCCCAAAAACGATATCACTTTGAAATTCTCTGCTTCACCTCCTTCCCTGGTTTTTCACGAAAGCTTCCTTATAAATAGTAAATTTGGGGCAAGAAATATACCAGCCTTTAAAAAAAATAGAATTCCTTAATAATCAATTTGTTACGAATTTCTCCCCTCCTACACAAACGCAAAATATTATCCTTTTAATAAGTGTTCATTATCCTTTTAATAATTTAATAGCCCCCTGCATTATCGGAAAGACTTTTTTAGCGCTCTCCAATGTGTGAGTTATTTTTCAGAGTGAACTTCTGACTCCGGCCGCCGATGGAAATGATAAACACGCCGGGCTCCACCACGGGTTGATTGTGGCGACCGATGAAGCTAAAATCGCTTTTGTACAGGGAGACTGAAATCGTCTTACTCTCTCCGGGCGTAAGGGAAATTTTCCGGAAGCGCTTGAGCCGTTTTTCAGATGGCGTGATTGAAGCCACGCGGTCACTCAGGTACAATTGAACGACCTCTTTGCCTGTACACTGTCCCACATTCTTCACGGTTACTGAAACCTTTACCGGATCTCCAATGCTTGCCGTACTCGGTTCAACAGTCAAATCAGAATACGAAAATCTCGTGTAGCTCAGACCAAAACCAAATGGGAATTCCGGATTGTACCGGTGTTTTTCATCAAAATTTTCACTACATTTGTGGTCGTACAATGTAAAATCATTTGTGTAGCGCGGGTAAGTGATCGGCAATTTCCCTGAGGGATTCACATCGCCAAAGAGAACATCCGCAATGGCTCGGCCACCCTCCATTCCAGGCAAGTAAGCCATCAGAATGCCGTTTGCACCATTGACAATCCGGTTGATGATTCGCGGGCGTCCTTCCGTCATCACCAGAATAACGGGCGTTTTTGTTGCTTCCAGCGCCTCTGCCAGCCGAAGCTGTGCCTCTGGCAGTGTTAGATCCGTAATATTACCCTCCGATTCACAGTAAGAATCTTCCCCCAGGCAAACGACGGCTGCATCCGCGTGGCGTGCCGCAGCCACAGCCGAGGGAATGTCGATTTCTTTTTCAAACGAGACTCCCGGTACAAATGTTACTTGCTCGGAACCAATTTTGTGGCGAATGGCCTTCAAAATTGTCCACTTGTCCTTAGGATAAAGCGACTCGTCATTCCCTTGCCAGGTAATTGTCCAGCCACCGTTTAACACATGCAATTGGTCGGCTGTGGGTCCCGTGACCAGCAGCCGAACACTCTTTTTCAGAGGAAGGATTCCATTCTCATTTTTCAGAAGCGTAATCGATTCCTGCGCCGCCTGGAGATTGACCCTTTGAAATTTTTTGCCGGCAAATTTCTTCCCAAACGAGGGATCCGGGTAAGGATGATCAAAAAGGCCCAATTCATACTTCAGCTTCAAGATTCTCGAAACAGCCTCATCTACGCGGGATTCCGGAACCTCATTGTTGCGTACCAATTTTATTAAATCGTTGTAGAAACTAAAATCCAATGGCACCATACTCATATCGACACCGGCCAGAACCGCCATTTTCACCGCTTCCTCGGGCGTAGCGGCCACTTTCTCCCGCAAATAGAGATTCTTGATGTCCTGCCAATCGGACACAACGACGCCTTGGAATCCCAACTCGCCTCTGAGAAGCTCTGTCAGTAGAAAGTAGCTGGAGTGGACGGGAATCCCATTAATTTCCGAGGAATTAACCATCAGGGTGTGACTACCGGCCCGTACGGCCGCCCGGAACGGCGGAACAAAATATTCCCGCAACATTCGTTCAGGGATCCAGGCAGGCGTGCGATCCTTACCCGAAAGGGGGAAGCTGTAGCCAAGATAGTGTTTCATGCAGGACGCCACTTTGTCACTGTCGGAAATAGTGTTCTGCTCGCCCTCCAAACCCTTGATATAGGCCGCTCCCATTACCGAAACCAGATAGGGATCCTCGCCAAAGGTCTCGAAAAGGCGCGGCCAGAGAGGCTGACGCCCAACACCCAAAACGGGATTAAAATTCCAAGGGATACCCGATGCCCGAACTTCGTAGGCAGTAATTTGCCCATCTTTTTTGACCAGCTCGGGATTCCATGCAGCCGCCATGCCGAGTGCTTGCGGGAAAATCGTAGCTCCCGTCGTGTAGTTTGCACCGTGAATGGCGTCAATACCATAAATTACCGGAATACCAAGGCGGGTTTCTTTCGTAGCCACATCCTGAATTTTCGTGATGATCTGGCGCCACTCCCGAACCGTATGGGCGTGGGTTCCGACGTTTAGGATGGAGCCGACATGGTGTTTAACAATGGCGTCCCAAAGGCGTGCATCATCCAATTGCAAAGGCGATTTCAGTTTCGGAAAGCCCTTTGAAACTACCTCGAGGCTGATCTGCGTCATCTGACCCACCTTTTCCTCGAGGGTCATTTTTGACAGCAGCTCAGCCACTTTTCCATCAATAGATTTTTGTTGCCCCGATTGTCCGCAGGTCGATATCACCATCAAAAAAATTCCTAAGCCCACTAATTCCAATAAAAAGCGCTTTTCCATTCCTTCTTACTCCTGAATTTAATCAAATTTTCGATCATTGAAAAGAAGAATTTTCCGGGTTTTTTCCTTTTGGTGTTGGGATGTCTGATAAAAAATCCGAAAAAAATACACACCGCTCTGGAGAAGATTTCCATTTTCATCCATTCCCTGCCACAGGAATTGGTGATTTCCCGCTGTTTGCTCGCAAAAATGTTTCAAAAAAATCCGCTGTCCCAGAATATTGGTCAGCTCAATCCGAATATCTGCCGACCTGGGAAGAAAATAGTTTATTACGGTGCCCCGGAAGTTACTTGAAGTGGCATGCACAGGATTCGGGAAATTCTGGGAAACCCAAAAATCTTCCGGTTGAACCCCCGAATTATTTTGATTCAAAATATGGGAAGCTACCCCCAAGGCTTCAATCCCAAACCAAACAGTTTGATTAGTGAATTGATTTAAAATCACTCTGAATCGTCCTTTAGAATCCGGGGTGTACGTTTTAAATTGAGTAAGTTCCCTGCCCTTCTCATCCAAAGGGTAAACGCGAATGGAATCCGCTTCTATCTTGAGCCACAGATTCACGCGGGTAGGATAAACTTCCGTCGGTGGCGTTCCCCAGTTGTTGTGAATCGTGTGCGCTCCATCCCAGATCATGCCTGTGTTTTGGGCCTTGGTGCTGAGTGTGAGGAGCGACCGGCGGGCCCGGCTAAGAGAATCGCCGGTGAGCGAAAGCCAGGTGAGTGTGGCAAAATCCGCAGCCGAAAGGAGCGTCAGGTTTCCCGAACAAAGACCAGTGAAATTCTGGAGAAAACCCGTCAGCCCCACGAAGCGGGGCGTAGCCACCCGAAAAATGCCCTTTGTATTCCAGAGAAGCTCGCCGGTATCCGATGCGTAGGGCGGCTGCGGCTCGGCCGGTAATCCCTCCGGATCCAGTGGATCGGGACTGTCGAAGCTTGTGTTGCGCACGGCATGCTGAAGCGCAAGTTTTCTCGGGAAAAGGGACATTCCCTGCCAGTGGCCGGCATCCCATTTGGGGGAAAGCAGCACCTGCTCCTGACTGTAATTCAGATGAATTTCTTCCCTCGAGGGCTGAATCCAGCCTTCGCGAAACGCCCGGGCACAGGATGGCATCAGAGCCATCATGGCTGTATTCCGGTGGAGACTGAAATAACTGTCAATTTTGTCGGTTTCCCAATCATCGCTTTTATCCGAATAATCGAAAAACATAATGGCGTCGCTGTTGTAGAAGGCAGAGTAGCCTGTTAGAAAGAGCACGCCCTCGGTCTGGTACCGATTGGGAAACGGGTGATTGTATTCGCTTACGGTAAAGGGTTTTCCTGCAAATCCTATCCCTCCAAAGAGGTAGGGAATCGTACCGCCGTTTTCATCTAGCACCATCGGCGTGTTGTTGATCAGCCAGTCGGTGGACGACCAGGGGATGTGGGGGAATTGGGGATGATCCCAGTAGCCGTGGTTGTCCACGTAATCCAATTTTGATTGAACAATCAGGTCGCCGACGCCCACATTCCAGTTCGTTCCCACAATGGGGCATCGCACACCAAGATTATTTTTCAAATAATGTGTCATATCGGCAAAGAATTCATCTTCAATTTTCAAATAAAAGGCTGTCATGTCTTTAACGCGATTGTCTGAAAATGCGGCACAATTTGCGTAATCAATGCGCCGGACGGTGCCATTTTCAAAAGATTTTCCTTGTAGAAGGCCGGCAATTCCACTGAACCGCATGTGAATTTCGTCAAACCGGTAGGTTCCCGTTGAAGCGCCTAATTCGAAGGAAAGTCGGACGTTGCCGTGGCATTCTTCCGGTGCGCGAAAACTCAACGTAAAGGTTTGCCAGCCTGAAGTAAGTTGAAGCGTCGCCACCGAAAAGGATGTCCAGGGACTCACATCTTTCATTACAGCCACCGTGATTTTCTTGGGTGCGTCGGCGCGGGCTGCAAATGAGACCGTGTAAAGGGAATCCTTCACCAGACTCAGCCCAATCTGTTTCCACTGGACGTGCCAGTTGATTCCGTCCGCTTGTGTAATCGAGACCTTGGCCAAGATCAAACCGGAAAAGGGCTCCACTGTCGTGATGCCCATTGTGCCCCTGGCGCCATTGTGGAGCTCCAATTGCCAACGGTTCAGTGTGGGATTCGTCTCAAATCCCCCGCCGTAAATGAAATCCTGTGCCCCCTCGGGATGGCTGCCTGCATCCCAGGAGGCCCGTAAATTTTCGGTGGTTCCATATCGATCCGTGAGAAAGGCCTGCCACAGGCTGTCCAGCATTCGAACGTGACGGATCGCCAGGTCTCCGCCCTGCGAAAAATGCCTTAATTTACCGTCCCGCCACATGCGAAAGAGCGAATTTTCGTTAGTGATTTCCACCATGGCCATTACCGGATCGTTGGCAAGGGTCTGGTGTGTGTAGGGATTGACGTGGGTCAGCAGCTCTCGGGCATACTCCTTTTGAAGAGCGATCAGAATGGGATCGAAATAGCTGACCCCCTTGGCGAAATTTCGAATCGAATCGGCATCCGGGACGCCGTCCATTGGTTCGAACGTCCGGCTGACATGCAGATTAATGTCCGCATAAATGCCATTTCTTTTCAGTGCGGCGATAAAATTCTCGAGACGATCGAGTGTAGTAGGATTTAGGTGCCGCGTGCCCTGTCCGCGAATAAAGAGGCTTTCCGTACTCCAGTGATTGTCCATGTGATGGAACCGCACCAGATTGAAACCCATTTTGCGCAATCGCCCCGCCACAAACCACGCCTTGGATTTTGTTGGGAAGGCACCGCCTGTCACGGCATTCGTACCGAAAAAACGAATGCGTTTGCCGTTCACAGAGAAATGGCCCTGATTGTCGATCGAAACAAATTCATTTGGTGCGATGAGATGCGGCGGGAAAGAGGGAAGAAAACGCTGGGTAGTCGTGTCCTGCGGAGGCAGGTAAAAGTCGAATCCGCCTGAAAAATTTTGAGCGGCGGCCGATTCAACAGGCACGAGAAAAAATAAAGTAAAAAAAAATTTTGCTAGAAATATTTTCATCTCAGCTTTCACAGGCTTCTTCCATCGCTCTTTTAGAATCAGAATTCGTATCTGAACGAATACGAGAAAGTGATTCGTCACACATGTCCTGCTTGGATTAGCTCATTTTTGGAAAATAAAGAATTAGATAAATAATTTCACAAACCGGAAATATGGCCCCTGCTTTCATTCGGACGCTACATATTGGGCACAAGCCTCTCAAGCTGTTTTCTTATTCTCAGCTTCATTTTAAAAATACCATGGATTTGACGCGCCGATTCCCGTTCACCTCTACGGAATAGAAATAGCGCCCGGATGCCACGGGTTGATCCCAATTGTTGGTTCCGTTCCAAATAAACCGTCGCAATGCAGCTTGTTGCCTCCCGCTGAAAACGGTTTTCACCAACTCACCGGCAAGATTGTAAATTTTTACACGCACATTTTCGGGACGGTAAAGCAAAATGGGAATCTCAGTCTTCTCCACGAACGGGTTTGGGTAGTTTTGTCCAAGCCAAATGTCGGGTTTCACCTGTTCAAAGAATGAACCTTTGACGCCATTGGATTTTGGAATAAATTGCAGCGCTTCAATATTGAATCCGCCACGAACAAACTGCACCTTTAAGGTGTGCTCTCCCTGCGACAGGCTGACCTCCGGCAAATTCTGCCACGCCCAGGTCTTCCAACCACCGGTATTTTGAACGACGAGAGCCTGAGCGGCGGCATTCCCATCCCACGAAAGACGCAAAGCGCCACCGTCTTGTGTGGCAGCCACCCGTGCACGGACGCTGTAAAGGCCGGCGTAGGCTACGTTCACTGTAAATTCCAGCCATTCGCCGGTTTCGATCCAGCCCACACTGTAGGGCAAGCCCCGGGGATCGTTGCTGGCCTCAATATCAACCCCATCATTTCGGTAGCTGCCCCCCTGATTCCCCCATTCTCCGCTGCCTGGGCCATGAATGTTCTCGTACTGCGTGTCATAATAACTCACACCAACATTACCCATGTCGTAATCCACGCAGGCCAGCGTACCGGGAATAGTCTGTATTCTATAGGGAACTGCGCGCGAGTCAAAATCTTCCCTGAGCAAGGCATCTAACACATCAGGATGGTAGCTGCAACTGTCCAGCGCCAGATTGTCCGCCATTTCAAAAAGCGCCTGCTTGGCAAAAGCCGCATCGGGGCGAGGCGCCTGACCCTGCCAGTATTTAAGAATTCTGTTGTACGCCGGTTTAAGTGGCGCTGAGTAGGGACTCGTAATTGTCGCCACTTTTTTGTGGGTCCACCAGCACCAACCGATATCATTTTTGGCCATGAGGGAAACGGCCTCGTGAAACCAGGGATTGGAATTCTCGCCCGATTCCCCCAGCCAGAGAGGCACGTGAAAATTGGTTCGAAGCTGCAAATAGGACCCGATGCTTTCCTGCGTGTTGGCATTCCAGTATTTGTGAAAACTGTAAGCCATATTGGTGTCAAAAGGAGGGGTGAGATTGCGAAAGTCCGTTGCGTACCAGTTTCCCTCAATAAAAAGAAGGTGATTCGAATCTACTTTTCGGATCGCCTGGCTAAGCCGCATGTAAAAAGCCCGCAGCTGGGTATTGGTTACACCGCTCGGCAGAACGGGCTCGTTCAGGAGGTCGTATCCGCCAATCCATTCCTCGTCGGCGTATCGCTTGGCAATTTTGGTCCAGATTTCAACCGTGCGGTCCTGATTGGTCGGCTCGGTCCAGAGCCGCGCTTCTTTGCCGTCGCTGTCGCTAATGTTGTCCTTGTTTTGACCACCCGGGGCACAGTGCATGTCCAAAATAAGGTACAGGTGATTCTCTTTGCACCACTGTAATACCTGATCAAGCAGCTGAAATCCGCTGTCAAGAAACACCCCTGGCTGTTCCTCAGGACTCAACAAGCGGTAGTTAAAGGGAAGCCGTATGGAATTAAATCCCCATGAGGCAATTTTTTCAATATCGACTTGATTGACATAATTGGCCCGGTAGCGGCGAAAAAATTCATCCGTGGCTTCAGGACCAATCAGATTCAGAATTTTCTGCCGAATGGACGAGGGCGATCCGTAACCGGGGATGTGAAGCATGTAGCCCTCCGGTTCCAGCCAGCCCCCCAATCCCAAGCCTTTGAGGAAGATTTCTTTCCCGCTGGAATCGACGATTTTCGCGCCCTTTGAATGCAAAAAAGCAAAAACTGGCGTGACAAAAGTCATGGTAAAAATGAATAAAATAAATATCTTCAAATATTTCACTATGTCTCCTAAAGACAAAAATTCAGGGCAAGTTTCATTTATATCGGTTGAGCTGTGCCGCCCGGCTTTTTGGGTCGGCACCAGTGAAGGGTTATGCATCTACCCACTCAAGTGAATTTAGCCCGGGTTCGTTTGGTTTTACTGAGAATTCGATGAAAAGCGCATATTTGTATTCCAACTGTTTTCTAAAAGCTTTGAGCTTTATTATGTCAGTATCCTTACTCGCAGTGCTTGATGTTTTTTTTGCCTCGATAACCAGATAGTTCTCTTTACTATCTCTTTTATGAATTATTATATCCGGAAATACAGTCTGTGCATCAGTATCTTTGTTATCTGGTTTTAATTCTGGGATTTCAAGTTCCTTTGGTTCACCTTTATCCCTGTTGTATTCACAGTCAACATCCCAATCTTCATATAGATTTCGAAGATACAAAGCGAGTCTGTGAGTTATAGACCGTTCATTGACATTGATCTCGAATAATTTTCTATCTTCTCTGAATAAGCAAGATAAAGCCTTTGCCACTAACTCTCCGGGTTCTTTTGTTTTCAAATATTCTAATTGTTCTTCATTCATAATGACTCCGTTCAGTTTACAACATCGTCCTGCATAACCATTGATTACACTGAAAAATTACAAAAATCAAGCCAGGTATTTTGAATCTTTTATCTTATTATTTTATAAGCAATTAGAGACATACCAAACAACAGGGTTCATGAAATAGATTATCATATCGATAAGTTTTCATTATCAATTTAATAATGGCAATTGTCAATGGATTGTTTTTACTCCGGAATGGCTAATGAGAACAACCGGTTATTTCAGTCTCAGCCGTTTGCACATACGGTGGAAATTGGGAGGGGCAAGCCCCAGGATTCGGGCAGCCTCGGCGTCAGAACGGGTGTTTTTCCTGACAAATTCGAAATATTCTCGCTGAATCCGCTGTTCTACATCCCGCCAGGCGGGCATATTTTGATGGGTCCAAAGATCTTCGCGCTGGACATAATGGGTGTGAATTGAGCCATCCAGAATTCCCAGCGCATTTTTTGCCTGTGACGCATTAATTTGTTCAACTCGCATTAAGAGCAACCGCTGCACCACATTCTGAAGTTCCCGAACGTTTCCCGGCCACTGGTAGTTCGTCAAGACCGCTAAAGCATCTTCTTCAATCCTCGGTAATTTTGTTCCCATTTTGGCCGAAAAATAGCGAAGAAAATAGTCAATCAAAAGCGGAATGTCACTACGGCGCTCGGTGAGGCTTGGCACCGCGAGAGAAACCACATTCAGGCGGTAGTACAAATCCTCTCTGAAATTTCCCCTTTTAACCTCCTGCTCGAGGTTCTTGTTGGTTGCGGCAATCACCCGAATGTCCACACGAACAGGCCCTGTGCGACCAATTTTGTCGATTTCACCCTCCTGAATAACACGCAGCAATTTTGATTGAGCCGAAAGCGGAAGCTCGATCACCTCATCCAAAAAAATAGTTCCCTTGTGAGCCACTTCGAACAGGCCCTTTTTCTGCATGTTTGCCCCTGTAAAAGAACCGCGTTCAAAACCAAACAATTCACTCTCAATAAGATTGGCTGGCAAACTGCCGCAATTGATCGGCACAAAATTCTCAAAACGCCGCCTACCGAGGTAGTGAATGTTCGTAGCCACCAATTCCTTCCCTGTACCGGAGACGCCTCGGATCAAAACAATGGCATCATTCTGGGCGCAGCTTTCTATTCGTTCACGAAGCGTTTGAATAGCAGGCGACTTGCCGATGATTTTATTTCGCTCCAGAATATTGGCAATTGATTCCTGTAACTTGCGGTTAGATCGCAATCGCTCTTTTTCCAGCTTTTTCTTCTCGTACGCATTTAGAATATTCAGGATAAAATCCGTGGGCTGGTAGATATATTCCTCAATGTCGCCAGGATATTTGGTGCAATACCACATGGCCCCGGCTTCAATCAATTTATTAGCAAATTCAAAATCGGTAATATTAACGGTCATTTTTGTCACGACAATTATCTGAAGTGTGGGATCGATCTCCTTAATTTTTCGGATGAGACTTTCCCCCCGCAGGCCACCCATAATTTGAAAATCCATAATGACCACATCGTAACGCCGGTGATCCTTTTCCAGAAGCTCCACCGCCACACGGCCGTCCGAAACCACTTCCCGAATATGAATGTTTTTTTCGAATGGACGCAACGTATTGCGAATGCGTTTCACATCGTAATCTTCATCTTCAATCAGCAAGAGGTTAATCGTTTCATTCAGATTCATAGGTTACTCTCTCAATCCAATAGTGCAAATTATCCGTGAAAACTCAACGTGTCATTTTGGAATTACAGGCCAATTCAGAAACTTGAAACAAAAACAGATCGGGCCTGATTTAATTCGGAATATCCAAGACAAACTGGCACCCCCTTTCGGGGAGATTTTCGGCATCCAGGCTCCAGCCGCAGCGCTGGGTGGCAATTTCATAGGCAATGTAACAGCCGTATCCAGAATTTTGGCCATTATATTTTGTCGAAACATTTTCAAGGAAAATGCGTTTTACGCCTTCTTTATTTTTCTCCAGTAAGTCCGGGCGAATGCCCTGCCCATCATCTGCGATAAAAATTTTCGCTTTCTTTTGTTCAGGAAAATAACGCGAACGAATGGTAATGTTCAATTTCCCATCGCCGCCATGATCAATACTATTCTGAATCAGCGGTTCAATAATTTCCCAAGCCACAAATTCATTCACATGAACAATGGGTAAATTGCGATCCAATTTTAGATGAAATCGGATGCGTTCATTGTTTCGGGAAATCCTGAGAAAAATGTATTTCACAATAAATTGAATCAATTCATCCAAGTTTGTTCGGAATATGGGGCTGCGGATGGTTTGAACAGGGGGGTCGTACCATTTCATGTCATAAATCACGCGTGAAATAAAATTGGCATATTTAGTGACTCGACTTTTCACATCTTCCATGTTCTCTTCGCTGAGAGAATGCAAATCTTCCTTAATAAAACCCATTACTTTTTCGGCTTTGTGGTGGGTGTGATAAATCCGCTTGGCAAAAAGCGCTTCTTTCTGGTAATGAATGTGCTCCTCCATTTGTTTTTCCCGCTCCTGGTAAAGCAACTCCCGCGCCGCATCGCGTTCCCGAACCGTATAGGAAGAAATGTAAAACATAGCCAAGAGTGCCAGAAAAATAAGCACCACAAAAATCAGGCTGGTTTCGTTGTAGCTGGAAATAATTTCGCCCGCAATACCGCTGAACTCCGGTGTATTTTTCATATACACGGCGCCCATGTATTCGCCTTTCGGCACAAACGGAACAAAAACGTGGTAGGTTTCCCGACCCTGCAAAATACTCAATATTTGTTCAGAGGCCAGCAGTTTTTTTCTTATTCTGGAATACATCTGCACCGCTTGGGGATGGGGTTTGTCCGAAGGCGGAATTAGGTGGCTGTTCCCGAAAATGTAATTGTACAAAACACGTCCGTTGTCAATGGCTCGAATCGTTCCTCCCTTTTCCACCAACACACACACATCCTGCACATTGTGTTGGAGAATTTCCTGACTCAAAATAATATTCAATGCCTCGATGGTTTTCCGGGCTTCTTCAGTGGAAGGATTTTTATTCTGAATTCGCGTTTCCACAAGCAGTTCCAAAGACGTAGAGGTCAGATTGGCGAGTCGCTCCGCCGAATCCTGCTGATACCAATTCTGCGTTTTTTCCAGAAATCGCTGCAAAGAAATTTTGTGAACCAAGGACACTAAAAGCTGGAAGAGAATCAGAATGGAAAATAAAACAATAAGATGCTTAAGTTCAAAGCGAAATCGCCCCAGTTTACCGGTAATTGTCCTGAATTGTTTCTTTTCCGAATCGGCCATTAGTGAATCAAAACCCTTTTCGATTGAATGGTTGCAGTTGCCCGACGAAGAGCCTCGCCAACCGACAAATCACCCTGAATTGCCAGATGGGCATAATAGGAAATGACGTCCGAAATTTTTGTGTAATCGACCAAAGACGGACGGTACACGCCGGAATCGAGTAGGTGACGCAGGTAAACCAACTGGGGATTCCGATTAAGAAAACCGGAATCGCGGTAAACGGCTCGATTAACAGGGATGTAGCCCCCTTTGCGATACAGCAGCTCCTGCATTTTCTTGTCTACGGCGAATTTCAGAAACTCAATGGCCTCCTTTTTCTTGGTCGACTCTTTTGAGACCATTAGATTCCACCCGCCGTACACGGCAACGGATCTCTGCCCCTCAAAATGAGGCAGGGCTGCCATTTTAAGAAGGGGAATTTTCTTTGCCTCCGAATCAGGGAAGGTATTGTTAACAAAAGCGCCTGGCCAGCCCCTCACAAAAACGGCATCATTCTGCAATGCATAATGGAAACTGGGATTCTCTTTAAATTGCGTAACAATCCGCGGCGAAATCCGATATCGATTAACAAGATCGGCCAACAATTCAAGGCCGCGCCTGGCTTCGGGTGATTCCAACTGAAGCCGGCCATTTTCAAACAGCGTGTGTCCCTGTCCCGCCAGGGTTTCGTAAAAGCTGCAAATCAGACCTTCATAATTATCTGCCTGAAAAATGTAAAATGGACCACCTGCTGTACGAAGCCTTTTACCAAGATTAATAAATTCGCGCCAGGTAATTGAACGACGCAGCTTTTTTTCAATAGCTGCGTGAGCCGGCAATTTACGGAGAATGTCGCTTCGATAGTACATCAGGCCAATGTCAATGAAAAGCGGAAAGGCAACCAATTTATGGTTGTAGTAGCACGAATTGATGGCGTAGTCCAACAATTGGGCTTTGTCCGTCTGTGTAAAATAGGTGTCCAGGGGCTGACTCCATTTGGCAAAGCGCGGTACCCAAATTAAGTCGACGGCAAAAATATCGATTCGATTGGTCTTGCTGCGAAAAGCACGCGTTAGCAGCTCCTTGCGCTCATTGGTGCTGAATTTTGTGAAGGGCAAATTGACGGGAACTACCTCAATTTTACCGGCATGGGCCCGGTTAAACTGATCGATGAGTGCCCGGTGGGCTGATGAAATATTGTCAGCGTAAAAAATTTTTTTTACTTTTTGGTGAGGCAAGCCCGAATAGTTGGCAGGAATAGTGAAGTAAGCAACCAGCGCAAAACCCGTTACCAGAACGGATCCCCACAAAAGTTTGGAAACCGAAAAAATCTGATTGAAACTTTTCATTTTTCTCTCCGGATCCCCGGTAAACGGGCATTCTGATATCTGAATTCTCTAATCCTATTAAAAATACACCGTTCCTTTGTTGATTTGCAAGATATTTTTCAAGTATCTTTGATTATTATTGCAAAATCACATTACTTTGAAATATTTTTAAAAACAAGATGCCCGCGTGTGCATTTGCGATCAGCATGTTTTTTCCTTCTTAACAAGCAATAAAAATCCCCCGGCCAAACGGAACCAGAGGGAAATACATCTGTTTTACTAATCTTTTTATCTTACTATTCGGAACCCGCCACCCTATCTTAACACTATCATTTTTTTGGTCTTTTCAAATGATCCGGCTTGGATTCGATAGAAATAGAGACCTGATGACAACCTTTCTGCCAAAAATCGAATCTGGTGAGTGCCAGGAGTAAATTTCTTCTTTTTCATCGGAATTGCGATTGTCCTGCCCATTGCATCGAAGATTTTGATTGTAACGATTTTTGTTTCTGGTAGATAAAAACTTATCAGGGTCGCACCATTAAATGGATTTGGATAGTTCTGGCTTAAATGAAAACTTCTAACCACTGGCGATGCCTTTTCCGCAACCACTGTCTGAAATCCGATCTTCTTAATCATAGAATCAATCTCGGCGTTCGACATGAATAAATCCCAGCAAAGCTGTGTCCGATAATTTTCAATCATGGGCACAATAGTTCCTTCATCAATTGCAAGATAGCTCTTGGCAAACCAATTGGCATCAAGATTGAAGGCATCCCGGAAACCGAATTCACCCCAAAGTTTTGGACCGTATGTGAAGTAAAAATTCTTCAACGTAGCTATCGATTCTTCGGGCGCGTAGGGCATCGCACTGATGGCAGCGGTAGGCGTGATGGTACCATTATCGTTCTGGGGATCGTGAGCCCGGTATCCCCATGGGTCGTCACTCGCCGTCAAACCCCACACAAGCGGACCATATCCCTTATGATGGTTGGGATTGGCAATACAATAGCCTCGATCGATCAGCGTGGTATTTCGATTATTTTCAAAATAATTACAGAATCCGTCAGATATTCCTCGGGGATCAAATCCGAGAAAGGAATAATGGGTAAAAAATAGGGGCCCGCCATAGGGCCATCCAACCCACAATTTGTACCCGTAATAGGTGTTGCCGTTGGCATAATCCGCTCTTGCCGCCCACCCGTCATCATAAAGCGAGGCGGGAACACCGTGGGTTGGGGAAGCAATAGCAAGTAAATACACAATCATTGCTTCGTTCCAACCTTGAATGGGCATGTTCATCTTCCAATCATAATTTGGTGACCAATGCCAGAACAGCTTGGTATTATTGGGATAACGCCGATACCAATTCCAGTCAATTTCCTCCCAAAGCTGTGTGGCCCGGGCGCGTATTTCTTTTTCCGCTTCGTTGTCCGATGTGTAGTAGTTGCGAATGGTGAGGAGAGCCTGTGCCACATAGGCCGTTTCCACCAGGTCACCGCCATCATCAAATTGGCTGAAAGGAATCGTTTCACCTGTCACCCCATTCATCCAATGAGACCAGGCGCCGTGGTAGCGGGTTGCCTTTTCTTGTAAAAACCGAAGAATTTTAAGCGTTCGGGCCGCTGCGGAATCCCTTGGAACAAATCCCCTGCTGGCACCCACCATGATGGTCATGAGGCCAAATCCCGTACCGCCAGTGGTACATACATTCCCGGAGCCCATTCGCTCACGCGCCAATCCGCTGACCGGATGGGCGTAATCCCAAAAATACCGAAAGGTCGCCTTTTGAATTGAGGTGAGAAGTTGTTCATCCGTCATGTGAAACGTGCTGCTTTGCACGGCCGCCGAGCGCTCTGATTCCTGGTAGTTGCGATTGACAGCAGATACTTTGTAATAAAATGTCTTTCCGTTCTCGCCGATAAAATCGCTGTAGAGGTTATTGCTATGGAGAACAGAATTCAGCTTTGTAAAGGGACCCGTTTCATTTTCTGACCGATAAATAAAATATCCCAACAAATCAGTTTCCGTATTTGGCGTCCATTTTAGATCGATGCGGCTGTCTGCCCCCTCGGCAACAAGATTTTTAGGAGTTGCAGGAGCGGCTGACCCAGTGCCCCCTTTTTTAATAATGCGAAACTCATCCAGCCAGGCAATATGCTCAATACCATCGGCCTCTTTTTGAAAGAAATAGATGGTTTTTATCCTGGTCAAATCGGCTCCATCTTGCCCTGATTTAAATGTATCGATGGGAACCGAAACCCGCTGCCAGGTGGTCGAATCGGAATCCACACCACCGATAAAATTTCCAAGACCATTTCTTGTGGTTTTTTTGTTATTAACGTCCTCCAGAGCAAGATCAGGTAAATATTCTTTTGAAATCGCCTGCGGGCCGTTAATCCAAAAAATAATGCTGTCATATTGTGTAAAGTCATAATTTTGCCAGCCAATTGATGCCAAAGCCATTCCCCAATCACCGCCACTTTTGGAAGTCCAATGCAATCTCAAACTATGAGCTCCCTGGTAAGGATGTTGAGGATCTACAGGAAATTTTTCGTGGTTCCCCGCAAGCTCAAGTGTGCTTGGTGGCGTTTCGTAGCCAAAGGAGGAATCAAAGAATTTATCCCCCGTATCGCTGTCGCTGAAAAAAACAATCGCTTCCTGTGCGTAAAGAGAAACAGAGAGAATGATCAGAAAGAAAAGTAAAAACAATCGCTTCATCATGCCTCCCAATAAGTTCTATTATATATTTTTGCAAACACTTAGCATCGTATGGTTTTAGGTAAAAGCAAATACGAAATTCGAATATCGAAATTCGAAACAAATCTAAAATTCAAATTGCCCAACCCGTCCGAGGCTATTGGCATCAACCTAATGGCTATTTGGTATTTTGTAAACGTTGTATTCACAAATGGTTATTTCGCATTTCGAATTACTCTAAACAATTCTATCTTTGAAAAAAACAATGGAGACAAATATAACATGTCGTACCTAACGATGCTCTTATTAGATCAGCATTAACCTATTCAAAAATTATGAGTTGCAACTCAGCCCCAGCGGGGCGAAATGTTTGTAGTACAGTCATGCCAAAATAGATTTAAGTCCCGTAGGGACGACATGTTTTATAGTTTAAAGAAAATTCTACCACATTCCAAAATTTAAGTTGGCATCAATGGCCAGAGCGGGTTTTGAGGAAAACGACAACCCCCAGACGGCAA
>CAZIYL010000028.1:0-16287 GCA_964543425.1 uncultured Deferribacteres bacterium
CCATGATTGAAATCATGGGCTGTTGAAGCGAAAAATAGCAACGTCCCTTTTTAGTGATCTTAAATGGTCACGTAACTTTGGGATACGCTCCATTTTTAAAAATAAGTCTGCTTCAAAAAGTTTTTGCCTACTAATTTCACGAATTGATTTTGTTGAAATTAAATAAACCCAGATTCGGAAAATATTGGGAATATACATTAAAACCAGACTTTACTCCCTAATTAACCCACGAAGTGGGTTAAACATTTGTAGGTGCCAATAGCAATAAAAATAGTTCCAACACCGAAGGTGTTGAACATAAGCAAGTTCGCTCATGTTGAATCCGCCAAAGGCGGGTTCTATATTTTTCCATTCCGTAATTAATCTACAAATGTTAAACATCTTCGATGTTTTTTCTAATACCGCTATTTTGCATTGCGTTCCAGCAGTGCATGTTTTTCTCAATTTAAATGAATTTCCGAATCCGGGATAAAGGCAATTTGTGTTATTCATGGTTTTTGGAGTAGACTCAAAAATGATTCAAAAAACGGTTCCTTTTAGGCAGGTTTCAGTTTATAAAAGAGTTGCAATTTTCTTAAAATTTTCGTTAATTACACCCATGCAATTCACGTGGCAATTTTTCAGGAAATTTAAGCATTTCACACGCGAACGCCAATTAATCGACCCGAAAGATGCGCTTTTGGTGGCGGTCTCCGGCGGCGTGGACTCAGTCGTTTTGTTGGATCTGCTGCGGCAGGTTCAATTCGAGTGGAAGCTGCGCCTGAAAATCATTCATTTAAACCATGGCATTCGGGGCAGCGAAGCCGACCTGGACGAGGCTTTTGTGCGAAGCCTGGCGGAACGGCTTCAAATTGAGGGCATTTTTGAAAAACAGGATGTTCCCGCCTATCAGGAGGAACACGGGCTTGGGCTTGAAGAGGCTGCACGGGAAGTTCGGTACCGATTTTATGAGCGAATTTTGGCGGAAACCGGATTCAAAAAGGTGGCGCTGGGGCATCAGAAAAATGATCAGGCGGAAACCATCCTCGCTAATTTTTTGCGGGGCGCCGGAGCAAACGGATTGAGCGGAATTCGGGCGCAAAGAGGCCCGTTTATTCGACCGCTGCTCTGGGCGTCGCGAGAGGAAATTCTTCACTACGCCGAAGAGAGGAGACTCGATTTCAACGAGGACACTTCAAACGCAGACGTGGGCTATCGGCGAAACAGAATCCGTCACGAACTGCTTCCTTATCTAAAGGAACATTTCAATCCGGAAATTGTTGAACACACCAGCCGGCTGGGGGATGTCTTTTCGGAAATGGAATCATTTCTGATTGCAAAGGCTCGTGAAACGGCGGAAAGCTGTATTCTTTTACAAAATCAATCAAAAATTATTCTTGATATTGGTGAATTTTCGAAGTATTTTAATATAATAAGGAAATATATTTTAAGAGATTTCTTGCAAAAAATGGGGGTTGAAGAATCATATTTGACATTTAAAATGTATGAAGCTTTGCTTAACCTGGCGGCGAAGGGTAGAAAAGGGCGAAAAATTCCGGTTACCCGGGACGTTACGGTTTTGGTTGACCATGCCGGGTTAGTGATTCAAAAAAATCAGCCGTTTCCGAATATTCTGCTTGCCATTGAACCCGGTCGAAAATACGCTCTGGAAAAATACGGGATGATTTTCCTGTCGCGTTTCAGTGCCGATCCCCGGGAGTTTCACCAATTTAGCGGGAATCCGGCAGTGGAGTGGGTTGATTGGAATTTGCTTCAGGGCAAGGAGTTGTCCCTCCATCCGTGGAGAGAAGGCGATTGGTTTTCCCCATTGGGATTGACCGGACAAAAGAAAATCTCCGATTTTTTGATCGACGAGAAAATTCCTTTCCACGAAAGAAAGCGGGTACTGGTGTTCACGGCGGATGGAGAAATTGTTTGGGTTTGCGGACTTCGATTGGACAATCGCTTCAGGGTGACAGAAGCTACCACAAAAAGCCTTAAGCTAACAATTGAGAAAATAAGGGCTTAATATGCGAAACGAACAAAACCTATTGCAAGACGTTTTAAAAAAGCAAGAATTTGAAGTCTATATTTCGGAAGAAGATATCCATCAACGGACAAAAGAATTAGGGCGACAAATTGCTGACGATTACGACGGCCTTGTGCCTATTTTTGTGGGCGTCCTCAATGGCAGTTTCATTTTTTTGGCCGATTTAATTCGGGAAGTGCCCATCGATTGTGAGATTGATTTTCTGAAAATTTCCAGTTACGGCGATGAAAAAATTTCCAGTGGGAACGTTTCCCTGCTCAAAGCTTTGGATTGTGAAATTGAAGACAGAGATTTAATCGTGGTGGAAGATATCGTGGATTCGGGACTTTCCATTCAATATATGCGAAAAATAATTACCGCTATAAAACCGCGATCTTTAAAATTTGTAACGCTTTTATTGAAAAAACGGGATAATTCCATTGCCGCACCAATCGACTATGTGGGATTTGAGATTCCCGATAAATTTGTTATTGGCTACGGATTGGATTACAAACAAAAGTTGCGCAATTTGCGTGCAATTTACATTGAAAAAGAGAGTAAAGCGGAGTAAAATAGATGTTTAATCATTCAGAAACAATTGTACTAAAAACGAATAAACCCGGCCGAAAAACAACGCCCAAACGACCGACGCTTCCAAAGCGTTCAAAAAATAAGAAGGGAAATGCCCCGGGTGGAAACAACACCCCAAACGATGAAAATGGGGGGGGCTGGAAGCGCTATTCCCGATCGATTACAATCTGGATTCTGATTATCCTGGGCTCTATTTTGTTTGCA
Organism: uncultured Deferribacteres bacterium; assembly: GCA_964543425.1. GTDB lineage: Bacteria > Zhuqueibacterota > JdFR-76 > JdFR-76 > BMS3Abin05 > BMS3Abin05. Next base: position 2,804 of record CAZIYL010000028.1, read on the forward strand.
CAGGCCTTTAGTAATCTGGGGCGAAAGGGCGAACAGGTCATTAGTTACAGTGAATATCAACGCTTATTGCAGGCCACTGAAATTGATCACGCAGTGATAAAAAACAAAGAATTTCACGGCGTTTTAAAGCATGAAAGCGCAACGAAAGTAGGGGGCCGGATTGTTAATTATAAACGATTTAAGGTCATGCTGCCATTTGTAAACAAAGAGATGTTGGATCAATGGGACAAGGCCGGAATCAAATACGATTTTCGCGAAAAGTCCATGGATTGGCTTGGGTATTTGCTCAACCTGCTTCCGTGGATTGTTCTGGCGGCTATTTGGTTCTATTTGCTGAAGCGGATGCAAGGAGGGGGAAGCAAAGGAATTTTCTCCTTTGGAAAATCCCGTGCAAAACTTATGATGCAGGACAAGCTGCGGGTTACGTTTGATGACGTGGCCGGTGCGGATGAGGCCAAACAGGAATTGAGGGAAATAATTGATTTTCTGAAAGATCCGGGGAAATTTCAACGGTTGGGAGGTCGTATTCCCAAAGGAGCGCTTTTGTTAGGCCCTCCCGGAACCGGAAAGACACTGTTGGCAAAAGCAGTTGCCGGTGAGGCAGGGGTGCCGTTTTTCAGCATTAGCGGCGCCGATTTTGTAGAGATGTTTGTGGGTGTGGGTGCTTCGCGTGTGCGGGATTTGTTTGAGCAGGGCAAAAAAAGCGCACCCTGCATTATTTTTATTGATGAAATTGACGCCGTCGGGCGGCACCGCGGCGCCGGATTAGGCGGCGGCCACGATGAACGTGAGCAAACCCTGAATCAGCTTCTCGTTGAAATGGACGGGTTCGATTCCAATGAGGGTGTCATTTTGATTGCGGCCACGAACCGGCCGGATATTCTGGATCAGGCGTTGCTGCGCCCGGGACGATTTGATCGTCAAATTGTGGTGGATCGTCCGGATGTGCGAGGACGCGAGGGTATTCTGCGTGTTCACACGCGCAAAATTCCCCTTGACAAAGATGTTGTTCTGGAAATTATCGCCAAGGGGACACCGGGATTTTCCGGTGCCGATCTGGCAAATCTCGTCAACGAAGCCGCACTGATGGCTGCCCGAAAAGATAAAAAACGCGTTGAGATGGATGATTTCGAGGAGGCCAAAGATAAGGTGCTCATGGGAGTGGAACGCAAGAGCATGATCATCAGCGATGACGAAAAGCGAAGCACGGCCTACCACGAATCGGGGCACGTGTTGGTGGCAAAGCTCACACCGGGGTCCGATCCCGTGCACAAGGTGACGATTATTCCGCGCGGGCGGGCTTTGGGAATTACATCCTACCTACCCATCGACGAGCGCCATAGCTATTCCAAAGAATATCTCGAAACGCGATTGGTTCATCTTTTGGGTGGCCGGGCGGCCGAAAAGATTGTTCTGAATCATTACACAACCGGGGCCGGAAACGACATTGAGCGCGCGACCGAAATGGCGCGAAAGATGGTCTGCGAATGGGGAATGAGCGAGAAACTGGGGCCGGTAACTTTCGGCAAAAAGGACGAGGAAATATTTATTGGCCGCGAAATTGCCCAGCACAGAGATTATAGCGAAGAAACGGCCAAAATCATTGACGGAGAGGTCAAACGCATTGTTCAGGAAGCGGCTGATAAAGCTGAGAAAATCCTGCGCGACAATGTGGATTTGCTTCACCGTTTGGCAGGGGCTTTGCTGGAATACGAAATTTTGGATGGCCACCAGATCGATCAAATTATTGCGGGCGAAACAATGGCGCCGCCACCCAAAAAGAAAAAGTTGGCCGATGCTGCAAGTAGCAAGCCGCGCCGCCGGAAAACAGTGAAAGCAAGGCCCAAAGAAGCTCCGGTAGTAGAATCTGAAGCCCAAATTGGTTCAGATGCGGATAAAGGAGAGCAATCGTAAGAATTTAGGATGAATTCATGATCAGGCAATGGTTCGGGGTTCTCTCGGCAGACGTGCCGGGGGGCTTTTGGGTGTGGATCGTATTAATCCTGATTGGGTGGTTTACTGCTTGGTTTATCTATCGAACGTCAGAAATTATAGGCAGGCGAAAATTCATTAAATGGCTTGTGTGGATTTTTGTCCTGTCTATTTTTATTTATGGAGGGCTTTGGTGGGTGTTCCGGTCCCCACTTCGCCACGAACGTGTGGCTCTTGCCAGTCCGGATGGCTTTTTGCGAGATTTCTCTCACTCGCAGGATTACGCGGTTCAGTACGAAGCCTTCCTCAAATTATCGCGTTGGCTGCCGCCTGAAAAATTTATTGTGTACTCGCCGGATTGGGTGTATCGAGTGATTCCGAAAAGCGGTCTCACCCAAAAGGATTCCATTCGCTCTTTCCTAAAACGAATGAAAGCCGACAGGCTCGTCTGGGTCCGCTGGAAGCCGAAATTGAGGCAGCTTGTTTGCGTCTCTGAGAAACTCGGTCAAAAAACCGGGGGAAAGAAAGATTCATATTCGGGCAAAACCCTTTCGGAGGCTCTTGGAAAATGGGCCCGCAACGTTTACACGGGCAGGGACAGTCTGAAACAACTCGCCCGATTACGGCGGGTTGAATTTCAGTCCACCCCGGGTCAGTGGAGGCAATTTGCGCATGGAAAGTTTCAGCTATTTTCCAATGATTTGGCGGGCGCTGAAAAATCATTTCAGGAAATTCTAACCCATTCGCCTCATTCATGCCTGGGTTGGGTGGGATTGTCCGAAGTTGATCTTCAAAATGTTGTTGACAAACAAGCCCGGGGGGCGTACCTGGCGGATGATCTGGCAAACACCTACTCGGCGGTTGTGAATGCCAGAAAAGAGGCTCCAAACTGGTCTCTTGTTCATTTGCTTGAAGGGAATTACTACATTTTTATGGAAATTTGGAGCAAGGCTCAGAAAAGCCTATTCAAAAGCTACCGCCTGTACCCGAATTCCGATGCCTTGTACATCTCTCTGTCCCGCTTGCATCCGTCTCGTTTGCGAAAAATCGGTTTTTATTCGATTCGACAAGCGCTGCGGCGGGCAATTTTTATAAATCCGGCTTCCGTTCAGGGCCATCTTTTTCTGGCAGATGCCTTGTACCGCCAGCACGATTTAGCCGAGGCGGAACAAGCGTACAAAGATTTGCTGTCATTTAACCCGGAACTGACCGACGGTTTAATGGAATTGGGCAAATTTTACATTAACACCACACAGTATCCAAAGGCGCAAAAAATCTTTCGGAAATTGGTGCAGAAGGATTCCACGGATGCCGTTGCCATTTACAATTTGGGGGTGATTGCCTTTCTCAAAGGAAAGCCCGACGAGGCGATTCCTTATTTCGAAAAAGCCCTGGCCTGCGGAGATGTTGTCAATTCTTACCTCTATCTGGCAAAGATTTACGAACAAAAGGGGGAAATTGACGGGGCTATTTATTTTTTGCGAAAGCGGATTCACTTCAAATCCGGACCGAATGATCCCTTCGCAGAAGAAGCCAGAAAACATCTCGTCATTTTGCTAAACCGAAAGGCAGCCGGATGATTCGTGTGTACGGATTTTCCCAGATTTCGGATTGGCGGTTTCGCGAACATCCGGGGCAATTGACCCCACCGCCTTCCCCGAAGGTTTGTGGGATGGATGTTCGTTTTTCGAAAAAATCGGATAAAAAGCTCTTTGTTGAATCCGTTCAAAAATGGGGGGTCTGCGAATGGGATGCCTCGCCGGCGGATGACTACTCCTGCCGTCTGATGGTGACCCGAAAAACGGTTGATGAACTGATTCGCCGGGGCGCAGAAAACCGGGAGGCGCAATTTGTTGAAGATTTAAAGAAATTTCAAAAAGTCTATTTTGATGATTATTTCCCCCGGCCGTTGGCAATTTCCGATCAAATCTGGGATTGGAGAGAGCGAACGCGAATCATGGGGATTTTGAATGTTACTCCGGATTCCTTCTCGGATGGAGGAGAGTATTTGGATGTGGATCACGCACGAAAGCGGGCGCGGGAACTGGAAGAGGCTGGCGCCGACGTACTGGACATCGGCGGAGAATCTACCCGACCGGGCGCTGAGCCGCTTTCTGACGAAAAGGAAATCGGCCGTGTACTGCCTGTTTTGGAAGCGATTCGCAATGAAATTTCCATACCGATTTCCATTGACACGACGAAGGCGTCGGTGGCTCACGAGGCGCTTCGGGCAGGAGCCGATATGATTAACGATATTAGCGGCTTGCGTTTCGATCCTGAAATGGCATTCGTTGTCGCCGAATTTGATGTACCCGTCGTGGTGATGCACATTCGGGGAAATCCCGGGAACATGCAGCAAAACCCCCGGTATGGGAATCTGATGAGCGAGATTTTGAATGAATTGGCAGAGAGCCGGTCACTTGCACTGCAGGCCGGGATTTCGCCCGAAAAAATCATTGTCGATCCCGGTATCGGCTTTGGAAAGCAGTGGTTTCACAATTACCAGATTCTGGTGGAACTGGCGGCCCTGAAAATGCTGGAGTCGCCCATTTTGATCGGGCCTTCCAGAAAATCTTTTTTGGGGAAGATTCTCAATCGTCCTCCAAAAGAACGATTGGAGGGAACACTTGTCGCCAGCACGATCGGGATTTTGAATGGCGCACACATGATTCGGGTTCACGATGTGAAAGAAGCGCTGCGTGCCGCTAAAATCGCCGATTTTTTTGCAGGGAAGCAAAACCGGTAAATCAAGAATCCGCAGCCGGTTACAAATAAAAAAAAGTAAAAACAGATTCAAAGGCAGACTGAATGGATCGGCTAAACCTTACATTATTTCGGATTGAATTTCTTCATTTTACGATTATTGATCTGCTGGATATTCTGGTCATTTCGTACATTCTCTACCGATTGTACCTGCTCATTCGAGGGACCCGGGCTATTCAAATTATTGCCGGGTGGATCATTATTTTGCTCACATCCGTCGTAGCCAAAATCTTCAATATGAAAACACTCTCGTGGATTTTTGACAGTCTGGGCACCATCTGGCTGGTGGCGTTTGTGATTGTTTTTCAACCGGAGCTGCGGCGCATTTTGCTTTACCTGGGCAATCTTCCGCTTATTCGGCGTTTTGTCCGCATTCGGGGAAGCAAGGTCATCAATGAAGTGGTGAAGGCTTCAGCGGAGCTTTCCAATCTGGGAATTGGTGGATTAATTGTTTTGACGCGCGAAATGGGGCTTCGTGGAATCATCGAAACGGGCATCCAACTGCAAGCGGAAGTGTCTGCGCCGCTGATTGTTTCTATTTTTAATCCTCTGTCACCCCTGCACGACGGGGCGCTCATTATTCAAAACGAACTCATTGAAGCAGCCAAATGTATTTTACCGCTTTCCCAAAGTGACACTCTGGAACCCTGGTACGGCACCCGCCACCGTGCGGCTCTGGGACTTTCAGAAGAATCTGACGCCGTCATAATTGTGGTGTCCGAAGAGACACACTACATTTCAGTGGCGATGAATGGAGAAATGAAAAAGAATCTGAGCGAAGAAGAACTGAGAGAATTGTTAGAGAAAAGTTTTAAAGTGGAGAGATGAAAACCCTTAAAAACTTATTGGGAATATTTATTTTTTTGTGGGGAATTCCCGCGGTGGCCGGAATACATTTGCCTCAACAGAATGTGTCGGAATCACATAAAGTGCTTTCCCAAAGAGCTACAAGCTTAACCCTTCGGATTGTGTACAATTTTAAAGGTGCGAAAAGCACCAAATGGCTGGAGAATTTTGCGAAAAATTACTTTTTGGCCGAAGGCGATTCGTTGAACGGTTTCTCCGTAAGCAGCTTTCCGTTTGTGAGTTTTGCGAAACAGCCTCGTGTTTTTGTGGTGCGTTCGCACCAAAAAAATTTGCCGCTGACCGTAAATCTTGAAATTCCGGTTGAGACGGCCCTTGGGGACAGCGGCAGCGCGGCCCCGTTTTCTGGATTGAAGCCTTTCACTTCTTTGCCCAGGATTCCTCTGGTAAGCGTTGAAAAAGTTGGCCGCTTTCGGGAGTTTCCTCTGTGGTCACTTCAGGTGTTCCCCGTCCAATTTTCACAGGATCGGAAAACAGTCACGCTTTTTGACACACTCGTGATTCGATTGGATTTGGGTTTGAGAGGTCTTCAAAAACGATCCCAGCCCATTCCGGAAAATGCTTCCGTTCTGCAGCAGGTGAAAGGAATGGTGCTCAACCCCGGCTCGATCAAAAATGTGGCCGTGGCTTCTTCGCAATTGTATCTAAGAAAGTCTGCCTTCATTTCGCCTTCGGAGAGAAAAGTAACCGGCTTTAAGCTTCTGGTGTCCGAAGAGGGCTGGTACAAAATTACGTACGCCTTTCTCAAAGAGCGGAAAATTCCGCTTGAAGAAGTCAATTGGGCCAATTTGTCCGTAAAATTAAAAGGGAAGTCAATTCCCTTTGTGAGTCACGGTCTGGATGACGGGCATTTCGACCCGGGAGACAGCTTTGAATTCTGGGGGCACCCCAATCTCAACACCCTTTATCCCGACGCCAACGACATGTATTACGATCCGTATGCCCTGGAATCCGCCTATTTTGTTGTCTGGAGCGGATTGCCGGGCAAACACTACGGTGCGGAAAACGGCGGATACTTTTCCGCGGAAGCGTTGAAGGTTTTCAAACCCTCAAATTTTATGGCTACGGTTCACGCGGAGAAGGATCAAATGTACAGCCGATTAAGCCGGGTGGCACCCGGAGTTAACCGCGACCACTGGTTTTGGGGCAGCATTGGCGCCGGAGAAATCCAGAATTACCCGGTCGATCTGCCTACACCGGACATTTACTCAAACCGCCTTGTTAAGGTGGAAATTATGCTGCACGGAATGACCTACGGCCACCACAAAGTACGCGCATTTCTTTCCAATCACCGCATTTTGCAAGGAGACTGGTACGACCAGACCAAATATTCCGTTGAAATCTCCCCTCCGGACGGCGTGTTCGGTGCCCAATTGGACGAGGAAAAAAATGCCCTCACGATCATTAACGATTCTGACGATGAGCTCGATTTTTTTCTGGTCAACTGGTTTAACGTAACGTACCCCCGGCTCTACAAAGCCGAGAAGAACTATATTAAATTCACCCGGCCGGATGACTGGCCCGACGGGCGCTATCAATTCAGAATTGACGGATTTTCCCGCCCGAATGTGGAGGTGTTTAAAATTGGCCAGAGCCAGATTTTTGGAGGACAGGTGGAAGAAATGGTAGATTCCCTTCAACAAAAATCCTTCCGCTTGACGTTTGAAGACAACGTACCCTCCGCCCAAACCACTTACATTGCCCTGACGCCTGAGGCCAAGCTGGAACCCGAATCGGCGCAATTGATTTACGAATCGAATCTCAAAAATTCGGATAATCAGGCGGATTATTTGATTATTACGCACCCTTATTTTGCTGGAAATGAAGATCTTCAGCAACTCATTGATTTGCGTAAGAGTCAAGGATTGTCGGTTAAAATGGCCTACACGGATGAAATCTACGACCAGTTTTCAGATGGCGAAAAAAGTCCTGTTGGGATTAAAAATTTTCTTACATATGTTTACAACAATTGGCAAAAACCCGCCCCGACGTATGTACTTTTGGTAGGCGACGGGAATTACGCGGTAAGAAGCCCATCGGCTCAGGAAGTAAATTTCATTCCGGTTTACCATTTTCAAACCATTAAATTCGGTGCGGCCGTAAGCGACACCTGGTATGCACTTGTTTCCGGCACTGATTTAATCCCCGATTATTTTATTGGACGCCTGCCTGCCCGGACAAATGAAGAACTGAATCAGATGCTGGAAAAGATTTTATCCTATGAAACTCATCCCAGCAATGGTGAGTGGCGAAACCGGCTCCTAATGATTGCCGGACACGATAAATTTTTTCACGAGCAAAATGCCGAATTGGCCAAAGACATTTTGCCAAAGGATTTTCTAATTCAAAAACTTACCGCTAACCCGACAACCGATCCTTTTTACGGAGACACCCAGAAGTTGCTTTCCTATTTTGATCAGGGAGTGAGCTACACCAATTTTATGGGGCACGGCGGCGGCGCGGTTTGGGCAGACAATCTGCTCTTTCGTTTCGACGACATTCAATCGCTGAGAAACGCGCCCGATTACCCTATTGTTACCAGCATGACATGCTTTACTGCCGCATTTGATTCCCCCGGCGACGTGTCCTGTTTGGGTGAGCAATTGCTGAAATTAGATCATCAGGGCGTAGTGGCATTCCTGGGGGCTTCCGGAGTGGGCTGGGTCTGGAACGATTACTACTTTTTACGGCAGCTTCTTCACCATCTTTTTGTGAATCCGGCTTCCACAATTGGGGCAGCGGTGACGTTGGGCAAAATCGATTATCAGGCAAAATATTTCACGCCGCAGAGGGAGTCGATGGTGAACCAGTACAATTTGTTGGGGGATCCGGCTCTGCGCCCTGCCTTCCCAAAGGATTCGCTTCGAATTCAAACGTCGCTCGCAGTGCACAGTGCGGGCGATTCTCTCCGTGCAAAAGTTAATGCGCCCGTCAGTGAGGGCAAGCTCACGGCCGCAATTGTGGATTCAATTGGGAAAATCCGTCGGAGCTTTGAAATGTCCTACTCAGGGGGAAAACAGATTTCCCTAAAGATTCCCCCGGATCTGGAAAATGGCGTGTACCACATGCCTTTTGATCTGTACGCGGAAAACAAACCCGGAAATTATCACGGATCGCTGAGTTTTTCTCTCGGCAAAAGCGCCCTGCTTGAAGTTGCCCGTACACCGGAAAATGTGATTGTAGGCGATTCGGTCCTGCTAAGTGCAAAATTGGTCGGTATTTCCGAGCAAGCCGACGCAGCCTGCGTGTTTGAAACCCCTCGGCGAGATTCCATTGCAATGAAGTGGCAGCCGGCGGAGTCTCTTTTTCGGACCACCCGGCCATTTCTCGCAAAGATTGTCGGAAAGGTGAATTACCACATTTCCTGGAATGACGAGGGCGGGAGTTTTCATTCGGCAGAGAACTATTTTTGGGTCAACGATTTGACGGATCTGCGCGTGGTGCGGGGTTCGATTTCGTTCCAAGCCCAGGACAGTCTCGCTTTGCAGGCCGTTGTCCAGAACGCGGGGGCGGCTTCTCTGACCAACGTTTCCATTGCTTTTTTTAAGATGCGTGGCTCGAAGGATTCCTTGAAAATTGGCGAGACACAGGTTGATTTTAATCCCTTTGAAACCAAAACGGTGAAAATTGGAGCAGCGCTGCCGCCGGGCGATGTGCGCATTCAAGTCGTGGCCGATTCCAAAAATCAGGTGCGGGAAAAGACGAAATCCAATAATCGGGCGGAAGCGGTCGTGGTGCCGTCTGCGTTTCAATTTCAGCCGGGGAAAGGATTTATCCTTGGAAGTGCGAAGACAGATTCAACCTGTACGTGGCATAAAATATCCGTAACAATGTCACCGACAAGTCAAGTCAACCCGCTTGTATTGTCTTTTGAAACGGATTCCTGGAATGCGTACAGAACCAATCAATCGGTAGAGGTCGCTAATCCCCAAGGCTGGGATTTTCCGGTGCTGGTTCTCAAGGCATTTTCCGTTCCGAAGGTTTCGGCCAAAATTTGTTTTACACTAAACGATTCAATTCAAAGCATTTCCAACCAGGGTGTCAATCTCTTTCGATTTTATCCATCGACAAAAAGCTGGGCAAAAGTTCTTCAAACAAATTCAAACGATTCAGTCCTTGTTGCAGCCACGAGTCAATTGGGGGCGTTTGCCTTTTTAAAGAGCACGGATCGCACGCCGCCGGAAGTCAAAATTGCGGCGAATAAACAAGGATTCTTTGACGGCGGCTACGTTGGAAATCACCCACAATTTACCATTGATTTTCGGGACGAAAATGATATTTACCCGGATGTGGCTGCTCAAAAAATTCTTTTAGACGGACAATCGCTGAATGACGAAAAGACCGACCTTCAAACAAATTTTGGCGCAAATAATCTTGTGCTTACCTTTTCGCCGGAGCTTTCTTCCGGAAATCACCAGTTGACCGTTCAGGGAATGGATTGTGTGGGAAATTTGTCGAAGATTGTCTCGGTGCATTTTAAAGTGGCGGCCAACTTTGATTTGAAAATTCTTGGGAATTACCCCAATCCATTCAAGGAAGAGACAATCTTTGCGTACGAATTGACAGCGCCCGCAGAGGATATTTCACTGAAAATTTACACGGTTTCCGGCCGGTTGGTTCGCCGGTTTGAATTGCCGGATTTTGTGGACGATCCTGACCCACTGGAGTCCGGTTACCACGAGCAGGCTTGGGACGGTATGGATGGAAATGGAGACGAGGTGGCGAACGGGGTGTATTATTTTAAATTTTCAGCAAAAGGTGAAAAGAAAACCATCGAAAAAACAGGAAAGATTGTTCGAATCCAATGAGACGAGTAAGCTGCATCCTTTTTGTTTTTCTTCTCATTTTACCCGAAGGCTCTTTCGCAGGCAAATACGCGGCGGATTTCCTGTCCATCGGCGGTAGTCCGCGGGCTTCCGGATTGGGAGGTACATTTGTGGCCGTGCCTGCAGATGGAACGGCGTTTTTGTGGAACCCTGCCGGAATATTTGGCGTTTCAAAAGAAATTCACGGAATGGCTGCTACGCAATTCGGGGGATTTCAAAATCCTCTGGGAAGATTGGATCATCTGGGACTCACGCTTCCAATTTACAAGGCGGCGGTTGCTTTCAATTACGTTCGGTTTAGTGTGGACGATATTCCGATTTATCCGGAGCTGAAAGGCGAAAACATTGCACAACGCCTGCGCGATCCGGCTCTTCGCCCGGACGGCACGCCGGACGGATATTTAAGCGATGTGGAAGAAGCTTATATTTTTAGCTTTGTGAAGAATAATCAAAAATTGGTGGATTTAGGCTGGTTGTATTCAAAATTCAGGATTGACGTGCCCGTTGGCCTGAATTTGAAACTATTGCACACAAAGATCGGGCCGCATTCAGCCTCTGGAATGGGCCTGGATCTGGGATTTCAGGTACGGTTGGGTCTGAATGATTTTTTTGATTCCAAAAGATTGGGGAAACTGGTACTGGGATTTTCCTGGCAAAATTTGACACAATCCAGCCTCAGTTGGTCGACCTACCACCACGATGTGATGAAAAGTTCGCTGGGGTGGGGCGTGTCCTATGTGCAGCCGTTTTCCCGGTACTACAGCCGCCTGCTGGTTACAATTGGAAAAAGTTTTTCAAAATCTATGGGCCTGGGTGTTGAATGGAATTATCGCAATCGCCTGGCACTGCGCATTGGAAATCGCGAAAAACATATCTCGTTTGGCGCCGGATTTTCTTTTTGGAGGTTTCAGATCAACTATGCTCTTGAAACACACGAGCTCAATCCCTCTCATCGCCTGGGATTTTCCTATCATTTTTAAGGATTTTTCAGATGAAAATTCAGGAACAACATTTTTTCTTCTTGCTATTTATCATAATTTTTTCTATCTTATCTTGTAAATTGAATTCTTCCGGTCCGGAAGTTCAAAAACCGGATCCTCCAATTATTGTTCCGAAATCGGCCGAAAGTTCTGTGATTGAAAAAGGGGTTGATGCGATTCCTGAAATGAATGCAATATTTTTTGAATGGCATCATCCGCAAGCAAACATTCGGGTATGGAATATTTATAAAAAGAAAGCGAAATCTGGCAGTTTTAAGTTTTTAACAAATGTGTCGGATGTCGATACAAGCTTTATTGATCAAAATGTGTTGGTTGGCACTCGCTATTGGTACTACGTTACGGCGGTTGGATTGAATGGACGGGAAAGTCAACCATCGGACACGGTAGATTACAAATTGCTAATTAAGGCCAATAGCCTGGGCAATACTCTGAATGCCCATCCGGTTTTTGAATGGAATAATTCAGGAGTAGCGCCTATTTTCTACATTTTGCGTCTCTATGAAAATCCTCAACAGAAGCCGATTTGGATTGCGGAGATTCCTCCTAATTATCAGGGGCAGAGGGAGACGGTAAATTTTAATAGTGACAGCTCAGCCGTTGAAACATCTCTTGAAAAAAACAAAACGTACGCCTGGCGCATCGATAAGGTTGGCTCCGAAGCGAATACGGGTTCCGAATCGCATTGGAAAGTTTTTACAGTACCGGAATGAAGTAATTTAGGGAGAAGCGAAATGGGTTGCAAAAAGTGGGGTGCTATTCCGATTATTTTAGTCATTGTGTTTTTTGGTAGTGTTTTGCAGGCTCAACAACGTCCGCTTGCCAATTTCCAGAACAGGGGGGCACAATATGTTATTGGCAATCAGGATCAATTATTAATTCGGGTAAATGTTTGGGGCTTCGTAAAAATGCCCGGACAATATTTGGTTCCCACAAATACAGACATTGTCTCATTGATTTCATATGCCGGTGGACCTTTGGAAGATGCGCAGTTAAAAAAAATTCGACTGATTCGAATAGCCATGCGCGATAGCAGTGAGAAGTTAATTTCACTGAACGTGAAGAAATTTATCGATTCGGGGGATGAATCCCAAAATCCCCAGTTGTTGCCGAACGATACGATTATTGTTCCGGCTACTTCTTATCATTGGGTGATTAAGAGTTTGGAGTTTGTTTCCAAGTTGGGTTCCATTGCTTACTTTTCCTATTTTGCTGTACGCTTGATTCAAAACAAATAAGGGATTTTGATTATGAAGGGTGTGGTTTTGGCAGGTGGTTTGGGTACGCGTCTCTATCCGTTGACGCGTGTAACAAACAAACACCTTTTGCCTATTTATAATAAACCGATGATCTATTATCCAATTGAAACACTGGTGCGGGCGGGAATTGAGCAAATTTTAATCGTTACTGGCGGGAATAATGCCGGAGATTTTCTGCGATTGTTGGGGAACGGGAAGCAATTCGGTCTCAGGCATCTTAATTACACGTATCAGGAAGGAGAAGGTGGAATTGCCGATGCCTTAAAGCTGGCGGAATACTTTGCGGATAACGACAAAATTATTGTTATTCTTGGCGATAATATCATCGAAAAGGATATTTCAGAGTATGTGCAGGCGTTTCAATCGCAGCCGGAGGGAGCCAAAATTCTTTTAAAAGAGGTTCCCGATCCGGAACGTTTTGGAGTGGCAGAAGTGGATGGGAAAAAGGTTACCAAAATCGTTGAAAAGCCATTGGTTCCCAAGAGCAATTTGGCGGTTGTTGGGATTTATATGTACGACTCAAAGGTGTTCAACATCACTCGAAAGCTGGTGCCCTCCCATCGTGGGGAATTGGAAATTACCGATGTGAACAATGCGTACATCAGAATGGGTCAAATGACCTATGATGTACTGGGTGGCTGGTGGACGGATGCGGGGACATTTGAGTCTCTTTTCCGCGCGAATCAATTGGTAGCGGAGAAGAAATTAAAATCAGATAAAAAAGACTAAAATTTTTTATTGTTAATCCCGATAAAGGTATAGAAGGAAATTAAATTAGGAAATTCTATAGTATTGGCTTAAGGAGGAGCCCCAAAATGAAAAAAATCATCGGGATTTTATTC
>CAZIYL010000029.1:0-16178 GCA_964543425.1 uncultured Deferribacteres bacterium
TTCAGGCAATGAAATGGACAAAGCCGGGTAAATTCGAGCGAGAAGTGGCAGGCAGGGTGGAAGGAATCGCATTATCTTCCGGCGGGCGGTTGTCGTTCCCAGTCATTTTTTCGGTTCACGGCGAAACCCTTCACAACGAATTCCACGGGAATCAGATGCAGCCCGGTGATCTGGTGGTACACGATGCCGGTGCAGAGGCGCCTTCGCACTATGCCGGAGACATTACCCGATCGTTTCCCGTCGGTGGAAAATTTTCGCAAAGACAAAAAGAAATTTACGATGTTGTTCAGAAAACACAACTTACGGCCATTGAAGCCATCCGGCCGGGATTCCCCTACCGTGATGTGCATCTCCTGGCAGCGAAAATCATGGCCGAAGGTCTGAAAGAGCTAGGACTCATGAAGGGCGATGTAAACGAAGCGGTTGCCGAAGGCGCCCACGCTCTCTTTTTCCCGCACGGACTGGGGCACATGATGGGTCTGGATGTACACGACATGGAAGGGCTGGGTGAAGATTGGGTCGGCTACGACGAGGAGATCACCCGAAGCGATCAATTCGGGTTGGCCTACCTTCGCATGGGCAAGCGCCTGAAACCCGGTTACGTACTGACGGCAGAGCCGGGCATTTATTTTATTCCCGCCCTGATTGACCAGTGGAAAGCGACAGGGAAATTCACCGATTTTATTGATTACGACCGCGTGGAAACCTACCGTGATTTTGGCGGGATTCGCATCGAGGACGATTTGCTGGTAACAGACAGCGGACACCGCGTGCTGGGAAAGCCCATTCCCAAAACGGTGGAGGAGATCGAGGCTCTGGTCGGTACCGAGTGAACCTCTCATTTTTATGAAAACCACCACGTTGAAATCCGATGTACTGCTGCTCATTACGGCCACTATTTGGGGATTTGCGTTTGTGGCCCAACGGGCTGGAATGGAATACGTCGGGCCATTTACGTTCAATGCCATTCGTTTTGCACTGGGAGCGCTGGTGCTTTTTCCATTTTTGTTTCGGAGAACCCGCCAAACAACCAATCAAACCGGAAACACCGTTCCTCAAAGTCTTTTTGTGGGAGCCGGATTAGCCGGTGTTATTCTTTTTCTGGGATCCACCTTTCAGCAGGTTGGCATTGTTTACACCACAGCAGGCAAGGCCGGTTTTATTACAGGACTGTACGTCATTTTAGTGCCCATCCTCGGAATATTCTTGGGAAATCGAACCAATAGACAAACCTGGGCGGGGGCATTTTTGGCGGTTGTGGGGCTGTATTTATTAAGCGTCCGCGAAAATTTCACCATGACAAGCGGGGATCTTCTGGTACTGGTGAGTGCTTTTTTCTGGGCTTCCCACGTCCTTCTGATTGATCGATTAACCCCCCGGCTAAACACGTTTCAACTGGCATTTTTCCAGTTTTTTGTGTGCGCCATGCTCAGTTTGATTGGAGCCGTCATTGCGGAAGAAATAATTCTGGCAAATATTTTGAAGGCGGCGGTTCCCATTCTCTACGCCGGTCTGATGTCTGTTGGAATCGCCTACACTCTGCAGGTTGTGGCGCAGAAGAAAGCCCATCCCTCCCACGCGGCGATTATTATGAGCCTGGAGTCGGTGTTTGCGGCACTGGGCGGCTGGTGGATTTTAAATGAGGCTTTGAATACCCGCGAAGGTTTGGGCTGTTTCCTAATGCTGGCCGGAATGATTGTGTCGCAGATTCCGTTGCGAAGACTGGAATTGGCAGGCAGAAGAAAACGAACCGACTTGCTTTAGAAGCCATCGTAGAGTAGAGGAAAAGTCGTTATCTGAAACCTTGCAAAGGTTTTCAACCTTCGCAAGGCTTAAGGCTGCAGTTTACATTTTGATTTTTTTATTTCCGCCGTTTGCAAGAAATCAGAATCTCAGAAGCGTTTTTTCTGCCGACTGTATTTTCCGATGAGCTCCGCCTGCTCCAAAACATGCCCTTGCATGGCCTTCAAGAGTTCGGATTTTGTGACTCCCGGTGACAGATTGAGAAAATCGTTCAGTGCGTAGAGCTTGAAGAAGTAGCGGTGAATGCTTCCCGGAGGACAGGGTCCGCCATAGCCGATTTTTCGGAAATCATTCATTCCCTGTTTGGCACCGTTTTCCAGAACTTTTTGGGGGGGGATATTTTCGGGCAAACCGGAAATTGCTGCAGGGAGATCGAATAAAACCCAGTGCACCCACGTTCCCACCGGCGCATCCGGATCGTCACAAATCAGTGCCAGGCTTTTTGCCTTCTCCGGAACGTTTTCCCACGAAAGCGCCAGTGAGATGTCTGCACCGTCGCATGTGTATTGGACAGGAATCATCCCGCCGGTTTCAAATGCAGAACTGATGAGTGAAAGAGACACAGTACCCTCCTTTTTTCAAATCGAATTATTTTTGCCCCAAACCGAACCCTGCAGGGGTTCATCTTAAAACCATTGTTGCAAGGCGCGTTTTAATAGCACGCCGCACATTTCGCGGCGGTAGTTTGCGTCCGAGCGGATGTCAGAAATCGGGCGGGCCTCATTTTTAATGATCCCGGACGCCTCTTCCAAAATAGCCGAAGTCAGAGATTTTCCTCGCAAGAAATTTTCCGTTATTGAGGCTCGAATAACGGTGGGTGCCACCGCCCCCAGCGCGAGCCGGACGTCGTGAACCACTCCGTCTCTGAAATCGCCCCAGTAAGCCAGTGAAACCTTGGAAATGGCCAGGGCCTCCCGCTGTCCCAGGCGCAGGAAGCCGCCCTGCCAGAAATCGGGTTTGATCGGAAATCGAATTTTCGTGAGCAGTTCAACGGGTTCCCGCACGGTTTTACCGGGTCCCGAGAAAAAATTTTCAATTTTGATCCATCGGATACTATTTAGGCTTTCCAAGCACACCTCGGCACCCAACACAAAAAGCGGCGGAATGGAATCTCCCGCAGGCGAGGCGTTCATGAGATTTCCGCCCAGCGTGGCCATGTTGCGGATTTGAGGCGATCCCATGATTTGCGCGGCCTGAAAAAGCGGATCGGCATGTTTCCGGAAGAGAGCATTTTCAAGAACCCCACCAAATGTCACATTGGCGCCGAAGGTTAATTGATTATCTTCGATAAAAATTTCTTTCATTTCCGGGATAAATGTCAGATTCAGCAAGTGCTTCGGGTGCACGAGACCATCCTGCATCCGCACTACCAAATCGGTTCCACCCGAAAGAATGTGATAGCGTTTGGGGTATTCCGCCAGCATTTGAAGTGCTTCAACCAACGCGCCGGGAGAATACGTGTGAATCGAACTGATTTCCATGACTCAGCCCTCTATTTTTAACCTTCTGCAGAAATTTTCCCTATTAATATTTCAGGCGATTTCAAAATGGTTTCAGCTTTTCGATTTTTAATGTGTATCATTTCGGCCACAATGCTCACGGCGATTTCTTCAGGGGTTTCGGCCTCGATTGCCAATCCAACCGGCGTGTGAATCATTTCCAGCAGCTTGTCGGATACGCCCTGTTCCCGGAGTTTCCCGAACAGCTCTGCCTTTTTGCGGACACTGGCGAGCATTCCCAAGTATTTCAGGGGTTTGTGAATCAGGGCTTGGAGAACTTCCAGATCGAATTTGTGATGACGAGTGGCAATCACCACGTAATCCTGCGGCTGAACCGGAAGTCCCACGGCCACCTTTCCCGGATTTCCAAGGTGAAGCTTCCGCGCCTCCGGGAAACGTTCCTGCGTGAGGACGTCTTTTCTGTCTTCAATGATCTCGCAGTCGAATCCCACAAAACACGACAGCCTGTACAGGGCATGTGCCACATGGCCGCCCCCGAAAATGAAAAGCGTAGGTGCAATTTGCAGGGGCTCGACGAAAAACTCCATCGTTCCGCCGCAGACCATTGCCGTCCCCGGGCGCCCGTCCTCTGCCATGTTGTACACGAGCGTGTCGGTTCGGTTCTCGCGAATACAGGTTTTGGCCAGTTTAATGAGCATGGCCTCTGCCGTACCGCCGCCCACGGTACCGGTGGTTCGGCCTTCCCAATCGACCACCATTTTGGAACCGGCCTTGCGCGGTGTGGAACCATCCGTCCGTACAACCGTAACCAACGCCGCCGGGGTTTTATTTTTTTGCAATTCAACGATTTTTTCGTAAATATTCATTGGATTATTTTGGGTTGTCCTGTGTTAAGTGTAAGGGGCGATTCACGAATCGCCCTTACAGATGCTATGTCCGATCGAGTACTGCGCCAACTATTATTCAATTTTTTGGCAAATTTATAAGAGCACATCACAAACAACCCGCGCCCATTGCTTTTACGCACTGATTCGAGTTTAGTCTAAGGGCGATTCACGAATCGCCCCATACAAGACGGTACGTCCGAGTGCGTAAAGTGCAATTCATGAACTGGCCTTACAGATTGTTATTTCGGGTCATTTTTCCATTTTCTCGGATTATGAATAATGTATTTACGGATGCGCTGCAATTCGTTTTCGTTTCGGATAATGTGTTCATAATAATTGCGATGCCAGACGGAAACACCCACAATATTTCGGTTTTGGTTAATTTCTTTTGCCGAATTCATTTTAAAATAACCCATTATTTTTGGTAACAACATGTTCCACCGTTGCATTTGGTTTTTTACGGGTAATTGTTGTGGCAATTTACCGATTTCTCCAAAGGAATTCGATTGCAAGATCCGAATGATACCGTGAATATGGTCGGGCATCACAATAAATGCATCCAATCGTATATTTTTGTACCGCCTTGGGATTTTTAGCCACCAGTCTTGCACAATTTTCCCCCACTCATTCAAAATCATTTGATTATTGGCTATGGTGCCAAATGATATTTCCTTGTCGGACAAATCGATTGTTACAAAATACCACCCGGGTCGGGAATAATCGTATCCCCGTAATCGAATTGACCGACGGTGGTGTTTGGTGTAAGGGCGATTCACGAATCGCCCCTTACAAGACGGTACGTCCAATCGAGTACTGTGCCAACTATTATTCACTTTTTTAACAAATTTATAAGAACACCTCACAAACAACCCGTGTCAGTTGCTTTTACGCGCTGATTCCTGTTTGGTGTAAGGGCGATTCACGAATCGCCCCATACAAGACGGTATGTCCAATCGAGTACTGCACCAACTATTATTCACTTTTTTGGCAAATTTATAAGAGCACATCACAAACAACCCGCGCCCATTGCTTTTACGCACTGATTCGTGTTTGGTGTAAGGGCGATTCACGAATCGCCCATTTCACCGCTATCAATTGTTCAATTGTTTTCATCCTTTTCCATGGCTGTCTTTACCGCCGTCACGATCTTTTGGTACCCCGTGCAGCGGCAAAGATTACCCGAAAGCCCGTCCTTGATTTCTTCCTCCGTGGGGTGCGCGTTGTGGTTCAGTAGTGCGCGTCCGGCCACGATAAAACCAGGAGTGCAAAAGCCGCACTGTACGGCTCCTTCCCGAATAAAGGCCTCCTGAAGAGGATCCATTTTGCCGTCTTTCGAGAGTCCTTCCAGTGTGGTAATCTCGCTTCCTTCCGCCTGGCACGCCAGAACCATACACGAATTGACCACCTTCCCGTTGAAAATCACAGAACAGGCACCGCACTCCCCTTTGGAGCAACCTTCTTTCACGCTCAACAGACCCAGGTCTTCCCGCAGTACGTCAAGGAGACGTTTAGCGCCCGGAACGTTCAATTCAACTCTTTCCCCGTTCACGGTAAATTTTAAGTCAATCATTTCTCCAACCCGATTAGAATATCTCTATTTTTGCAGGGCGCTCTTGTTCTCTTTTTCTTCAAGCGCCTGCCACACCCGTTCCGGTTTCAACGGCAATTCCCGGATGCGCACGCCAATAGCATCTGCAACGGCATTCGCGATGGCCGGAGCGATGCCCATCAGCGGCTGCTCGGCAAAACCTTTGGCACCATTAGGCCCGTTGGGGTAGGGTGCTTCCACAATAATCGGGTCGATTGCAGGCGCTTCTTTAATGGTCGGAATAATATACGTCGAAAAATTGGGATTCTGAATAGTCCCGTTTTTCATCACGATTTCCTCCGTCAAGGCGTAGCCCATTCCCTGAACCGTGCCGCCTTCAATTTGACCTGCGACCAGTTGTGGATTAATGGCCTTTCCCACGTCGTGTGCGGCCGTGATGCGCACCACGCGCACGGCTCCCGTTTCCGTATCCACTTCCACCTCGGCTACGTTGGTGGCGTAGGCGAAGGTCACGTAGGCATTCCCCTGGCCGGTAGCGTCGTCCCAGGAAACCTCCGGCGAACGAAAAAAGCCGGCCGCCGCCAGGCTGTCCCGGCGTCGAAAACACTCGGCAATGACTTCTTTCATTTGAATTTTCTTTTCCGAATGGGCCGGATCACACGCCCAGCCATCTTTCAAAAGAATGGAACCATCGGGAACGCCTAACAGATCAGATGCGGCCCGAGTGAGCGGTTTTCGCAATTTGGCACAGGCATCTTTCAGTGCATTGCCGGACATGGTAGTCGCGCGTGAGGCTACCGTAGGCCCGGAATCCGGAATCCGGCTGGTGTCGGTTTCTAAAATAGTAATTGCTTCAAGTGGAAGTCCCAACTCGTCGGCCACAATTTGGGTGAGTACCGTGGCCATGCCCTGCCCCATTTCGGTGGTGCCCACGGCAAACTGAACGGAGCCGTCTGCCAAAATTTGCACATACGCCCCGGCGCGCGCCAAATGAACCCCCCCGGCACCCAGTCCCACACCATAGTAAACCGAGGACAGTCCGATTCCCTTTTTGATGGTTGAGTGAGTGTCTCTCTTTTCCCGCTTTTTTTCAAAATAACCCGATTTTTCAATCGCCTTTTGAAAGGCCTCCAGATTTCCGACGCTGAACATCAGTTTCTGGCCGGTAATGGTCTTGTCACCCAAACGAAGCAGGTTTTTCTCGCGGATTTCCGCCGGGTCCATTCCCAGGGCTCGAGCCAGCTCGTCCATTTGCAATTCCGCTGCAAATAAAATCTGAGGTGACCCAAATCCCCGAAACGCTCCGGAGGGCACTTTGTTCGTTGCCACGGCGTAGGAATCAACCCTTACGTTGGGAATCCGGTAAGGCCCGCCGGCGTGGACGGTTCCCCGCCAGAGTACCACCGGACTCAGTGTTGAATAGGCGCCTGAATCCAGAATATACTCCACCTCAATTGCCTGGAGTGTACCGTCCTTTTTGGCGCCGGATTTGTACCGGATAATGCCCGGGTGGCGTTTACTCATGGAAATAATGTCTTCATCCCGACTGTAAATCAGTTTGACCGGCCGTCCCGTTTTTTGTGCCAGAATGGCCGCCTGAACGCCCACCAGGGTGGGAACGTCCTCTTTGCCGCCAAACGCCCCGCCCGTGGCGGTTTGAATGACACGAACTTTGCTCAGAGGGAGTCCCAGAACGGTGGCCACACCTTCCTGTACATAAAAGGGGCACTGCATCGAGCCGTACACCTTCATCATCCCGTTGGGCTTGGGAACCGCCACCATGCCCTGCGGTTCCAGGTAGGCGTGTTCCTGGTACGGGGTGCGGTACTTGTTTTCGATGACCACATCCGAGCGGGCAAAGCCCTCTTCCACATTTCCGCGGCGAACTTTCAAATGTTTGTAAATATTGTCAGTTCCGAAAAGGTGAATCTCCGAATGTCCGCGGGCCTCCAAGGGATCAAACAGAGCAGGAAGCTCTTCGTATTCGATTTCCACTCGGGCAACCGCTTTTTCGGCGATTTCGGATGTTTCGGCAGCCAGCACCGCAATCGGCTCGCCGACATACCGCACCCGGCCCGGAGCCAAAAACAGCTGGTCGTTGAACACAACGTGAATTTCATTCCGCCCCGGGATGTCCTCCGCTGTGAGAATGGCGTGAACACCCGGTATTTTTCGGGCGGCATCCAGATGAATTTGTCTGATTTTTGCGTGCGGCTTTGATGATCGAATTACCCGCGCGTAAAGCATGCGGGGAAAGAATAAATCCGCTACAAAAATGCCTTTCCCAAGAACCTTTGCCTTAGCATCCACACGTTTTACAGATTGGCCAACTACCCCATGTGAGGGTTCTCCTTTATAAATTAAAAAGTTTCATAAAAGAATTCACTCTAAAAAGATATTACCCACTAATTTACAATAACTTGCACGAATTATTTTTTTATAAGTTAACCGGATTGCAATTCGTGTAATTTGTGGCGATAAAATTAAATTCAGAAATAATTTCAAAGAATAAGTATACATCCATAAACGCTTTTAAGCAGAATCCAAAATGCTTTCCAATTTGTCTCGGGCAAAATAGCTATTATACGCCTCCGGGGTGTCAAAATCGATGAAAATACCATCGTCATCCACGAGAATGTAATCAATTTCATTCGGGTGATTTTTTAGGATCCGACGTGCCCCTTCGTTCAGCGGTGCTGTTAAAATCTCCTTAAAAAACCGAAGAGAGAAGTACGTGGGGTGCCCCTTTTTGAAATCTTTAGAGGGAACGGCAATTCTGTCCGGATTTTGACGGATGTGAGCCGCCATTTTTCGGTAGGTTTCAGGCATAATAAGCGGATGGTCGATGAGCGTCATCAGACAGCCGGGAACGCTCTCCGGCAGCTCGCGGATTCCTATTTGAAAAGAGGAAAGCTGCCCGTTTTCCGGGTGAGGATTAACAAGAATCCGGGTAATTTCTTCAGGAATAAGGGGCTGAATTTTTGGAGCATCTTTTCCAAGCACGAGAATGATGGGACAGAAACCGCTTTCCTGAAGATTTTGTACAATCTCCTCCAGAAAAGAATGTCCGTTGGGTAATTTTAGCAGCGCTTTGGGCATGCCCATTCGACGGGAATCGCCCGCGCTGAGAAGAATGGCAGGGATCATTTTTTGCCGTCCATTTTTTGGATCAAAAAAAACCTATCTAAAATTTAAGAAAAAAAGTGGTAAATGCAAGAAAATTTTGTGGATTGGTCCAGGAATAAAATCCCAAACGGAAAACACCGCAGACGAACCGAGGCGCAAGAAAAATCCGAGAGAATTCGCGCATTTCCGGCAGTAACTTTCCATGCTCGCGGGCAAAAGATTTTCCGGAAAGTTCACCAAATTGGAATGAATAAACGAGCAGCCCACGAATTTATTCGTGGGAAAATAAGTAAAAAAAATCAGGAAACCGTTTAAACGGTTTTAGGTAAGCAGGTTTTCCCCTTTCCCCCGGTCACCGAGTGTTCCGCGGGTTCCTGAGCTTGTCGAAGGACAGCAGAACGTATCGAGCTAACAAGGAGACAAAAATTCAAAATACGAAATCCAACCGTTTTCCGGTGGGCAGCAATGGGTCACCCCGTAACAAAGCAAAAGAACCATTTGGTTACTGTTTTGGAAATTTCGATATTTGGATTTCGTATTTATTTTGATTCAAGCTCGTCCGATGCTATCTTTTCAAAAAATACGTACCAAAATTTACGAAATAGGTTACTATGCTCAGGAACCATCCTTCGACAGGCTCAGGAACCATCCTTCGACAGGCTCAGGAACCAGACGGCACACACAGAATGACAACAGCAGGCTCTCACAAAATCACAAATCTGTTTCGAGTCCCACAAAAAAATTCCTCTCGGCCCCGGGCCAGAGGTAATTTTCGCCCTCCCAATCGTCGTAGTAACCGGCTGTTTCATATTTCTTGTTCAAAATGTTGTTTACCCAGAAATTCAGACGCAGCCTGTTTATTCCCGAAACAGCTTTCAATCCGATTGAAACATGCGCGTTTACCAGTGTGTACGGCCGAATTGTACGGTCTTCGCGCTGAGTGTTGTCCAGGTACTGCTTGCCAACGTGCTGAACCTGAACAAAGCCTCTGAATAATCGGCCAGTGTAGCTCAGTTTTCCCGTTGTGAGAACATCCGGAAAGCCGGCAATGGAGTTCCCGTTCAGGTCAATAATTTTGCTCCCGATGAAATTCCAATCCTGATCGTATTGAGCCTGATATTGCCGGAAACGAGCAAAGTAATTCTGACTGAACGAAAAGCTGCCCGATGCTTGCAAACCCCTCCAAAGCCGCAGCGCCAGACTGCCTTCAATCCCCCGGTGAACCGTTTTCTCAGCGTTGCCCTTGATGGGAAAACCGTCTTTGTTTACCTGGCTGTAGGGCACGATTTCATTATGAAAATTCATCCAATAGACATTAAGTTTGGTGCGAAAATTCCGGCTGGCGTAACCGCCCCCCAGTTCAAAATCAAGCAGTTGCTCCGGTTTCGTGAGGGGATTTCGCCAATCGATGTAATTCACAGAGCCGTCACTTTTTCGAATCGTGTCTGACTGAGCAAAAAGCGGGTGCACACCCAGGTCGTCCGGTCCTTGCCACACGTCAAACAGATCGTCATCAGAGGGTTCCCGGTGCGCCACAGAAACATTTCCAAACACATTAAGCGCTCTTGACAAGTTGTAATTTACGCCAAACTTCGGGTTTAGAAATGTGTAATTCACTTCAAATGCGTGACGGTTGACTCCCCGGAAAAGGGCGACTTGCCCCTGTTTAAACGTGTACCGCTGAAGCTGGAGATAAAGATCGGCCATCACTGAAAGCGCCGGAATCGGATGAAACAGTTCGTGTGCAAAAAAGGTTGCCAGATTTTTCCGGGTATCGTAACCGTAATAATCCTGATCGGGTGCAGCAGCAGGGGGAACGGGCTTTGCCCAGATTACGTTGCCCCAGTGGTCGCTCCAGTAAGTGTAAGTATTCATTCCCAGGGAAAGCGTTCCTCGGGTGTGGTTCCAATCCAGACGCGGAATCCAGCCAATTTGATTTTTCCTGACCCATTTCTGGCGCACAAAATCGGCGCGTTTAATTAGCAGAGAATCGCTCGTATAAAACGGTCGGTAGCCAAAATCCACCAGTTTTTTATTTGATTTGAAACCCTCGTAGTAACCAATTCCGTGGATATAAAAAAGGCTGTTGTTCAGGGTAACAGCATCAGAAATTTTCCACTGATGAATCAATTCGTAGTGCGGCTGATTGAAATTGTCAATGGTATTTTTGTAGGAGATTGGATTGTCCCGGTGATTTTTCTTCAATGCGCTCTCCGGCGAAGCGTACCAGCCGGCGTGGGTGCGTTCCGGTCCGCCGTATACATTAATTTTGGTCGTGGTGTGCAGTCCGTACCGGGAGGCGCTCAAAAAATATGCCCAAAGGTTCACACCGGTGTTTTGGCGGTAACCGTCCGAAAGTATTTTGGAAAATCGCCCCTGAACAAGGTATTTGTTTTGAATTAATCCGGAGTTGAGATGAAACGCAAATTTGCGGGTGTTGTAACTTCCAAGGCCTGTGGTTAAACGAATTCTGCTTTCAGAGGACGGTTCGCCGGTGACCACATTAATCGATCCGCCAAAAGAAGAACTGCCGTAAAGGGAACTCCCCACACCGCGTTGAATCTGGATGTCCCGCACCGACGAGGCCAGATCGGGC
Source organism: uncultured Deferribacteres bacterium (assembly GCA_964543425.1). GTDB lineage: Bacteria > Zhuqueibacterota > JdFR-76 > JdFR-76 > BMS3Abin05 > BMS3Abin05. The sequence goes on from CAZIYL010000029.1 coordinate 11,422, forward strand.
ATGTCTACCCAGTACACCTGGTGGTCTTCCGGGTCGTTCAGCGGGATGCCGTTGATCATCACAGAGACCCGCTTCTGATCAAATCCCCTGATTTTGACGTAGGTGTAGCCAACCCCATTTCCTGCGTCAGAGTAGGCGTACACACCCGGCACTTCGCTCAGGAGCATCGGGATATCCTGCGCCCAGTAATCATTCTTGAGTTCCTTGCGCGGAATGTTGGTAAAAGCAACCGGGGTTTCTCTGAATTTGGCCCGGTTCGCGGTTACCATGATTTCCTGTGTGGAAATGATTTGCGGCCGGAGCGCAAATACGATTTTCGCCGGCCCTTTCCCGATCAGAACGGTTTTCCTGGCCGTTGCGTAGCCAATGTAACGGACGGCCACAACGTACTTTCCCGGTAAGATTCCGGTCAGTTCAAAGGAACCGGTTTTGTCGGTTGTCGTACCCACTGTTGTTCCTACCAGAATAATGTTGGCGCCCGGTAACGCCCGATGAGTGGCGGCATCCGTAACTTTTCCGCTAAGGACGCCCGTTTGCGCCCACAGAGCCAGCGGAACCGCAAAAACCAGCACTACCAGTAGAAATGTTTTAAGAGATTTCATTTTCCTTCCTCCTTAAATTTTATGGTTTTGAAAAATGATCCCACCCGTTGGGTTCAATTTTTTTGATTGTTCCATTTTCTTTTTGAAGCACAAGCTGCCCCGGTTTGTCCGTGACTTTTCCAATGACCGACATCGGAATCACAGAACGCAACCGGGATTGGACTTCCGAAAGCGCTTCCTCCGGTACGGTAAACAGCAATTCGTAGTCTTCCCCTCCGTACAAAATCCAGTCCAAAACAGAATTTTGGCACTCCTCTGCCCACTCCCGAACGCGTTCATCCACTGGAAGAGTCTCCTCTTCCACAACGGCTCCGACACGGCTTGCCTCGCAAACGTGAGCCAGATCGCCTGCCAACCCATCACTGATATCGATCATGGCGTGAACATCCGGAATGGTACCCAAAATTTGTCCCGCTCTTACCCGTGCCTGGGGTGTTTGCCAGAATTCCAGAAGGTGCCGGCTTTTCTGTTTGATCGGATCGGATTTCCGGGCAAGTGTTAGCCCTGCCGCCCCTTTTCCCATGCTTCCGGTCACGCAAATGAAATCGCCCGGGCGAGCGCCGTTTCTTTTTTTCAGATTTGACGGAGGAATACACCCAAGCAGAGTTAAATCTGCAACAAAATGGGAAAAAGCGGACAGATTCCCGCCAATGATTTCCGTACCGTGGCGATGCAATTCTTCCTTCAGCGCCGTAAAAAAATCCTGCACCTGCGGGACGGGAAAATCCGCTGGCAAAGCCAGATCAAGCAGCGCGAAGCAAGGCTTTCCGCCCATGGCGGCCAGATCACTGAGATTGACTGCCGCCAATTTGTGGCCGAGATTAGCGGGCGCTGTGAGTTGCCAGTTAAAATGCGTGTCTTCAATCTGGCTGTCAACCGTGCTCAAAAGAAGTTGACCGGGCGGAATGGAAACCGCTGCGGCATCGTCCCCAATGCCCATTATGACAGCTTCAGACGGCTTTATTTCGCGGGTCAGGCGCTCAATCAGCCCAAATTCACTCAGGTCTCGTAAGGTTTTCATGATGATTTGCTCAATTTTTAAGGGAATGCCGGCAGGAAAATCCAATTGGGAAAGGAGTTCAATAAAAAAAACCGCTTTCCAACGTGGAAAACGGTTTTTAAAATCAATGGCAATTGAGATCGTTTCCCTGCGCTGGCATTATCCAGATCAGGTTCAAAGGGTGTTTTCTCAGCCTTCCAACAATAGGAAAGCACCCCAAAAATGACTATTCTATCGCAAAGATCAAAATTATTAGAGAATATTTATAATTGAGTCCAGTCTAAAAAGGATATCTCCCACGAATTTCACGAATTATCAGGAATTGATTTTATTGATGTTAAAATAATTACATCCTGTATAATTTGTGCAATTAGTGGTTTTTAGAATGCACTCACATTTAAATTTAAATTATAATGACAGAAATTGCAAATATTTTTCTATTTTCCGAAAGAGAGAAGTTTCATTTTTTTTTGAAATAAATGCTTTTCACCAATTCCTATTTTTATTTTGTATGATAAGGCTCCACAGCCAGATAGAGAAGGACGTTACCAATCCCGGATAAATGGGTTCAATTCCAAAGGGGTAGGATGGATTCCCATTGATTTGGTGAAAGAGACCGAAACCCAACCAGAGCATTGACAACAGACCGGAAAGGGCCATTTGCCAGAAAATGAATCTCGCTTTTATTTTGAGTGATGGGAAAAAACTTGTCCAGAGAGGAAAAAACAACACCGGAATTCCCATCGAACCAATCAGGTACCAAATGGCCACCACGGACTGGAGCCAGTAGGCAATTCCAAAGGACACCACCGTTGTTGCCACTAAAGCCCATCGCGTGGCCTTTGTGATTGTGCCCATCTGAAGTCGCCCGGTGAGACGTCCGTAAAAATCCCTGCCAAGCGTAATAGCCGCAAGGAACGTGTAACTGTCTAACGTGGACATAATGGTTGCCAGAAGCCCGACCACAAAAAAGCCTTTAAGCAAGGCAGGTAAAACTGCGTTTCCCAAAACAGGGTAAGCCATGAGGGGATTGATTCCGGGAAAACCAACACGCGCGTAGAAACCCGCCGCCAGGGTCATCATATCAAATAAAAACCAGAAGCCAATGGAGATTAAAATCCCGTTGCGGGCGGTTTTTTGTGACGTGGCAGCCGAGCAGCGCTGGTAAAAGCTGGGACTCACAATTGTCCAGAGAGCAATGAATCCCCACGCCAGTATTTGCTGTATCGAAAAGTATCCGGTCAGCTTGAGGTGATTGGGGGGAAGCTGCGAGAGAATGTGTCCCGGAGAACCCAGGTGTGACCACGCAAAGGGCAAAACTATGGCAAATCCCAGAAACATCAGGAAAAATTGCAGGATGTCGGTTTTAACTACAGAATACAGCCCCCCAAAAAGCACGTAGACGACAGAAAGAAGCGTTCCCAGCAAAATAGCGAGCCACAGAGGCCAGCCGAGAAACAGATTCAGGAGAACACCAATCATCAGGACGTAAGGTGCAGGTGTGACCATTAAAAACGCCACCAGTGCCCCCAGCAATCCCGCCGATTTCCCATAAGAATCGTAAAGCTGGTCCGGGAGGGTAAACTGCACTTTTGTGCGAATTTTTCCTGCCAGAAAGAGAGCATAAACGGCGGCAAAAAAATAGTAGAAAAGTCCCTGCGTAATCCAGCTAATGATTCCATATCGGTACACAAATTCCCCGATTCCCAGGATGCCCCCATAAAAAGTGGAAACGAGCGTGGCGACAAAAGGGATCAGGGAAAGGCGTCGGCCGGCGATGAGAAAATCCTCGTCTGTTTTCTCCTTTCGGCGGGCGTGAAAAATACCCAAAATCAGCACGAGAATGAAATATCCGCCTACAATTCCCCAATCCAGCGGACCCAGTGTGAAAATCTTAGTCGGCATCGGGGTGTCTCAGGAATAAAAATAATTCACCGGATTGAATGGAAACGGTCACGCGGGTGTGAGCCGCCGCATTACTAACGCCCTGACCGCCGAAGGTAAGTGTGGCGTTATCAAGCGAGAATTTACCCCCGGCAAGCGTCACACCTCTAACCGGCTGGATGGCAATGAGTGAAAAAAGCTGCCCGGGCTGCGTTTCAAAAAAACTTTTGCCTCGAAGCACCCGAATGGTAAATTCGTTGTCCACAAAACTTACCGGAATTTTCCGGCTATAGGATTGCAAGATACCCAGATTGGCAATTTCGTGATCCAGCCGTCTGCCAGTAGCACCGAAAACCGTAATTTTATCGGCATTCGATGCCAGGCAAAAATCGAGAGTTTTCTCCAAATCGGTGTGGTTTTGATCGGCTCTGTTGATAATTTGAGCGTCGGGAAACGACCGAAGAGTCTCCGGGGCAACGGAATCCAGATCCCCCACAATGTAGTCCGGGACAAGTCCTAATTCGGTAAGATAATTTGCTCCACCGTCGGCAGCCACAATTAATGGAGAATCTGCCAAAAAGGGTTTCACAATTCTAAATTCAGCCGGCTGGCCGTTCGCAAATACAAGAAAATATTTTAATTTCACAAAAAGACGCCCTTTTTAAAAGAGCATACTCTAAAAACCATTAATTAGACAAATTACGCGGATTACAATCCGGCTAACATCTATAAAATCAATTCGTGAGAATTAGTACAAATAAGTGGGCGATATCTTTTTTGAGCAAACTCTTTAAAAAAATATACAAACTTTTCAAATAGCACGCAAGAAAAATCAAATCAAGATGTTTTTATCGGGGTAAAAATACTTTATTGAGGATAAAAGCTATTAAAATTAGACTGAACAAGCCGATAATATAAATGGTGTGCAGATGAAGTGAATCCGGGGTTAGAAAATGGACTACAAGGAATTCATCCACAAAATAATTATCCCCAAATATGGACCGCAGCCTGCTCGGTTTAAAGATTGGGACAAGGGGGCTTTAAGAGAGTTTTATCTTTCGTTCCTAAAGTTGCGATTCAATGAGAATTCCCAATCGCCCCAACTGGAAGAGCTGATACGGTCTATTGAAGAAAGAATTTTGTATCCTAATTAAAAAATCCTCCTCAAAATTCCAATTTCCCCGACAAAAGAATTTTATCCAAAATGTAAAAAAAGTCTCGAAATTTTGTTGATTATTGACAAGAGACGTTTTATATTAAAGGGTGTTTAG
>CAZIYL010000030.1:0-16068 GCA_964543425.1 uncultured Deferribacteres bacterium
CGAACCAAACAAACGGTGCAAAATATTTACAACAGCAACTACCGTTTTGCCGAACCGCCGTTAAAACCAACAATTCATGCAGTAGCTGGTGATGGCAAAGTAATACTTTATTGGGATCGAAAAGCAGAAAAATCTTACGACCGCTTTTTGCGGGCAAATGATTTTGAAGGATATGAAATTTATCGCTCGACGGAGCCTCATTTTCTTGAAAATTGGACCATTACGGATACGTACGGAAACCCATTTTATCATAAACCTTTGGCAAAATATGATTTAAAAGACGGAAAAACGGGGCCGTTTCCCGTGGGCTACAATGGCATTCACTTCGATCTCGGCAAGGATACTGGATTGCGTCACACCTATATTGATAGTACGGTGAAAAACGGCCAAACATATTACTATGCTGTTGTTTCTTACGATTCCGGTTATGCACGAGTCGATTATACGAAAAACAATCCTTGGCATCGGGTTGTAAATATTGGAATCCCGCCATCCGAGTGTTCAGCCAATATCACGCAGCAGTCCACAGGCGAGCTAAAATTTAATATTAATACGGCTATGGTTACGCCGGAAGCTCCCTCTACCGGATATGTGGCTCCCCATCTTCAGGGTGGGAAAATCGTCCACACAGGACCAGCCACAGGGAAAATCAGTATTTTTATTTTGGATCCCGAAAAGGTTCAAAGCAATCACACCTATCAAATCACGTTTACGGATACGACCTTCCAGAGATTTACTACGAGTTATTCGGTAACCGATCTGACGGCAGACAGCACCCTTATCGATCACAGTGCCGAAATCTATCGCGGAGCCGAAAGCCCCATTTTACCGGGGTTTGTTCTTCATTTGTTTAATGATGCCAAGGCCGATACGATTGCTTCACTGACCGGCTGGAAGGAAAGCAGCCAGACAAACTATTTATTTGATGTCGGTTTGGAAGAGAAAAAGGGAGATATGTTCAAAAGCCTGAATGTTAAATTTCCGGCAGATTATGAAATCAAATTCTCCAATTCAATCGTCGACACTTCAATTGCTTACCTGGGTTTTCCGGTTATCCCGGTTAACTTTACGATTTGGAATCTTACGGATAGCTGTAAAGCTGAGTTTGCCATCGAAGATAACGACCGAAGCAAGAGTTTTACAATAGGTGATGCGATTATTATTATTGCGCCCGATCCGGAAAGAAGCCTGTACGGAATGGACAAGCGTCCCAGTTGGAAACTTCTAAATGTTGGACCTCCGATGGAAATCGATACGGTTTTCGATCAAAATGGCTACCCGACAGAAATCGACACAACCTATCCGAATGGGAATCATCCTCCCAAAAACGGCGACGCGTTTAATCTGGTCACAAAAAAGCCTTTTCGAAAGAATGACGTTTTCGATTTTACGATTGTTGGCGCGTCTTCGAGAGAGCCAACTCAAAATGACCTGAGCAAAATCGCTGTTGTGCCTGATCCGTACGTGCTCACAGCTTCCTGGGAGAAACCGACTTCCTCATCGTGGGGAAGAGGCGAGCGGAAAATCTACTTTACCCATTTACCACGAAAATGTACGATACGAATTTACACAATCAGTGGCTATCTTGTGGATACCATTGAACACGATTCACCTCTCACAAATGGATCCGAACCCTGGAATTTGCTGTCAAAAGATGGACTGGACATCGCTTATGGAATTTATATTTATCATATCGATTCCCCATGGGGAAAGAAAATAGGAAAATTTGCCGTCATTAAATAATTCAGAGAGCTTCGATTAATTCTGAATGGAGGTAAAATAAATGAAGAAATTGATTTTCCTGCTGGTTTTGCTGGGAATCATACCTGAATTTTTATTTGGACAATTGTACGTCAAAAAAGTCTCCAAAGTGGGAACCACTGCTGCTCCGTTTCTTGAAATTGGTATTGGTGCCCGCGCTACCGGAATGGGCGGTGCATTTGTAGCGCTTGCAAACGATGCCTCAACCATGTACTGGAATCCCGGTGGGCTGTCAAAATTAAAGTCCTCTTCCGTTTTGTTGGAACATTCAAACTGGCTGGCCGGAGTTAATTTTGATTATGCGAATGTCATTTTTCAGTTAGGTGAAATGGGAACAATTGGCGGAAGCTTTACCTCGCTTTCCATGGCCGATCAAGTGGTTCGAACCGTCGACCGCCCAAACGGCACCGGCGAGCGCTATTCGGCCGGAGATCTTTCCGTTGGATTAAGCTATGCCAAAAATCTGACAGATCGTTTTTCAATCGGATTCAATGCCAAATACATTCACCAGAAAATCTGGCACATGACGGCTTCCGCTTTCGCTGTGGATTTTGGAACGCTGTTTATTACACAATTTAGGGGATTGCGAATCGGAGCGAGTCTCTCCAATTTTGGAACCGGCATGCGGTTGGATGGACGGGACATTCTGGTATACCACGATATTGATCCCCGGATCATGGGGAACAATCCCCGCATTCCCGCGGAACTTAAAACGGATTCCTGGGATTTACCCCTGCTGTTTCGCCTGGGGGTAGCCATTGATTTGTTAAATCGAACGTCAAACCGACTAACCGTGGCGGTGGATGCGCAGCATCCCAGCGATAACACCCAATCGCTCAATGTGGGCACGGAATACGCTTTCAGAAATTTTTTTATGATGAGGCTGGGCTACAAATCACTTTTTTTGCACGATGGCGAAGAAGGCATGACATTTGGGCTGGGGCTGCACCAAACCATTTACGGCATGACAAAGGTTCAGGTTGATTACGCCTACGCAAGTTTTGGGCGATTAGAGAATATTCAAAAATTTTCATTACAGATATTATTTTAAGATTCTTCGTGAGAATGCGTACTTTTTCGTCCATTTTTAAAAGCGGTTCTAATCACAAATAGAATCAAATTGGAAAATTCAAAAATCAGACTATATTTCAAAATTACGTGATTCAATGAATTCACGCAAGAAATAAGATCATTCCTAATAGCTTCGGGATTTGAATGCAATACATTTTTGCTCTTTGTAAATTCCAATACCAATTTTCCAGAGGGCAATTAGGGCTAAAAAACTTGCTAATTTTCTTTTGCTTAGAATCCGTAACGAAAAAGCACCGGATTTATTCAAGAGGTCTTCGAAACGGCTGAAGCGGTTCTATTGATTATTTGTTCTTCGCCTAGCCCACGACTTAAGTCGTGGGCTTCTGATGCAGAAAAAGACAGAAACCATTTCAATGGTTTTGAGTCATCACGTAACTTTGAGATACGCTCTAAATTTAACGTAATTCATTGAATAATAGAATAATAGACCAAGCTCGCAGTGGCAGAGGTTCGGTCAATAGAGTATGCCTGAATTTTTATTGAGTCTGCGAGATTAATCTCCGCAGGGCTATTTTTCAATAGAATTTGGTATTCATTAAATGGGCAGGAGATTTCATTGAAAAAGGACGGCACGTTGATTTTGGTTGCCCTGATTTTATTTTTACTAAGCTTATCCGGGTTAAATTGTAATAAAAGAGAGGGAAACAATTTTAAGAAGTCAGGCGTCGTTCAGCTTACGTATTGGCCGGCTGCCAATCAGTATGAAATCAACCTGGCCACTGTTGAGGTCAGGCAGTGGAACGCCGCCCATCCTAAAATTCAAATTAAGATGCAGCCCATTCCGGCCAGTCAATCCAGTGAGGAAGTCCTGCTGGCGGCGATTGCGGCGAAAACGACACCCGATATTTGTTCCAATATTTGGCCGGGCACCATGGGGCAATTCACCCGTGCGGGAGCCGTTGTGCGGTTAGACACGTTCCCCGACTTTGATTCTCTTCTCACATCCCGTGTTCCAAAAGATTTGAAAGACGGCTGCCGCTACCTGGACGGCCATTTTTACCAGTTCCCATGGAAAACCAACCCAGTGATGATCCAATACAATGTGGGCATGTTGAAAGCCGTAGGGGTGGATTCGTTTCCCGAAACCTATTCTGATTATCTTGAAGTGGGTCGTAAAGTGACCCGCGATCTCAACGGCGACGGACAAATTGATGAGTGGATGAGCTATGTGGATGTCCGTGAAAAATGGTGGACACGCTTCTTCGATTTCTATCCATTTTACATTGCCGCATCCGGAGGGAAGACTCTGATGAACGGAAACAAGGTTATTTTCGACAATGAGAACAGCATCAGGGTTTTTCGTTTTTTTCAGGAAGGATTTAAGACGCGAATTTTCCCAAGAGCACGCTTCCAGACCGATTCCTTTTTGATGGAAAAGGTAGCCTCTCGATTTACAGGCCCCTGGGAAATCATTCACACGGAAAAATACAAGCCCAAAGGATTACGATACGATTTTGCTCGTATTCCTTTGCCGGACGGACAAAAGGGACCCTCCTACACCTATGGCGATCCCAAAAATATCGTCATTTTTAGCACGACTCGCTATCCGAAACAGGCATGGCAATTCGTGAAATTTCTCGTTTCGCGAAAAAGTGATCTGGCTCTTCTCAGAATGTGTGGCCAGTTGCCGGTTCGAAAAAATTTGCTTAAGGATTCCCTTTTTATTTCCTACTTTAGAAAAAACCCTTCTATGGTGAAATTTGCCAGATACATTCCCTTCACCCGGGGTGTGGATTCCATCCCCGAGATGAAGGAAATTTTCGATGCCATTTCGCTGGAATTTGAAGCCTGTTCCATCCTTGGAAAACGGACCCCCGAAGAGGCGGTTAAGCGTGCCGGCCAGCGATGCCGGCAGATTCTGTTGGAATAAAATAAAATGAACAAGAAAAAAAACAACAAAATAGCCTATTTAATGGTGTCGCCGTACATTATTTATTTTCTTGTGTTTGTGGCGTATCCTCTGATTTTTTCCATTGTGCTGGTTTTTAACAAGTGGGATATCGTCAGCCCCATGCATTGGGTGGGACTGAAAAATATTATTCGGCTATTTCACGATCAGCTCTTTTTTCAGTCCCTAATTAATACAGCCATCTTTCTGATCATTCATATTCCGCTGCAAATATTCCTGGCATTAGTTTTTGCCGTTATATTAAACGAAAGGATCAAGGGTCGGTTTTTCTTTCGGGCGGTTTATTTTATGCCCATTGTGATTTCGGGCGTAGTGATTACCATTTTGTGGCAGCAACTCTATTCGGAACAAAACGGGGTTTTGAATCTTATCTTGTTTCATCTTGGATTGCCGAAGATTCCCTGGCTTCGAAGCCCGACTCTCGCTATGCCATCCATTGCGTTGATGGCAACCTGGAAAAATGTGGGACTGTACATCGTACTCTTTCTGGCCGGTCTGCAATCCATTCCAAAATATCTTTATGAAGTGGCAGACATCGATGGCGCTACCGATATGGACAAATTTCTTCGAATCACGATTCCTATGCTGAATCCCACGATGATTCTGGTTGTAATTCTATCCACGCTGGGCGGGTTTGCCCTGTTTATCGAGCCGTATGTTTTAACCGGCGGCGGCCCGATGGGACATACGATGTCCACGGTTTTGTACATTTACAAAGAATCGATGCTTTTCGGACGAATGGGGTATGCGGCCAGTCTGGCTTTTGCTTACACGCTCATTATTTTTGGGGTCGTCATTGTTCAGAGAAAAGTGATTGAGCAAGAATATTGAGATTCCAATCGAATAACGAATAAAAAATTGATGGCAAAATGAAAAAAATTATCCTTTACACAATCTTGATTCTGGGAGCAGTTGTTTTTCTTTATCCCTTTTTGTGGATGATTGCCGGAACATTTAAGCCGGAAATTGAAATCCCAAATCTTAATCTAATCCCGCATCATTTTACATTTCAAAGCTACAGGAATGTGTTTTTCAAAATACCGATTCTTCGTTCTTTTTTGAACAGTGTTTTTGTGTCGGTGTCGGTTACATCTTCGGTTTTATTTTTTGGTTCGATGGTGGGTTACTCTCTGGCTCGTCTAAATTTTAGGGGGAAAAATTTGATTTTTGCAATTATTCTGTTGACAATGATGGTCCCCTTCCAGATTACGCTGATCCCGAATTATATTTTAATGACCAAATTCCATTTTACGGATACCTATTGGGCTTTGATCCTCCCCGGGATGCTGAGCGCGTTTGGAATTTTGCTGTTTACTCAATTTTTTAAGGGCATTCCGAATGAACTGTTGGATGCCGCCCGAATCGACGGATGTTCCGAATATTCGGTCTTGTTTAAAATTGTGTGGCCGCTTTCAAAACCCGTCATTATTACCGTCGGTATTCTCACATTTATGGCCAATTGGAACAGTGTGTTGTGGCCGTTAATTGTGATCCGGAAACGGGCGTTGATGACCATGCCGCAGCTGGTGACCATTTTTGTGGTTGGAGGGCAGGCAGAGGGGCAGTTGGGAACCAAGCTGGCAGCCGCTACGTTGCTGGCGATTCCGGTTGTCTTGTTGTATTCATTCTTCCAGAGATATTTTATCGAAAGCATGGCAACCTCCGGTTTGAAGGGATAAATTGAATGAGAGAAAGTGGAGCCACAAGATATCTGATTTACGATTCAATCGGCGGACGTTATTCTTTCGCAGGTCTTTGCGTTTTGTTCTTGCTTGTTTTTCTTAGCGGCACTATTCAAGCCCAAGAAAATCCAAAACCGATCCAACTAATTGCCTGCGACAGTTCGCATGTTGATATTCAAATGACCGATTACAGCATTCGTTACGATCGATCCACGTCCAACGGCTTTCTCCTGATCACTCCAAAAACTGATTCAACCGGTGCTCTGGCGACGGCGTTTCTTCCAGAATCCTCATTTCATCTCTTGCAACCGTATCGATTACAATCGATTGAAGCGTCTGATTCTGATGATTCCCTGATGATTATTTTTACAAGCCGAACCTCTTGGGCAGTATTTACGACGAAACTAATTTTTTATCAAAAATCTCCAGGACTTTTTCACTGGGTTACGTCCATCCAATTGCTGGATTGGCATCCAATCAGCAGTTATGATCGAGATGTCCGATTTTATAAACTGGATGCCGCGTCATCTCTTCAGCCCTCGGTTACAAAATATGCCGATCAGGATGGTTACGCCGCGGGCCTGACTTATTTTTATGAGAAGAATTTTATCAGAAGCACCGTGTTCTATTTTCAGGATTTTTCGCTCTCCAATGATTATTTTCAATGGATTCATGCGTCCCCCCAAAATACCGTGGGAAGTTCTGACCAGGATTTCGGCTATTTCCTGCCCACGAGCACGGCTAATCTTAAAAAAGGAAATCGTTACACGCTGACGTCCGCTTACCTTTTTCTGAAATCGGGCAAACCTGCCTCGGAAAACCAAATGGCACAGCGCTTTCTAAAAGGACTGTCGGCTGTTTACGAGCATATTTACAAGCCCAGGGTTTTCAAGCGAAATTGGGAAGAAATTGCCAGCCATACGCTGCAGGATTTGACCGATCCCAAATGTTGGGTCACAATTGACGGGCAGGATTTTTTGCGTGCGTATGTGGATATCCCCAGATTAAATAGTGCGGAGATGATCGCCCAGCTCGATGTGTTGGTTGGAATGACCGCGTACGGAAAAAACACAGGCATCGTTTCTCCTCTGAAAGAGAAGCTTGAAGCAAGTTTACGATTTTTCTACAACACGGAACACCGGCAGATTGTGAATGATTATCCCAATCAGGGCATTTCGCGGGGGGATAGCTGGTACACCATCGAATTGGCCATCGGTTTGTCCCGGCTGGCAAAAATGGGCTCGACCCTTGCTGATAATTTGCTTTCCGCGTCTATTCAATCGATTATTCAATTTGCCCGAACGGTAAACTACAATTTTCCAGTCTTTTTTTCATACGATTCCTTTCAGGGAATTTCCGGATCAGAACCCGACGTTGCCGGCGGGTACGCCTATTTAATGCTGAATTGCTACGATCTGAAAAAGGATTCGCTTTATCTGAAAGAGGCCAAAACATCGATTGAGCACATTAAGGGGAAGGGACTTCATCTTTCCTACGAACTCCAGATGACGGCAGCCACGGCCGCGGCTTGTGCGCGCTTGTATCGCATTACGGGGGACAGCAGCTATCTTTCCCTCAGTTATGTGCCCCTGGCGAATATTTTACGGCACACCTGGCTTTGGGAGTGCAACTACGGGGCGGCCGGGGAGTATTCCACATTCTTTGGGATGAGTCCGATGCCCAACGCCAACGTGATTACGATGAAGGAACAATATGAAACGTGGGAGTACATTCGGGAGTATTTGGCTGCTGCGGGTGCCGATGTAGAAGATGATATTCGAAAAATTTTACAGGGATTTGTGACGTACACGCCGAATGTGTTGTTCTTTTCGCTTCCGCCGAATTTGCCGGAGAGTGCTCTGTGGAAAACAACCGCTGCGTACGGCTCAACGAACGACAATTCCCTGTTTATTCCCTACGAAGATTTGAGAGATGGCTGGCAGCAATCGGGCCAAATCGGCCAGGAAATTTACGGTGCGGGTGGGGTACTCTGGCTGGCGGCTGTTTTGAGGACGTCTGTTGAGGAGCACTCAACGAGCAAAATGCCTGATGCGTTCGGTTTGATTCAGAATTATCCGAATCCCTTTCAGCGGTGGACTACGATTTACGTGGAGAGACCTGTTCCGGGAGACCGTTCTCCAAGTGAAATTCAGCTCAAAATTTACAACACACTGGGACAGGCCGTGCGGTGTTTCATGAGGAGTGAGACCATTCACAACCAGGATGTGTTTCACTGGGATGGAAAAAGTGAAAACGGACAACACTTGCCGGCGGGCGTGTATTTTGCCGTTTTGAAATCGGGGAAAAGGATTGCTGTGAAAAAAATGCTGCTGCTAAGGTGAATGACAGGAACCGATATTCTGTGGGCCGACGAAACTTGTCAACCTACAATTTCTAAGAGAAAAACAAGGCCTATGATTCAGATGAAGCAGAAAAAATATCTCCTGTGGCTATTGGCCGGATTTTTGTTGATTATTCTGACCACGGGCTGTGACTCTGGCAAACAAGATCAATCGAAGAAAAATTTGCTCAATTTTCGACATCTGGAGCATCTTTACAAAACGATTCGGATGAACCATCGAACGGTGGGCATTATTCACATTTACTCGGAAGCGCCGGATTACCGGTGGGTGGTGGCACCGGGGGAAGGAATCACCTGCGTGGACGATGTTGCGCGGGCGGCCGTGCTTTATCTGAGGCAGTATCGCTTTACCGGCGACGAAATGTATTTTCAAATGTCGCAGTCGTTACTGCGGTTTGTTATGGCAATGCAGGCGCCCAATGGTTTATTCTACAATTTTCTTTTGCCGGATTACCGAATCAACAAAACCCGCCGGAACAGCACAAACCGGTTGGATTTCTGGACGGCACGGGCTGTCTGGGCACTGGGCGAAGGAGTTCAGATCACCCAAAGCAGGCATCCGGAATTCGCCGACAGCCTTCGGAAAGCACTGGTGCGTGTGCTGCCGGTCGTCCAAAATTTGGTCAAACAGTATCCGAAAACGGAAATCGTCTCAGGCAAGCCGTACCCGACCTGGCTCATCAATCGCTATGCGGCGGATGCCACTTCGGAATTGCTGCTGGGATTGGTTGCTTTTGAGAAGATCACACCCAATTCGATTTTAAAGGATGCGATTGAGAAACTTTCCGCGGGGCTCATCGCCATGCAGCAAGGCGATTGGCGGCAGGTTCCTTACGGGGCACATCTGTCGTATCCTGGAATCTGGCACGGCTGGGGAAATGCGCAAACAGAAGTCCTGTCGCGTATCGGCAAAGAGTTGAATCTTCCGCAAGCCATTTCTTCTGCAAAAAAAGAGGCCGATTGGTTTTTCGGCCGATTGTTAATTGAGGGCGGGAAAAGCAGCATTATTCTGAGCGACAGTGTGCAAATCAGGGAATTCCCTCAAATCGCTTACGAAGTGCGAACGGTTGCCTTGGGATTGGAAAATCTTTACAAGGCAACGGGAGAGAAAAAATACGCCGTCCTCGCGGGACTCGCTGGTTCCTGGCTGTTTGGAAATAATCCGGCGGGAAAAAGGATGTACGATCCCAAAACCGGCCGGTGTTTTGACGGAATTGAGAGCGTCGGGAAAATCAATAAAAATTCCGGAGCCGAATCGACAATTGAGGCGCTTTTGACGCTGCAGGCCTTGCAAAGCCAGCCGATTAGCAGAAACTATTTGTTTTTCTTGAATCGCTCAAAGGAAAAAACCACGCGGAATAGGAATGGAGATTTTGTAATTTACAGTCGATATTCAAACAAAGCTCAAAGAAAAGTCTTTGTTTCTCTTAATTCGAGCACCGGTAGGATGAATGTTATGGAACCGGATGAATGGAATCATTTTGTTGAACCTGAAAATCAGAACAAAAATGGAGGAATCCAATGAACGAATTATTTACTCGCCACAAAAATAATCCGATTCTAACGCCAGATCAATGGCCTTATCGAATAAATACCGTGTTCAATCCGGCAGCCGCCATGCTGAACGGAGAAACACTGCTCTTGGCCCGGGTGGAAGACCGTACGGGTTTGTCTCATTTGAATGTTGCCAAAAGCAAGGACGGCGTGAGTGACTGGCGTATTTCAGAAAAGCCTGTTTTTAAAGCCGATCCCCAAAATCATCCGGAAGAACACTGGGGCGTGGAAGATCCTCGCATTACGTTTGTAGATGAACTTCAAGCGTACGTTATTGCTTACACGGCTTATTCCCAGAACGGCCCGCTGGTTTCGCTTGCGAAAACCCGGGATTTCGAGAATTTTGAGCGGCTGGGTCCGATTTTATTGCCTGAAAATAAAGACGCCGCCCTGTTTCCGCGCAGGTTCGGGAATCGCTGGGCCATTTTGCACCGCCCGTATCAAAGTGCACGGGATGCCCATATCTGGCTGTCCTTTTCACCGGACTTGAAACATTGGGGTGATCACCAGGTGGTTCTGCACGCACGAAGCGGTGCGTGGTGGGATGCCGGAAAAATCGGAATCGGGCCGCAGCCAATCGAAACGGAAATGGGGTGGTTGATTATTTACCACGGAGTTCAGAGGAAAGTCTCCGGAAGCATTTATCGGTTGGGTCTGGCTCTCCTGGATTTGGAAGACCCGCGAAAGGTGATTTGCCGCTCTAATGAGTGGGTGTTCGGCCCCCGGGAAGACTACGAAACAAACGGAGACGTTCCGGATGTTACTTTCTCCTGTGGGGCGATTTACGACCAAAAATCCGATCGGCTGCGGATGTACTACGGTGCCGCTGATACGGCTATTGCTCTGGCAACAGCGAAAATGAGTGATGTGCTGACGTATTTGAAATCCTGTCGATAAAATAATTGAAAGGCGCTGTGCGAAAAAATTTTGCTGATGTTATCTTTCCAGGCGTGTCATTGAAATGCAACCAAGGCCGGTTTGTTTTTTTGTCTTGATTTTATTCCAAAAAGTTTTAATTTATTCAATCAACGGTATTGAATAAAAAAAAGGAATCACTACATGCCTGAAGAAAACGACAAAAGACGGACCAATTTTATTAAAGCCATCATTGACGAAGACTTAAAATCAGGGCGATTTGATCGCGTGCACACGCGTTTTCCGCCCGAGCCGAACGGCTATCTGCACATCGGGCACGCCAAATCAATTTGCCTGAATTTTGGCCTGGCGGAGGAGTACAATGGCCTGTGCAATTTGCGCTTTGACGACACCAATCCCTTAAAGGAAGATCAGGAATATATCGATTCCATCATCGAGGATGTGCGCTGGCTCGGCTTCGATTGGGACGATCGCCTGTTTTTCGCTTCCGATTACTTTGAGCAAATGTACGACTACGCCGTTCAATTGATCAAAAAGGGGAAGGCCTATGTGGATGATCTTTCCGCCGACCAAATTCGGGAATTTCGGGGAACACTGACCGAACCGGGCATCGAAAGTCCCTACCGCAACCGAGGCGTGGAAGAAAATCTGGATTTGTTCTGGCGCATGCGCTCCGGGGAATTTGACGACGGCGAAAAGGTGCTGCGCGCTAAAATCGATATGAAATCGGGTAATTTGAATATGCACGACCCCGTCATGTACCGCATCATCCACGCAAGCCATCCGCGCACGGGCGACAAATGGTGCATTTATCCCATGTATGATTGGGCGCACGGTCTGGAGGATTCCATCGAACGGATCACCCATTCCATTTGCACGCTGGAGTTTGCCGATCACCGTCCGCTGTACGATTGGTTTCTAGACGAGCTGGGCGCGTACCATCCGCGACAGGTGGAATTTGCCCGCTTGAATCTAAACTACACAGTTTTAAGCAAACGGAAGTTGCTCAAGTTGGTGGAGAAAGGCTACGTGACCGGCTGGGACGATCCCCGCATGCCCACCATCGCCGGACTCCGGCGCCGCGGCTTTACACCCGAATCCATTCGTGACTTCAGCGACCGCATTGGCGTTGCCAAAAACAACACTTTGGTGGATATCGCTTTGCTTGAACACTGCGTCCGGGAGGATTTAAACATGCGCACCGAACGCCGGATGGTGGTGCTTAATCCCCTAAAAATCGTCATTGACAACTACCCCGATGACCGGGTTGAAGAGTTGGAAGCGGGAAACAACCCGGAAGATCCGCAGGCCGGCACGCGCAAAATTCCATTTTCCAAAGTTGTTTACGTTGAGCGGGAAGATTTTCGGGAAGAAGCCCCGCGAAAATGGTTTCGTTTGGCCCCGGGAAAAGAGGTTCGTCTCAAACATGCCTACTACATTACCTGTACGGAGGTTGTTAAAAACGAGCAGGGCGAAGTGGTTGAACTGCACTGCACCTACGACCCCCACTCGCGCGGCGGCTGGACGCAGGACGGGCGGAAGGTCAGAGGCACCCTGCACTGGGTTTCGGCCAAACACGCCGTGCCGGTGGAAGTGCGATTGTACGACCATTTGTTTTTGAAAGAGAATCCTGAAGAGGTGGAGGAAGGACAGGATTTTACAGCGAACCTGAATCCTGATTCGTTGAAAATTATGGCCAACGCTCTGGCTGAGCCCGATCTGAAAAATATCAACCCCGGCGAGCATTTTCAGTTTTTGCGCCAGGGCTATTTTTGCGCCGATTTGAAGGATCATTCGCCCGAGCATCTCGTTTTTAACCGGACGGTTACGTTGCGGGATAGCTGGGCTAAAATTGAGAGGAAATTGCAAGCCTGATCGGCTTTTTCTTTTAGTCTCTGTGGCTCTCTGTGTCACGTTTTTTTAGTTACACAGAGGAACGCAGAGCAGCTCAGAGAATCCCAGAGAAAAGATAAAAGAACCGTATTATTCCAAGTCTTTCCTTTTTCTCTCTGTGGTTCTCTGTGTCATTTCTTTGGTTCCGACTAAAACGCATCAATCAGGGACTTTATTTGAAGTTTTTCCCGAAAGGTGCCGGCGGCTATTTTTTCTTCGGGATGAAAATAAATCTCCCTGGGGCGACCGGGGATCAAATCGAAATAATTTTCACTGAAAAAGCCCTTAACGGAATCGACGGACAGGAAGACATCTTTGGCAAAGCAATCAGATGTCAACCGTAATGAAAAACCGTCTGACGCAGGAGAGACCTCGACCTGAATGTTGGGTTCCCGCAGCGCCAGTTCTTTCGGCGGAACAAAAAACAGGGTGTTTTGGGAAAGCACCATGCTGCTGTGTTGAAGTTGCACGAGCAGAAAGAGGTCATTGGGATTGCGGCTTCCGAGCAATTCTTCCCGTGAAGATTCAAAATAAACAGCACTGGAATTTGGTGGAATCTCCACTTGCTTTTTTGTTTTCCGAAGAAGGTTTCCTTCCATCGAAAAAAGCTCCACTAGGAGATCCGCGGCAATCCGTTTTGGTTCGTCCGAAACAATGAAAATTTTAATGTTACCGTTTTCTTCTACGGGACTTACCAAAACCGGGCTGTAAAACCGCCGGGCGTAAAAATGCAGGGCTTTCCAGCGCTCAAAATAGTCAATGCTGGACCACGAGGCGACTGGCCAGCAATCGTTGATTTGCCAGTACAGCGAGCCCATGCAGCGGGGGCGGAGTCTGCGAAAATGCTCGGTTCCGGTTTTAATTCCCTCCGCCTGCAACACCTGGCTCAGGTACAAAAAGGAAGCGAAATCCTTCGGATCCCTGTAATATCGACGCATGTAATTGTAAATACGCTGATTTCCTCCGTCATCTTTTTGATGAACTAACATTACCGGTGTGTCCATTCGCCAATCTTCCGGGCGGGAAAATGCACGGATGGTTTTCATCTCGGGGAACGATTGAAATCCGTACTCGCTTACGAAACGGGGGAGTTCTTTCCGGTAAGCGTCAAAGGGTTTCTCTTTGTGCCAGACATCCCAGAAATGGACGTCCCCCATTTTGGGACTGCTGGGGGTGGCTTCCAGATTGGAACTTGGCGAGCTGGGCCAGTAGGGGCGATCCGGATCGAATTGGCGGCACACGTCGGGCAACACGTGGTGAAAAAGCGTTTGGTAATTTTCCCACACCTCGTCGGGTAGATTTTCATTCCAGCCCCATTCCGACCAACTGGCTTCGATCTCGTTGTTTCCACACCACAGAGCCAGACTCGGGTGATTGCGAAGCCGTTTGATTTGGTCGATGGCTTCCTGTTTCACATTCTCCAGAAAATCGGCATCTCCCGGGTAAAAACTGCACGCGAACATGAAATCCTGCCAGACAAGAAGCCCCATTTCGTCGCAGAGATCGTAAAAGACGTCAGCTTCGTAAATGCCGCCGCCCCACACGCGAATCATATTCATATGGGCATCTCGGCTGGATTGAAGCAGGTGACGGTATTTTCCCTCAGAAATGCGCGAGGGAAAACTGTCCGCCGGTATCCAGTTTCCGCCCTTTGCAAACAGAGGAACACCGTTGACGACAAATTCAAAACTCTTTCCCCACTGATCGGGTTTTTGGCGAAGCTCGATCGTACGAAGCCCGATGCGTCTGGATTTTTGGCTCAGCAGCCGATCCCCCTTTTGAAGAGTAACAACCAGTTCATATAGAAAAGGCTTTCCCATGCCGTTCGGCCACCAGAGGCTGGGGTTTGAGATTTCCAGATTGATCGAGTACGGGTGCGTTCCCGATTTTAGGTCGATTTCTTTTAAGACGGGAGCAAAGGAGTCATTTTCTGAATGAAGAGCCAATTGGAATTTTCCGTCCGATTCTGCCTGAATTTCCACCTCGGCCGTCAGGACGGCGCGTTTTTCAGAAAGATTGGTTTGCCGAATCCAGACGTCGGAGATGCGCGCCGTTTCCCAGATGTCCAGGTAAGCGGGTTTCCAGATTCCCATCGTCACGAACCGCGGCCCCCAGTCCCAGCCGAATTGGTAGGGCGCCTTTCGCGTGTACGGACTGGTTCCGGACTCCCGATCGTGGGCGGAAGGCAAACTGTAGGGAAGGCCGTTCAAGCGCGGCAGCACCTGGTTAACGGGCGACCGGAAAAGAATACGAAGACTGTTTTTACCTGTCTGCAGGAAGGGATTGCAGGAAATCCGCCATTCTCGAAACATGTTGTTGGTCTTTAAAAGGAGGTGGTCATTTAAATAAACTTCGGCGTAGGTGTCCAATCCCTTGAAGACCAAGTCGATGTGTTTCCGGTTCAGATCGTTTGCGGCAACGAAAAACTCTGTTTTGTACTCCCAGTCTTTCTTTTCGATCCACTGGAGTTTTTTTTCGTTATCCCGGTAAAAGGGATCGGGGATTAAATCATTTTTCAGAAGGTCGGTGTGAACACATCCCGGAACGGTGGCCGGAAACCAATCCGATTTACCGGATTCGCGAAACTGCCATTTTTTTAGTGGTTGCAATGAAGGTCTCTCTTTTTTTCTTTGTGATTCGTTGGTCTATTTTTTGGTTACACAGAGACACTCAGAGAAGCTCAGAGAGCCACATAGGAAAATAAAAATTCATTTATTTTTTCTCCAGGCTTCTCTCTTTTTTTTCTCAGAGGTTCTCTGTGTCATTTTTTAATTTTGGTTCATTAGATGCTCCAAGTAATTGGAAATAAGGTATAAAACAAAAGGAACTTTTTCAAGCCAAAATTTTGATATCTACCGTTGCGAGTTTTGCAAAAGTGATTGATAAATATTTAGTGAAAATACGTTAACCCGTTGCACCCACGTTAACCGGAAATGGTT
>CAZIYL010000031.1:0-15973 GCA_964543425.1 uncultured Deferribacteres bacterium
GGAATTTCGCCCTGAAATTCAAGCACATCCGCAATTTTCTCGAACATATTTGCAATGATTCGATTTTTCATGGCTGCATTCCTTAACCTGCATTATTCATAAATTTTTTCAACAAGCGACTTTAGCACACCCGGACGATTGGTAATGATCCCATCCAGGCCCCAGTTGATGAATTTTTTCATTTCCTCTTCTTCATCAACCGTAAAAACCATCACCATATAATCACGCAGTGCCCGGTTGATAATGCGTTCGTCGGTGCGTTTGCAATAAAAAACCAGACCGTAGGGTCGGTATTTTCTGGGAATAAACGCTTCGACAGCAAAATAAAAATTCGGGTAATCCGTTAAAAAAGCCGTGCGAATGCGCGGATTCATTTGATGAACATAAACCAGCGCCATAAAATTATATGATGAAATAACGACGCGATCTTCCAGATTCATCTCCTCAATGAGTTGAACCGTTTGAACCACCAGATCCGTTTTCCGCAGCTCCAGCCCCTTGATTTCAACGTCCAATTTAATGTGGTGATCCAGCATTTTCAAAACATCCGAAAAAAGCGGAATTTTTTCTTTCCCAAGCTTCTTGTTATTAAACGATTGGATGTCAATCCCGTTCAATTCCTGCCAGGAGGCATTCCTGATTTCCTCCGGATTGTGTGCCAATCGTTTCAGATTTTCATCGTGAAAAACAACCACCTCACCCGTGGCCGTTTCCTGAACATCCAGCTCAATCATGTCCACGTGCAAATCCATGGCACGCCGGAAACTCCTTTTCGTGTTTTCCAAAAATTCCAATGGGGATCCCCGATGCCCTACAATTAGCGGGCGCGGTTCGGGGAGATTCTTTACGCGCCTGAAATTTCTGTTTTGAGTCATTTTTGTCTTTTCAATTTTATTTATTTTTTAAGAAGTAATTTGATTAAGAACAGCGGCTGTTTTTTGCGTTTGATTTTTTCGGGAATAGGTTTCCTGAAATATGCCGGGCGGCGCCGGTGACTTTTTCTCCCAATCGGTTTTCAGGAAGTCTTCCAATTCCCTCGAAATGACTTCCGGATTAAAATCCGTGATGACCGTTCCAAAATTGTAAGATCGAAGCATCTTTGTGGCCACAACCCCTTCCGGCGAAATAGCAAAAATGGGTTTTCCACTGGCAATGTACTCAAATATTTTCCCTGTAACCATTCCCGGATTCACATCTGCCGACAGCGTAAAAAGCAAAGCCGAAGCACCTTTTAAAAGGGCGATTGCTTTATCGTGGGAAACGTACGGCACAAATTGCAACATCTCCCCAATTTCAGGAGGAACGGTTAGAGCGGAAATTCCTTCGCCCACAAAAAGAAATTGCCAATCCGATAAATCTGTGGGATTCTTTTGCAAATTTTTAAGCGCCCGGAAAAAGGGTGACGGATCATTTGCTCCGCCGAGAGACCCCAGATACAGCAGTGATTTTTCGGGCAATTTTTCCGGAGCAATCCTCCGAAAATCGTCGGGATCGAATCCGTTGGGAATTTCGTAAAATTTTTCCGCGTGCGCCGAATCCAGCGACAAAAAAGATTGACGAATGGGTTCCGAAATTGCAATAATCGCGTCTGCCGTTTGAACAACATCCCGTGCCCATTTTTTGTGGAGATAACGATGGAGAAACGTTGGCATGTACAGGTACTCTCCGCCGAGCCAGTAATCACGAAAATCGGCAACCCAGGGAATCTGAAATTTCTTCTTTAATCTCATGCCCAACAGGTGTGCCGTGAGCGGCGGGGACGTCGAAATAACGGCATCCGGCCGAATGCGCTCCGCAAGCTGCACCAATTTCCGCCAGGCAAAGGGATACCAGCCAATTTTGCTATCCGGAATGAAAAATTGGCGTGCGGCTGCAATTCCCTTTCGCGAAAAAGTTGCCCTTTCTCCGGAATCAGTGGAATTTCGTCTTCTGAATTTTGCCAAGAACCGTGCCGGATCGAAAGACCCGGTGCGATAGATTGACCCGCTTCCGACACCCTCCAGCAATGTGGCGTCGTGGGCATAATATTCAATATCCTTCACCGTTACAATGTGAGGCCGCCAGCCAAACGCCGGAAAATATTTAGCCCATTTTGCGGCCCGCTGCACGCCGCCCATTCCCAACGGGGGAAAATAATAGGCTATGATGAGAACCTGTTTCATTTCCCAATCAAATCATTAATTGTCTCGCGCCCGCGCACCACCTTAAAGGATGCCGCATCCACCAAAACTTCAGGGATACGCGGACGGCCGTTGTAATTGGACGACAGGGTGTAACCGTAAGCACCCGCCGACAAAATCGCCAGCAAATCCCCCCTTCGCACCTCCGGAATAAGGCGATCCTTGGCAAAGAAATCCCCTGATTCGCAAATGGGTCCCACAATATCCAATGAAATCACATCCCGGTTCCCCCGCTTTTCGACCGGAACAATTCGGTGGTACGCCTGGTACAGGCTTGGCCGGATCAGATCATTCATTCCCGCATCGACAATTGCGAATTTCTTTAAACTGGTTTCTTTCCGGTAAAGCACACGCGTCAGTAAGATTCCGCCATTTGCAGTTAAAAATCGCCCGGGTTCAAAAATAATTTTACACCCCAAATCGCTCAAATGAGGCAGGATCACATTCATCAGTTCCCCAGGTGTCGGCGGCATGACTATTTCGAGGGATTCGTACGGAGGTTCATCAATCACCTGCTTGTAATCCACGCCCAACCCCCCGCCAATATCGATTATCTCTAACACAATTCCCCTTTTTTTCAAATTCTCCACCAGGCGCCGCAGCGATCGGGCGCTTTCCACAAAGGGATCAACGGACAAAATTTGTGAACCAATGTGACTGTGAACGCCGAGCAACCGGATGCCCGGCAGAGCGGCCGCCTTTTCAAAAACGGCGTAGGATTTTTCAAGTGCAATGCCGAATTTATTTTTGGCCATTCCTGTGGAAATGTAGGGATGACTCTTTGGATCAATATCCGGATTGACGCGAATGTTAACGGGGGCTTTCCGCTGCATCCGAACGGCAATGTCACTAATAACCTCCAGCTCCTGCTCGGATTCCACATTGAATGCCAGAATATTTTTTTCAAGTGCGAACGCAATTTCGTCATCTCGCTTGCCTACACCCGCAAAGACGATTTTTTCGGGAGGAATTCCCGCAGCCAAAGCCATTGCCAGTTCCCCGGCCGAAACCACATCCGCACCCGCTCCCTGCCGAGCGAACAATTTAAGCACTTCCGGATTATTGTTTGCCTTGAGTGCAAAACAAACCATGTGCGGTTGATTTTTAAACGCCTTGTTAATCGATTGAAAACGCTCAATAAAATGCTGTTTGCTGTACACGTAAGCAGGCGTTCCAACCCGGGATGCAATTTTCGTCAGCGGCACATCTTCTGCAAACAGTGTGTTGTCCTTGTAGTAAAAATCACGCTTCACTTTTGGGCATCCTTTCAGTATTTTGAGTTACCAAATCCAAAATTTCGGGTAGATGTTTTTCTGCGATTTCCCGCCCGGCTTGAATAATGCTTTCCGCTTTGTAAAATTCAAGCAATTGCACATCGGCAAGATTAGGCTCCAATAAAACTTCGGGAGGACTTTGTTTTAATCGAAGCCCGCAAATGGTGTTTTCGGCAATAGTTAAACTCTGAAGCATCACGGTGAAAATTCCAGGCACAACGGCAGGGTGGGGATTTTCGTATTCTTTTAACCCCTTCAAAATATTGGTTAATTTTTCCTGAAGGGTTTCCTCCGAAAGTTTCTTGTGCTCCAGTTTTTTCAGTGAAGATTGAATAATCTCCGGAAGTTTTTTTGAAACAGCCCGTTGCTTTTTCTGTACCGTTTTCAAATAGAGAAACTTGGCCTTTTCTTCCACCTTTGGAATAACGTTAACCGCAATCACGGCATTGACAGGCCACATCCTCGCCACGCTTACCGGAACCGGATTTACCAATCCGCCGTCTACGAGAAATCGATCTTCATGCCGAATAGGGGAAAAAATGCCTGGAATTGAAATGCTCGCCCGAACGGCAGGAATAATGCCCCCTTTTTTGAAGATGACTTCATGTCCCGATGATAGTTCGGTTGCCACACACGCAAATGGCAGTCGCAAATCTTCAATCTCGGCCTCTCCAATAAACGTCAGTAAAAATTTCCGGATGCGCTTCCCGTCAATCAATCCCGATTTTGGAAGTGTGGGCAGAAACATTCGGGCGATCGTTTTCCAGTTCACGGAACGGGCAATTCGCCCCATTTCTTCACCGGACAATCCTGCAGCCCACAACGCTCCCACAAATGCCCCGGCGCTTGTACCCGCAACGGCTGAAATAGGAATGTGATTCTCCTCAAGAACTTGAATCACTCCGATGTGAGCCAGACCCTTGGCTGAACCGCTTCCAAGAACAAGGGCAATTTGGGGGGATTTTGAACTCATTTTTTTACACTATAAACCTATTTCTCTAAAGCTTGACATCTAATAAAAAAGACGACCATGAGCCGTCTTATTTCAAGTTGCTTTCCAATGAATCCTTATTTTTTTGAAGGCGCATCGGGATTGGAATTGGAAGCAGGTGGATCAAATTTCCGTTTGTTTAACATTCGATAGAGAGCATCAATATCAACTCCCGAAACTTTCTCAAGAGCTTGACTAATCATATATCCAAAAATCAAAAACTCATCTTCCTCAAACCGAATATTTACATTCTGCACATTCACGTGAATGCAGCCGGCTTCGCATCGGTACACCTGGCCATCAATTTCAGGAGCACTCGAAAATATCTGAGAATCTTCAAACATTTTGGCTACCTTTCTTAAGGAGCAGCGATTGAGGGATCAAACCGTAAGACTTTAAAAATCAATTTCCTCTGTGCCGGTAAATCAATTTTACATTATTAATGTAACGATTTTTTATCGCAAAAACAAAGATTTTTTGCAGCATTTCACATTCGGTACAGAGATTCTTCCAATCGAGTTTCGGAAAATCAACCCGGAGGCCAGGTCATCCGACGCCCGCCCAATAGATGAACATGAACGTGATAAATCCATTGCCCCGCATTTTCACCGGTGTTCCAAACCAGACGATACCCTGATTCGGCCACACCGAACTCTTTTGCAATCTTCTGAGCCACAACGGCCAGTTTTCCAATCAGAGGGATATCCTCGGGCTTCATGTTGTTCAGACCGGAAATGTGTCTCCTGGGCACAATTAAAATATGCACGGGGGCCTGGGGATTAATATCGTGAAAGGCAACGATTTCATCATCCTGGTAAACAAACTCGCCTTCCAATTTACCGGCAATAATTTTACAAAACACACAATCAATCATGGCACAATCTCCCACATTAAAAGTCGGTTACAATTCTTCCAAAAAGGTTAAAACCTGGCAACTGGCGGCAATAGCCGCTGTTTCCGCACGCAGGCGCCTGGCTCCAAGAGACACAATCTCAAACCCTGCACCTTTTGCAAGGCGAGTTTCCGACGGGCTAAAACCACCCTCGGGACCAATTAAAACAGCCACTTCCCGCGGAGGTAACCGTTTAATTTTCAAATAAGTTTGAAGAACCGATTGAATAGATGTCTTCCCTTCCATTTCAGGAAGAATCTTCACGGGAACGGCTTCTAATTGGTTCACTACCTCCTCAAAGGAATGGGGTTCCGCTATTTGAGGAAGCACTGACCGACCGCTTTGTTTTACGGCAGCCATTAAAATCCGATTCCAACGTTTCAAACGGTCTTTATCCGGTTCGATAATCGTAAATTCGGAAAACACCGGCAAAAATGTACTAACGCCTAATTCCGTCGTTTTCTCCAGCAACCAATCGAATCTTGGATTTTTTATCAGAGCCTGGCCTAAAATAACATTCGTTAACGGTTCATTTCTACGCCGCCATTTTTTTTGGATTTCCCCTCTAACAAAATCCTTGCCAATGGAAACGATTCCAAATTCGTACGAATTGCCAAAACCATCCACGGCAATCAGAACATCTCCTACTCGCTTTCGCAGAACCCTTGAGATGTGCCTGAATTCTTCTCCCCGGATAACAAGGAAATTGCCTTGAATATCTTCAGGATGAACAAAAAAGCTCTCATAATGGGCCATTTTTTCACACGTCGTTTTGGAATAAGAAAGGATAAATTTTACCACCACTGACCAAAAGCACGCTCATTGATTTTTGCCTTTGAGGCAACGGATTCAGAAATCAAAAATGTTTGAAAGAAATCCTTCAGCTTTCTCGGGTCTGCGGCTTACCTCTTTGGTATATGCTTAAAATTTACACTCTTTTTGAAAAAATTCAAGCAAAAAGTTTACTTTTCCCCGATTATTTGAGATTGTCAAAAGGCTACTTCTCCATCGAAAATAAACTGCCCACGCAGGTTTTCGTCCCACGCATATTCGAACCGCAAAATATTTGAATAGGGCAATAAAATGTTCAATCCCACGCCCAGTCCGCTTTGAAAATGCCGAATGCCCAGCTCACGCTTTTGGGTGAACACCATCCCTGTATCGCCGAAAAGGGTTCCGTAAACCGCGAATCCCATGTCTTTAAGCGAAGGGATATTTTTAGACAAATTGTAATAGCGTTTTGGAACAAGCGGAAACCGAATAGCCCCGGACGACAGAAAACGATTTTCGCCTTCGTAGGTTTCGAAAAAATGCCCACGGATTCGTTCTCCGTAGCCAATAAACACACGGCCGTACACCGGAACGCTTCCGCTTATAAATGCTCCCGCGGTACGTCCTGCAAGAATAACCGAATGAATCGAACGATACACACGAAAATCGTAGGAAAACGAACGAACCACACAATTGATACGATTTAGCCACTCGTGCTGTAAATTCACTTCCACGAGCTGGCCATCTGTTGGGTATTCATGCAAATCGCGATTGTCGTATTTCAAAAAAACACCCGCCTTCCACCACAAATCTTTCCCCGAAGCATCAATTGCCGCCTGCGAATTCGAGGGAGTCACCTGCTCAACTTTTGTTCGGAAACCCAGGTGGCGATAAATTCCAAATCGCCTTCCAAAATAAAATGACACACTTTTTGAGAGAGAAGTTAAATCAGAAAAGGCGGTTGTGTGGTCTGTTATCCGAATGGAATGAAGGGAAACTGATGCAAAATAGCGCCTCTTCCCCCCGAACCAATCGTTTCGATAATCGAATTTCAATCCTGGATTGTATCCGGCCCAAGCCAGGAAAAAAAGTTTTTCTGCCCGCCCCCGAAAATTGTAGTGAGCCACTCCCCCACCGTAGGATACTTTTGAAAAACTGTGCTCATTAAAATTCAAAATGGGAATCGGAAAAATGTACCATCTTTCCGTTACGATAATTTTTAGAATTGTTTCCTCTCCGTCAGATAAAAAAACAAAACGTACCCGATTAAAAAGGTAAAGATTTTCGATCCTTTTTTGTGCCAGTTCAAGATTCTTTTTGCTGACGGTATCGCCGGGGTGAAATTCCAACTCCCTCGAAACAATAGGCGTTTTTGTGTGAACATTTCCAACAACAATGACTCGATCAATTTTAATGGAATCGGACAAAGTGGAAAATGTTTGCGAAAACAACTGGCTTGAAAGTAAAGAAAAAACAACCAGCGCCGCAAAAATAAGAAACTTCCTGTATATTCTGACTCTCACCATCGCGGCAGCACTCTCGCTGTTACGCGCCATTGCCCGTCTTTATCCTGAATCGGATGGCCGATATCAATTCGAATTAAATCTCCCGAAATAGACAGAGACACTCCCGCATCGTATTTAAATGAAATGGATGTGCGTGAAGGCAAAACCAATGAGTTCCATGTTTCAGGAAACCACCCTTTTCCGGCTTCCGCAAAAAACGACAACTCAACCATATCCGAAAACGGTATCCAGGAGAATACCGGCGAATTCATAATGTCACCCCCGAAATCGTACTTCAGACGCCCTAAAAGAACCCCTGAAGCATTTTGGAAAGCTTTATAGCGATACGCCTGCAGGGTGCCAATTCCCCCGAAATCAATGAGATGCTGCGGAAGATAGGCGGCGTTCCAGACCTTTGCTCCACGCAGTCGAAGCGACATTTTCTGATTTTCAACAGTTGGCTGAAACCAGCGCAGCGTAGCGAAAAGCCCCATGTAATTGGAAAAGCTGTCGTTCGACGGCGCCAATGAGCGTTCCCCTGCAACCTGCAAATAAACTCCTTCCATCGGGTAAATCGGGTTGTCCAGTCGATCGATTATTACCGCGGCACGAATCAGATTCTCTTTCCCCTCCGCAACTTTAGGATTTGCCCGAAAACGCTTTCGCTTTGAGGGACAGAGACTCCAATCTGTATTTTTCTTCAGATTTCCGTATTCTGCCGATTGAAAAAGTGCACGAAGGGTGAGTAATTCCCTTACCTGCAATTGCGCCCAACCCCGCCAACCTTTCAAGACATAATAGTCCATAAAATCCTCGTGCAGCAAAACCGCCGCGAAACTGTTCTCAATCTCGCCAATGATCCAGTTCTCATTCGAGGCCGTATAATTAAAATAACCGGCACCTATTTGAATTTTATCGTCTGTGCCAAAATTAGCCATTCCTGACAAATGATAGCGTGGTGCTTTCATTGCAAACCCGTAGCCTGCCCCACCGGTAAAGGCTAATTTTTTCTTTGAAAATGGAACAACTGCTAAATCTACTCCGGCAAAAAGGCCTTCCACGCGATTGTAGTGATTCCACGATGAGATGTCGGTGCGCTGATTAAATTGGACAGGCTCTAATTCTTTTGGGATAGCAAATTGAATTTGCCCTAAAAGTGCATTTGAAATCGCACAACTCCCCACCAAAACCATGAAAAAAATAAACGAACGGAAAGCTTTCATATATCCTCCAAAAAAGAAAAACGGATTTTTTCAATTAAATCACGCTTAAGCCTTTTGCAGCAAGGCCGATTCCTTCAGTTTTAACGACAACAAAAACGTGATAAAAACAAGCCCAATAAAAACAATCAGAGAGGGCGTCATGGCGCCGGTGGCTGCCGATCGAAATCTGTCCATTCCAAATATGAAAAGAATGCCCGAAATCTGCCCTGACAGTAATATCAGTCCCTGAGATGTTGCTTCTGGAGCGGGGTAACTTAATTCAGCCCCGTACTGGAATCCAATCGGTCCGGCACTCATCATAAAAAATCCCATGGTAAAGGCAGAAATTAAAATCCAATAATAACTATTGAAAAAAGTAATCCCTGCAAGAGAAGGAACAATGCAAATGAGCGCGACCACTAAAAATGGTTTGCGTTTTCGATACTTGTCGGAAAAAACAGGTAAAATGATTGCTCCAATAATTCCACCAATAAACATAACCCCTCCCACAATTCCGGCTTGCTCGGCGCCGAATCCCCTGGGACTCAGTATTTGTTCAATCCAGGTTGTTACGGAATTAAAAATGCCCAATCCAATAAAAAACACAAAAAGCAAGATCAGCATATCCGGGTTTTTTAAAATGTGCCGAATTCCTTCCAGCACTTTGTACCGCTCCGCCTGATCTGCAAGGCTTGGCGGCGTGGGAGGTTTCTCTCGGATAAAAATCATAAAAACAAGGGCAATCAAAAGGGACAAAATCCCGTAGATGAGCAACACTCCTTTAATTTGATACGCACGATACAGAAAAGGAGTTGCCACCAGAGCCACAATAATCCCGATGTATTGCGAAAGCGTGGCTATTCCGGTGGAGGTAGCCCGTTCCCTGATCGGAAACCACCGGGCACCCAGTTTCGTGTAGGCATTGAGCACAAACGGCTGGGCAATGGCCAAACCTACTTGCGACACAACCACCATTGTGAAATCCGATGCAAAAACCCCTTTTAAAAAACCAAACAGCCCTGTAAGCAGCGCACCAACCCCAATTCCAATTCGAATTCCATAGGTGTCAATGAGGTAAGACGCCGGAATGGTTACCAGAATGTACACAATCATAAAAACCATAGACAGCATCCCGATTTGCAAGGGAGTAACCTTGTAAAAGGCTGCGGCCTCATTGGTAATGGGCGCAAAGGCTACCCATTGAAGTTGAACCACAATATTCAGAAAAGAAAAAATTAACAGAATAATCCATCGGTAACCGTAAAGCTTTACGTTTTCATCTTCCATTTTCTTCTCCCGCTGCTTCGTCTATGTGAGCCACACCAGTTATAGCGCAAAACATGCCAAGGATTTCCTTTTCTAAAATAAAGTATTTTCCTCAATAATAAAAGAAAAAAATTATTTAAATAGTTGATAATAATCGCAAACATCCCGAATAGGACACATCTCGCATTTTGGCCGGCGGGCTTTGCAGATGGTTCGCCCTAATTTTAATAGATTGATGTGAAGAGAAAAGGCTTCTCCTTTTGGAACCCATTGCCCAAGAAGCCGGTGAGCGTTTGCAGCAGATGTTTTTGCCGGAATCAGGCCGACCCGCTTCGTAATGCGGTGAATGTGCGTATCCACAGGGAAAACATCCTTTTGGCACGCAAACAAAAGAACGACACTGCTTGTTTTTACCCCCACCCCTTTCAGTTTGGACAGGGTTTCGATCGCCTTCTCCTCCGGCCATTCGCAAATAAAATCCAGGTTCAGGGAACCATGAGTTTCCCGAAGCCATTCCAAAACCTGCTTAATCCGAGGCGCCTTTTGCGGAGCCAGCCCGGCGGGCCGAATGGCTTCTTCGATCGCCTCCGTTGGAGCGGTTTCGACCGTTTTCCACTCGGGAAAGGCCTGCTTGAGTCTGCGAAATGCCAAATCGCGATTTTTATCATTTGTATTCTGGGAAAGAATCGTTTCAATAAGACTATCCAGAGCATTTTCTGTTTGGGTGCGAACAGGCTCGCCAAAATAATCATTTAATCTCTTTGCAATAACGGCCAATTTCCATTCGGGATTTTCCACGGGCTTTCTCTAAATTAGGCTGGAGTTCACTCCAAAAAAACATAACCCGCGAATTGACATTAATCGACGGGAATTGATTTTATTAAAGCTAACTGGATTGCAATCCGTGAAATTTGCGTAATCATTGTTTTTTAAAGTATACTCATGTTTGAAAATGTTTTTTCTCAGTGGTTTTCTCTTATTTCCCGATTTTTCCGTAACACGCCTATTATGTTACGCAGAGCACCAGCGAGATACGAAATATTTCAGGGCAACCGATGCAACACTATCACTATTCATTCCAGTGAGGTTTTTGGATGAAATTCGACGGGAGTGAACGGACATCCGTTTTTTCATTGTAAAAAAGAAAACCTTCAAATGCAAGAACATTTTGTATCATTTATAAACATGATCTAAAATGAATGAGCTATTTTGCAACATTCGCTATTTGGAAAAACGTGCCAAAAAAATTTCGCCTTTGAAAAACAGGATATTAGCGAAAGGCACAATTGCTTAATCACTGGCACGATTTTGGCGCATAATTATTCAAAATTGTTCTTTAAAAATTCACCACACATTACACAGGAAAACCATGAAAAAAGTCCTTGTTTTAGGTAACAATCATGATTTAGACCAGTCACTCGCCCGCAACATGGAAAATAAAGGGTACAAAGTTAGATGTACACGAAACATGAAAAAGGCTCAGAAATTCAAGGAGGAACAAAATCCCAATTTTATTCTTTTGACCGGCCGCATTGGAATCAATCAGGACGGCACATTTTTCATCGAACTGTAATTCAGAATTTAAAATAATTTGCTTTCCCTCCCGAAAACTTCCCTTAATCCGGGATAGGGCTTCGCGCAAGATACTTGGGTATGCTTAAGAAAAGGCGCGAAGCCTTTTTTATTCCAGAAAAATGTTGCTTATTTTACCAGAAAACCGTAATTTTACTCTGTAATTTTTCCGAATTTTCCTAACAAATAAGTAAAGCGTTCCAATGACTGGTTTTCTTGCGATTATTTTTTCAATGTACCTTGTGTGGTATCTTTTCCTTGCAAGGGGGCAATTTGCCATTTTTCAAATGGCGGAAACGGACACCCCTTTCGTTTCAGTGATTGTAGCCGCCCACAACGAAGAAAAACACCTGGATGATTTATTGACATCTTTGCAAAAGCAAACCTACCCTGCCGAACAGTTCGAAATTATCATTGTCGACGATCGCTCCACAGACAAAACCAACCTCATTTTGAAGAATTGGCAAAAAAAATTGCCCAACTTATTTGTGTACCGCATTGAACAACCATCCGTCCACCTGCCGGCCAAAAAATTTGCACTCACGCAGGGGATTCAAAAAAGTCGCGGCAACATTCTGCTTTTTACCGATGCCGATTGTTTCGCGGCACCCACGTGGATTTCCACAACGCTTTCCTATTTTACGGATGACACAGGCGTTGTGATCGGCTTTTCTCCCCTAAAGGCAGCAGACAAAAAGCTATTACCCAGGCTTTTGGAACTTGAAAGCGTTTTTAACAGCCTTGTGGCTCGGGCAGGACTTGCATGGAACATCCCGATGACCGCGACCGGCAGAAATCTTGCTTACAGAAAATCTGTTTTCAAACAGGTCAACGGATTTCAGGCAATCGCTCACTCGATTTCCGGGGATGACGATCTCTTTCTTCATCTGGTTCACAGACGAACTTCTTTTAGGACACAATTTGCCAACAGCCCAAAGGGCACGGTGGCAAGCATTCTCCCGACTTCATGGAAACAGTTCTTCCGGCAGCGAATCCGCCATTTTTCAGCGGGGAAATATTACAATCCCCTTTCAAAATTGATTTACGCTCTTTTTCATCTGAGTAACACCGTCCTGCTTCTCTCACCGATTCTTTGCATCTGGAATCGACAGATACACCTTATTCTTGTTCTTCTGTTTCTGAAATTTTCAATGGATTTTTTTCTTCTATCATCATTTCAAAAATCATTTAAATACTCCACATCCCTTTGCCTGCTCGTTCTCTGGGAATATTTTTATCTGGCAGAAGTTTGGATTATCGGCATTCTGAGCAATTTTTTGCCTATCAAATGGAAGGAACCCCAAACAGTCACTGGTACAAATGCTAAATAAAAAGACATTCTGGGGAATTAAAATCGTTTTGACCGGTCTGATCCTGGGGGCACTGATCTGGAGTATTAAACCTGCACAAATCTGGGAAGCCTTTCAATCGGCTAAATTCTCACTGATTCTCCTGGCGCTTTTGCTAATGCCCCTTAATTTGGGGATTCAAATCTACAAATGGTATTATATTGTACGATGGATTCTCCCGCAAACCAGCTTTCGCGAAGCCGTCCACACCTTTTTAATTAGTCTGGCGATCGGATTTACCACGCCTGGGCGGGTTGGTGAATATTCCAGGGCATTTTTCGTAAAGGGAACCGATTGGGTCACTGCAATGGGGATTGTGGCCATTGATAAAATTTACACGATGCTCATTATTACCTCTATTGGCGGCTGGACATCTGTTGCCCTGCTTTCAAAATTCCATACTCTCAGTTTTTTAACCCCTGTTCTGAAAATTCTTTTGGATGCCCTATTTGCAGGATTTCTTCTTGCTCTCGTTTTCCCTCGCTGGTCTCAATTATTAGCCGTAAAAATTGGGAGGTATTTCCCCGAAACCCACCCGCTTCATCGCTTAATTTTCGGCTTGGAATTCTTGAATAATCAACGGGGCAGAACAGTTTTCTTTTTGTCCTTCACGGCTTACTTGATTTTTTCCTTTCAATTTTTTATCTTGATAAATGCCTTTGAGAAAATTCCTTTTCAGATCGGCGCTCTGGTTATTCCAACTGTTTTTTTCGCGAAAACACTTCTGCCCATTTCAATTGGGGATATCGGCGTTCGGGAAGGATTTTCTGTTTTTTTGTTTAAAAAGTTTTCAATTTCTGCTACGGCGGCTTTCAACGGCCCTATTTTATTGTTTGTAATTAATCTGTTGATTCCGGGTCTATTAGGTGTTTATTATTTGATTCAGGAAAAACACCCGGCAAAGGGAAACCAATGACATCTTTCATCAATCCAGTTCTCATTTTATTGGGCTTGATTTACACCTACAAAATCGGCAGCTATTTTTGGGGACTTCTTAAACTCAAGCCGGGCAGCTCTCAGGCAAAGCCTACCTTTCAGGTGCTTATTCCGGCAAGAAATGAAGAAGACACCATTGCCTCCTGCCTGAATTCGGTTCTGAACCAAACCTATTCTAAGGAGCACTACAAAATTGCCGTGATTGACGACCACTCTACGGACAAAACAGCAGAAATTGTACATAAATTTGAGCAGAAACACCCCGATCTCATTCAATTATTCCAGTACAAAAAAAACCATCCTCACAAGGCATACAAAAAAGCAGCCATTCAATACGGCATTGAGCACACAGATAGTGAGATTATTGCGACCATCGACGCTGATTGTGTGGCACAGTCCACCTGGCTGGAAGGAATTGCCCGCCATTATGACGAAGACGTGGGAATGGTTTCGGGTTACATCCTGATTCACCCCGCCTACGAAAAAACGCTGTTCTGTAAAATCCAGTCTCTTGAATTTCTGGGACTGGTAACCACGGGCGCCGGTGCCATCGGAAGTGGCCACCCGGTTATCAGCAACGGGGCCAATTTAAGCTATCGAAGATGTGTTTTTGAAGAGGTCGACGGATTCAAAGACATTGACAATGTGCCTTCAGGAGACGATGATCTTCTCATGCAAAAAATCCATCATCTCACCTCCTGGCGCATCCGATTTGCCATCGAAAAAAGCACCCACAATTACACACGCCCCGTTGAAAGCATCAAAGCCTTTTTGAATCAACGCACACGATGGGCCAGCAAAAGCGCCCATTATCGGCAAAAATCACTCATTGTATTTCTGGTTTCAGTCTATTTGTTTTATCTCCTTCTTTTCCTTTGGCCCGTCTGGCTGATTCTGGGCATTTCCTGGGGCGGGCTGCTTCTGGGATTTCTTTTAAAATGGGTAGCCGACTATCTGGTTACGCAAAAGGGGGCTGCGTTAACGCAAAGAAAGGATTTGTTGAAGTATTTTTTGTTTGCTCAATTTTTTCAAATTCCTTATATTTTATGGGTTGCAGTGAAGGGGCTTTTGGGAAATTACGAATGGAAAGGCCGGCAAAATTCGTCCCGATAGATTGGCCTATTGATTAGCCGCAGAGAACACAGCGGACACAGAGAGAACAGGGCACCTCCAAAATCAATGACACAGGAAAGCGATGACTTACACGACACTTATTCCTCTAATTGAAGAAATTTTCCCGTGGGCAGTATTTCGAGTCCCCGTGAAGGAAAAAATTATTTTCCTCACATTTGACGACGGCCCGGATCCGGAAACAACCCTGCATATTCTGGATTATTTGGAGAAATTTGATGCGCGTGCGACATTTTTTGTAAGGGGGAGCCAAATTCCATCTGCCCCCGGTATTCTGGTTCGGATGAAAAAAGAGGGACATGCCATCGGAAACCACAGTTTCACTCATGTGCCTCTGTGGGCACAAAAAAAGAACGCCGTTTTGGAAGAAATCGAGAGAACCAATCAATTTATTGAAAAATGCTGTGCTTTCAGACCGGCACTCTTCCGCCCGCCTTACGGCAGATTTCGCCCGGCATTCCGGAAATTTCTCGACTCTTTTCAGATGCAGATGGTCCTCTGGAGCGTTGACTCCAGAGATTACAGGGAAAATGAGTCACCTCAATCCATTGTTCGAAATGTTCTTTTAGCTGCAAAACCGGGAGCAATTGTTCTGCTTCACGATTCCGGCAAGAACAGTTGGAATTCCCTTCACGCCCTGCCGGTAATTCTTGGAAATCTCAAAAATCGCGGATATCGATTTGCTTCGCTTGGAAACAACCGGATTCCTTCTAACGGGCAGGAAAATGTTAAATGATTGGGCTCTGGGTCATTGAAATTCTTGCCTGTCTCTATCTGCTGATGGGCGTTCTTCTGCTGCTTGGTACATTCTTGGGACAGAGGCGGTTCCCACTGCCATCAAATACGGACGTTACCATCATTCTGGCGGCTCGAGATGAAGAAACCAATTTGCCGGTTTTTTTGG
>CAZIYL010000032.1:0-15914 GCA_964543425.1 uncultured Deferribacteres bacterium
AAGCCGGTGTATCGAGATGACTACATTTAACCACAAACTCAGTAATCGCTTATTCCGGGATTTCAATGCCACCTTCCCTGAATTCCCGGAGTTTGTTGCGAAGCGTTCGGACGCTGATTCCCAACTCCTCTGCCGCACGCGTTCGATTTCCATTGGTTTCGCGCAGAACCTCCAGAATCTTCTGGCGCTCGATTTCTTTCAAATTCTTGGTATTCCCCTGCCAGGTGCTGTTTTCTCCCTGCCAGTCTTCTTCAAAAGCATTAAATGTCAGGAAATGCTGCATGCTCAAAACAGGCTCTTTCGAAATGACAACGGCGCGTTCAATTGTGTTTTCCAGCTCCCTCACATTTCCGGGCCAATTGTATTTCATTAATAGTTTCAGGGCATCTTTGTCAATGCCTGAAATTTCCTTATTGTTGTCCCTGGAATACTTTTGAATAAAATATTCAATAAGCAAGGGAATATCATCCTTGCGCTCCCGCAGAGGCGGCAATTCAATCGGAACAACATTTAGCCGGTAGTACAAATCCTCTCTGAAAGTTCCTTTCCGGATTTCTTCTTTGAGATCGCGATTGGTTGTAGCAATTACGCGGACATCTACTCGAAAGGTCTCCGGATTGCCAATCTTTTCGAATTCCTTTTCCTGGAGAACACGCAGGAGTTTCGCCTGCAAGGGAAGACTCATTTCACTGATTTCGTCCAGGAGAAGTGTCCCGCCGTCGGCCAATTCGAATCGCCCTTTTGCAGAGCGAATGGCTCCCGTAAAGGCCCCCTTTTCGTGTCCGAATAATTCACTTTCGATCAATCCATCCGGTAAAGCCGCACAGTTCGTCTTGACAAACGGTTTGTCCCGGCGGCCGCTGTTGTAGTGAATCGCTTTGGCAATAAGTTCCTTGCCGGTTCCACTGGGCCCGTGTATTAGAACCGTGGCCTTGCTTTGAGCAACCATTTCCACAATTTCGAAAACGCGCTTTATTCCGTTACTTTTGCCAATAATATTTGCAAAACCGTATTGTCGATTAATTTCATCTTTCAAGTAGGAGTTTTCCGTCTGTAGGTCTTTGAATTTAAAATATTTATCTACGACCATTTCAATTTGATCAACGTTCAAAGGCTTGGTAATGAAATCAAACGCCCCCTGTTTCATCGCCTGAACTGCCATTTGCACGGTTCCGTAGGCAGTAATGAGAATAACCCCACAGTTGGAATCAATTTCCTTGATTTTGCCCAACAAATCCATTCCACTAATGTCCGGCATACGAATATCCGAAATGATCAATTGAAATGAATCATTACCGACCTTCTTCAGGGCTTCGTTTCCATTTTCAGCCAGGTCTACTTCATAAGGACGGTGTCTCTCCAATGCTTCCATTAAAAATTCCTGCATCAGCGGTTCATCATCAACAATCAAAATTTTTTTCTTCATCTACTCCTACCTTCTTTACTTAAAAATCGTTTTTTTATTTTCCACTTGAAAGCCGGAAACATCTACCGATCAACAGGGAATTCCAGCACAACTGTTGTTCCTTCCCCGGGGGAACTTTGAAAATGAATGGAACCATTGTGAAGATCAACAATCTTGCGAACAATCGCCAGTCCCAACCCGGCACCTTTTGATCGGGCTGAAGCAAATGGGAAATAGAGCCTTTCCTTAATTTCTTCAGGCATTCCTTCGCCCGAATCGGAAACAATGATTCGAAACGAATTGCGGTGAGTCTTTTGAAGGTGAAGCCTGATGGTTCCCCCTTCCGGCATGGCCTGAATAGCATTTTTTAGCAAATGAATTAACATCTGCTGAAACAGTTGAGGATCCAATTCGGCCTGCAGTTTCTTCTTGGGAAACTTTGTTTCTATTTTAACGGCTGACTCCGTTTGTTTGATCTCGGAAACAAGAAACTCAAGCACATCATTTATGACCCATTTTACCGGCACGTTTCGATATTGCGCCTGAACATCGCGACTGACAAAAAGCAGATTCCCAATAATCTTATCCAAGCGGCCCACCCCCTCAATTATTTTTTTCACCAGCCGCTGCCTTGGGTCTTCCGGCGCAATGTCTCTTTCAAGAAGTGCTGCAAATCCCCCGATAGCTCCGAGTGGATTTCGGATTTCGTGCGTGACGTTGGCAGCCATTTCTCCCAGCGCCGACATGGTTCTCGCATGTTGAATTTCCCTTTGCAGCCGGTGAATCTCCGTCAGGTCTTCAAACACCTCAACAGCACCCAAAATTTCAGACCTGTCTCCCGTAACGAGAGAAATGTTGAATTTTATGGGGATGCGATCCCCTGCCCGGTTCGAGATTTCTTTTTCACTGTTGTGAATATTCTTTTTCGATTCCAGAACGGCCACAGGCGTTTTCTCGGACGGAACATCGGGACCGAATATTTCCCTGTAGAATTTTCCAATCGCTTCACTCGATTGGATTCCCGTAATTTCTTCCGCAGAACGATTAAAAATGGTGATTTTTCCCCCGGCATCGGTGCAAATGACACCGGCATTCATTTCTTCCAAAATACTCGACTGGTAATTTTTCAGATGATTTACTTGTTTCAAACTGTCTAACAAATCCTTATTTTTTTGATTTAATTCCAAATTAAGCTCGGCTACTCGCTTCTCCAATTTGTGGTAAGCGCCCTTGAATTCGTCCGTTGCCTTATTGAAATATTCAAAGACCTGAATCAAATTATTGATTTGGGCAGGATCCGCAGATCCAATTTCGCGTGGAATGATTGTTTTTTCCATTTTTGCCTCAAATTAAATTATCTGCCCGGATTCCACTTTCATCTACTCTGAAAGTCACCCGATGCACCGGTTTTTGAATTTTTTGTTCAAAATCATTAATTCCAATAATTACCCCAGGGAACACCTGATGTCTGGCCTCGATATACGGCTCCTCCAACACAATATCAGCATTTTCGCCAAGCAGAGCTTTTGTCTTTTCTTTGAGAGCGTCAATGTCCAGATTAAGCTGGCGGATTTTTTTCAGCAAGTCTTCCAATTCCAGTGCCTTTTCCGGCGTTAATTTTGTAAGCCGTTTTTCCAACATATTCAGAAAATCGACCTTTTTCTGATGGACACCAATTATTTTTTGGATTTTTTTCTCTTCTTCCCTGGCAGCCAAAATTTCTACAAGGACATGGGGATCAATGTCATTGCCGATTCGAACTTCGGTTGGAAGACTGTTGGGCGATCCAATTTCCCGCGCCACAATGGAAGAGGCACTGACAATATTTCCGCCGATAATGTTCCCCTTTGGAACCCGGATTTCTCCTTTTGCACTCACCTGACTGTTGATAATGTAGCGATTCACCTCGATATCCCCGCCGCTGCGCAGGGAGGCTTCTTGAACAAATTCGGCCTGAATAAAATTGCGAGCGTACAATTTAGCCTTGCCTTTTCCAAAAACCCCCCCATCGACTTCAATCTTTCCCTTTTGCGAGATCACTTCTGCCCCGTCTACATGCCCGCGTATTCGAATATTCCCGTCGGTAGCCACTTTAAAGCCGGTTTTCACATCGCCAAAAATAAGGACGTCACCCGTGTAAGTGATATCGCCTGTGGAAAAATCCACATTTCGACGAACAATAAAAACATTTTCAATATTTAATAAATTCTGAAGGAAAAAAATATGTCCACCGATTTTTGCATAGAGGTTAAGTCCGTCATCAGAAATGTAGGTATTCAGTCCTCTCGGCAACGGCTTGTCTTTGCCCGGTACAGCTTTAAGCGTTGTTCCAAAAACAGAAATGCCCGGCGTACCCTTTGTCAATGGAATTTTCTCGGCCAGATGTTGATCCTTTTTCACAATCTTAATAAGATTAAGCCGGTGAAAATCCACTTTTCCATTTTCCAACAGCAATGGTCTGCGGCTAATGTTTGTATCGATTTTGTACACGATTTCCGCATTCTTGCCGTGAATAGGCGGCTTCCCCTCCGCAATGGGGAGATTAATGACATTCTTTTGTTCTTTTACAATTTTATCAACCAACTGGTCATGAGTTCCATATCGAATATTCACTTCCATCAATTTAAAATGAATATCAAATGACGTAATGCGAAAGGGTTCCTCTTTCGGAAAGCGAATGGAAATATACGCGGTTAACTGATTGTCATCGATACGAATGTGAATGTATTTATCTTTAATACGATTGTAGCGTTCAAAATAATCGCC
The DNA here is from genome assembly GCA_964543425.1 of uncultured Deferribacteres bacterium. Taxonomy (GTDB): domain Bacteria; phylum Zhuqueibacterota; class JdFR-76; order JdFR-76; family BMS3Abin05; genus BMS3Abin05. Next base: position 4,172 of record CAZIYL010000032.1, read on the forward strand.
CACTTTTGTAGGAACGCCGTCGGCTCTTGCAACAACACGGTGAATCACATCCAAATTTGCGTTGATGACCCCCCGCCGCACCAGAGCCCGCCGCACATCTTCAAATTGAATGCGTCCCTTCAAATCAGGAGAAACGGTCATGTAAATTCCGTCCCGCTTCTGTTTCAAATTCAGGCGCTCTAATAAATCATAAATCATAAATGGACACCTTTCTCTATTGTAGCCTTCGTATTATTTCGCAAATATTATACCGATATTTTTGAAAATTTTATCTCATTGTTTATATGGATGTTGCAATTTAAGGGGTTTTTGCATTTTCAAAAACATTCTGGACTTATTTTAGAGGGATTCTTCCCTCTAAAAAAAACAAGGAATTAGAAAAGTAGGTAAATTTGGCCACGTGGGAAAGAATTGCCGTATTTCTGCCAGTCTGGTAAAAAATCGAACAGTTTGAAGCGGTAAATTCTGCCGAGTCTTGCAAATATCGCGGATAAAAAAATTGTCAGTGTCGATGGAAATGCCTGCTTTTTTCGAGCTACTGTCCTGCCGTAAACGGCACTGGCAAAACAGGGTGCTTCAGCATCCTTCCTAATATTAGACCCGCGGTTCACCACGGGTCTAATGACCGGAATAAGAACTCTAATGACCCGATTTTGATCCGAACCGGGAGTTTTCCGAATCCGGGGTGAATTAATCAGGCTTTTCATCATAATTCATTATGGTGACGAAAAACTCAACATTACTGGCCTTTTTGCTCACTCAAAATATCTGCTTTACCCTTTTAGCACAACAGTTCGGTGGTACTCCTGAAGACTTTTAACCTGCAAATCATTGACACGAAGTGCCTTTACGGCTTCGACGGCTGCCGTTGCGGCAGAGAGCGTTGTAAAATTGGGGATATTCCGATCGATGGCAATGCGGTTCATGGAATATTCGTCGTAGCGCGACGCCTTTCCGAGAGGGGTGTTAATCATCATTTGAATGTCACCGTTAATCACGTGATCCACCACATTGGGTCTTCCTTCATTCACCTTAAAAATCATTTTCACTTTCAGGCCGGCATTTTCCAGAGCGGCGGCTGTTCCACGCGTGGCCATCAGATGAAAACCCAATTTTGACAATTCTTTTACAATGGGAATGACTTTCACTTTGTCGTTATCGTTGACACTCACAAATACAGTTCCTTCAAGAGGCAAATTGAGTCCCGTTGACAAGTGCGCCTTGGCAAAAGCGAGTCCGAAATTCTCACCCAATCCCATAACTTCGCCGGTGGATTTCATTTCCGGCCCCAAATAAGTACTGGTTCCCGGAAATTTCTGAAATGGGAAAACAACCGATTTTACCGCATTGTAATGAATAACCGGATCGCTGGTAATTCCCAGTTCTTTGAGTGATTTTCCAACCATCAACTTTGACGCAATTTTTGCCAGGGGAATTCCCTTGGCCTTGCTCACAAACGGCACGGTTCGGGATGCCCGGGGGTTTACTTCGAGAATGTAAATAATGCCGTCTTTTATGGCAAATTGCAAGTTCAGCAGCCCCACCACTTCCAACGCCTTCGCTATTTTTCGGGTTTGTTCCTTGATACTTTCTATCTGTTCCGGGGTAATCATAAATGGCGGCATGACGCATGAGCTGTCTCCCGAATGAATGCCTGCCTCCTCGATGTGCTGCATCACTCCGGCCACAATAACATCCGTTCCGTCAGAAATGGCCTCCACATCTCCTTCAAAGGCATCTTCCAAAAATTGATCGATCAGCACCGGGTGCTCTTCCGATACGTCAATAGCACGTTCCATGTACGACCGGAGAGAGTCTTCATCGTAAACAATTTCCATCGCTCGACCTCCCAAAACATAGGAGGGGCGAATCAAAATCGGGAATCCGATTCTTTGGGCAATTTCCATGGCCTCATCGGCAGAGTAGGCAAATCCGTTCTCCGGCTGACGCAAACCGAGAGATTTCAGAAATGTTCCGAATTTCTCCCGGTCTTCCGCCAAATCGATATTTCGTGGAGAGGTTCCCAAAATTTCAACACCTGCTTTTTCAAGGCGCAGAGCAAGATTGAGCGGAGCCTGACCGCCAAACTGCACAATCACCCCATCCGGACGCTCGATTTCAATAATGTCCATTATTTTTTCGTAGGTAATGGGTTCAAAATAGAGCCTGTCGGCCGTATCGTAATCCGTACTCACCGTTTCGGGATTGCAATTCACCATGATGGTTTCGTAGCCTTCTTCCTGAAGCGAAAATACCGCGTGAACGGAACAATAGTCAAATTCAATTCCCTGCCCGATTCGATTGGGCCCGGATCCCAAAATCATGATTTTGGGTCTATCGGAACGAACCGCCTCATTTTCACGATCAAACGTGGAATAAAAATAGGGAGTTTCCGCTTCAAATTCGGCCGCACAAGTGTCCACAGATTTAAAAGCCGCCACAACCCCCAATCTTTTTCTGATGGTGCGAACTGCCTCTTCAGTCATTTCCCAGGAGAAGGCCAATTGAACATCCGAATAGCCCATATTCTTAAAGCGGCGCATTGAATCCGCTGAAATCTCATTTGCTTGGGCTTTGGCTTTAAGAATTTCCGGTTCAAGATCGACAATTTCCTTAAACTGGTGCAAAAACCAGGGATCAATTCCGGTAATCCGGTAAATCTCTTCAATGGAAATATTACCCAACAGGGCCTCACGCAAATAAAACAAACGCCAAGGGTCGGGATATTTCAAGCGATCTACCAGCTTTTTCCGAAAGCTGCTTTGGCGAAATTTCCGAATCTGAACCTCATCCGTGGAATTGTCCAGCCCCAACCCAAACCGACCGATGTCCAGGGATTGCACAGCCTTTCCGAGCGCCTCTTTAAAGGTTCGGCCAATGGACATTGCTTCACCCACCGATTTCATTTGAGTCCCCAATTTGGCATTCGCCGTGGGGAATTTCTCGAAATCCCAGCGAGGCAGTTTTACCACCACGTAATCAAGAGTGGGCTCAAATGCGGCAGGCGTTTTTTTGGTGATGTCGTTGGGAATTTCATCCAGAGTAAGTCCAACGGCCAATTTAGCAGCAATTTTTGCAATGGGGAAACCGGTTGCTTTGGAAGCAAGAGCCGAGCTGCGGGACACCCGGGGATTCATTTCAATCACCAGAAGGCGGCCTGTCCGGGGATCCATTCCAAATTGAATGTTTGATCCCCCGGTTTCCACGCCCACGGCGCGGATAATTTTGATGGAGGCGTCACGCAGCTTCTGGTATTCCCGATCGGTGAGGGTCTGCGCCGGCGCCACCGTAATGCTGTCACCGGTGTGAATCCCCATCGGATCAAAATTTTCGATGGAACAAATAATGACCACATTGTCCTTCAGGTCGCGCATCACTTCCAGCTCGTATTCTTTCCAGCCAATAATAGATTCTTCAACAAGGATTTCCTGAATCGGACTATTTTGCAGCCCCCATTCAATCTGTTTCTCGAATTCGATTCGATTGTAAACAATGCTCCCCCCGGTTCCGCCCAATGTGAAAGAAGGACGAATAATGATCGGAAAATCCAAATTTTTGGCAATTTCAAAGGCTTTTCCCTTGGAATGGGCAAACCCGCCGAGAGGCATTTCCAGGCCAATTGACTCAATGGTATTTTTGAACAGCTCCCGATCTTCCGCACGATGGATGGCCTCCAGCTTGGCTCCGATCAGCTCTACGCCGTAGGAGTCCAGCGTGCCATTCTCTGCGAGAGCCACGGCTACGTTCAGCCCCGTTTGGCCTCCCATTGTGGGAAGCAATGCATCGGGGCGCTCGCGCTCAATTATTTTTCGCACAAATTTGGGAGTGATGGGTTCAATGTAGGTTCGGTGGGCCAGCTCGGGATCGGTCATAATGGTGGCGGGATTGCTGTTGACCAAAACAACCTCGTAGCCCTCTTCTTTCAGGGCCTTTACCGCCTGTGTTCCCGAATAATCGAATTCGCAAGCCTGACCGATGATGATGGGACCCGACCCGATAATGAGAATTTTATGAATGTCCGTACGTTTTGGCAAAACACTTCCTCCCAGGAAAAATGCCGGTAAAATTCAGTTTTTGTTTTTGTATTAACGCCGACTACTCAATTAGATTCTGTTGAAAAAAGGGATAAACAGGCACATTTGCAGAAACCGCAAAGATCGCTAACTCCCTGTTTATTTTTGCGTTCTCTCTGCTTTCTTTGAGCTCTCTGTCGTTTAAACTCTTGTTTTTCAAGAGAATTCAAATTACGCCTACACCCGCGATTCAAGAATCATCTTTCGAAAATCACTGAACAAATAGCGTGAATCGTGCGGCCCGGGGCCTGCTTCCGGGTGGTACTGAATCGCACAAATGGGGAGCTCCCTGTGACGAAATCCCTCCAGCGTTCCATCGTTTAGACTCACGTGGGTCACGTCCACCGCCCCTTTTTGAAAGCTCTTGGGGTCAACAGCAAACCCGTGGTTTTGAGAAGTGATTTCCACGGTGCCTGTTTCCAGATTTTTAACCGGATGATTAATGCCGTGATGCCCGAATTTCATTTTGTAGGTACGTGCGCCCAGCGCCAGCGAAATAATCTGATGTCCCAAGCAAATTCCCATCAGCGGCTTTTTTCCAAACAGACTTTTGGCAATTTGAATTCCGTAGGTCACGGCTGCCGGATCGCCGGGCCCGTTTGACAAAAACACGCCGTCAGGATTTCGGTCAAGGATTTCTTCAACAGCCGTAAACGCCGGAATAACCGTCACTTGAAATCCCCGATAATACAGATTCCGTAAAATATTCCATTTGACCCCGAAATCCACAACGACCAGATTAAGCCAATCATCATTGGACGGCTTTTGCAAGAATTCTTGAATCTCGTATTCTTCGGAATTGGGTTCAAACCGATACGGCTTTTTACACGTTACATGCTGCACCAGATCGCGGCCAAGCATTTCCGGAGCCTGCCGAACCCGCCGGAACAATGAAGAAACGTCCGACGAACGGGTGGAAATAATCCCCCGCATGGCACCTTTGTCCCGAATGTGCCGCGTGAGCTGGCGGGTGTCGATGCCTTCAATTCCCACTACATTCCAGCGTTTCAGAAAAGAATCCAGGTCTTCTTCCGAACGCCAGCTACTAACGGATTTGGAATATTCATGAACAATAAATCCCTCCAGCCACGGGCGAAAGGATTCGTGATCTTCAGAGTTCACTCCGGTATTTCCAATGTGTGGATACGTCATGGTTACCAGTTGTCCCTTGTAAGAGGGATCGGTTAAAATTTCCTGATAGCCAACCATTCCGGTATTGAAAACCACTTCCCCGATTGCTTCCCCTGAAGCACCGAATGAATTTCCTTCAAAAACCATTGAATCTTCTAAAACCAACAGAGCCTTCACTTTATCCTCTTTATCTTCAAGATGTTGTAATCCTATTAGATGGAGTTCACCATTGTTCATTTTTTCATTTGGAATACATTAGGGGTGTTGCTGAGACACTCGCGGCGCCGCTTATTCCAATGTTGTCGAGAACCGCCTCAATTGATCCAACAGTTCACCGCGGGAAACAGGAAGATTCAGATTGATTTCATAGATGTGAAAATGGCCGTCCCGATTTGAATGGAACAAAATTTTGGAACCGTCCGGAGAAAATACTGGATTCATGTCATATCCCTTAAAATGAGTAAGGCGTGAGATAACTCCCGTCTGAAGATTTTTTAAATAGATGTCGTAGTTCTTATGCAGGTTACTGAAAAATACCACCCTTTTGCCATCGGGCGATAAATACGGGTTTCCATAACTAAGGGATTCCGTACCGAGAGCCTTGAGATGCTTGCCTGAAAGATTGCTCTCAAAAAGATGAAAATATCCGTTTTCCTTTTTCGTAAACAGCAGCGTTTCGTCTTTTTTATCTGCGAACGGAGCGGCGTAAACGCCATTCGAGAAAAGAGGCGCAGGCGGTTCATTTTTTCCAATTGTTTGTTTGAAAATAGACGTCAAAGAATCCTCTTCGGGGGAAAGGCGGTTTGACACAAAAAACAATTCCTGACCATTAGGTGCCGGATACCAATCATCCGACAATCCGCTTACAACGATTTCCTTTTTCTTTGAAGAAAGCTGCACACGATAGATATCCCGAAATTTTGTCTCCACCGCTTGATTTTGTGTGTAATACACCCAATCTCCGGTCGCTGTTGGAACAGGAAATTCTTGGTCCATTGAATCGACAACCACGCCTGTAATATTTCCGCCCATTGGGTTCATTGAAAAAATATCCCAATTGCCATTTCGATCCGATTGAAAAAGCACCTGGCTCCCATCGGGCAAAAAATGCGGATTGGCATCATTAAAATTGCCCTGCGTCAATTGAGAGATTTTATACAGAACACCCACCGTTCCACCCACTTCCCGAACGTACAGTCCCTCGGAATCTTGCTCCAGCAAATGAATAAATTCTGAACAGGCCTGCTTGTAATCTTCCAATTGACAAAGAGTTTTTCCCTTCAGCAATTGTCCCGGTTTGTAATCCGGATTTTTATTGAGAGTTGAATCCAAATAGATGAGCGCTTTGGAATAATCTTCCTTCTGATAGGACAACTTCGCTAACTTAAAATAGGCTAACGGATCATTTGGATTGTTTTCCAAAAATTTGAGCGCCTTGCTCTGTTCCTTTTTCTGAATCGCACTTTCTTTCAAAGGTGCATTTTTCTGCGTTCCAGCACAACCGATCAGAAGAAATAGGAAAAACAACGAGATGGAAATTCCGTACAGACTACTTTTCTTCATTATTTATTTTCCTTAAATGGATAATCGCCAAAATTTGAATTAAAATATAAAATTAGAATCTAAAATGCAAGGGAAATTTTCAAAATAAAAAAACCGATCGGAAAAGATAATTCTTCACTGCTGTTTTACAATTATCGGCCGGTTTTGCGTATTTTATTAAATCGCTTGTTTCTTTTGGCGCTTTAAATAAATCTTTTTTATGCAAAAGTCTTATCCCTGTGGAAAACAAAATGGCCGGAACGAAAACAGTTGTCTCATTAATCGGACAGTTTTTATTCACGCGATTCATTTTTTTACAACATTTGCCGATGATAATAAGTGAGCTAAATCCACATTTGTCGGCTAATTTATTGTTTTTACAAGCGCGCTATTTTGAAATCTTTAAGAATAATTTTGGCATTATTGTTGCGGTTTGAATATTCGAACACGGGAGAGCATCATGGGAAAACGAAAGCCAATTAAGAAAGACAGGAGCCCATCGGATCAGAATGATACCGAACGGGATAAAAATCCAAAAGCCAAAAATAAAAAAATCGTTTACCGACCGTACACATTGGGCAAACGAATGGGAATTCGATGAGGAGGAAAAATGACCAATCTTATTTTAAAGCTTCGAGTGACTTACCTAAAGGTAAAATTCTTCTTTTTTCGAAAGCGGGTAAAACACCAGTTGGAAAAATCTTGGGCGCCTTAATTCCGGAGCGGAACTGCGCAATGGCTCGGTAGCCTGTTTCGTAAATTCTGGTACGTATTTTTTGAAAAGACAGCATCGGACGATCTTGAGTCAACGTAAATGCCAATCCCGACTATCGAAATATGAAACAAATCCAAAATTTAAATAATGCAATTTCCAAAACAGTCACCAGATGGTTCTTTTGCTTTGTTTTATTGTAGATGTTTGGGAATAAAAAACCAACAATCAGGGTTGTTCGACGATTCTGTACGAAACCTTGAATTTATTTTTCAATTTTTTCCCGTAGTCTGTTGCTTCCTTTTGCGTGTTAAATTTTCCAATCCAAACCAGGTAAAGCGTTTTTCCATTGACCTTTTTCTGCGAAAGAACTCCGTGAATTTTCTTTTGATCAAAAAATTGTAATTGGAGCAAAGCGTTATCTTTTGATGAAAATGCGCCGGTTTGGACGGTAAAAAACGTTGCCTGTGATGTGGGGATTTGTTCAGGCTGGTTTTGCACTCCCGAAATTTCTCTCAAATCCCTTGAGGCAAGCTCGGCAATTTTGGTTCCGTAGTATTTTTCAACCACCCTTTCCAGAACAGCTTTGGCAGAATCCGAGGAAGCCATCGCCATCCAGCAAAGAGCCACGTGGTACAATGCCCCTGGGGCAATTGAAGAATCCGGATATTTTTTGGACACTTGCTTGAACTCATCTTTGGCAGAGATGTAATATCCCTGAACATAGTGGTATTGGGCAATTCTCATCAGAACGGCAGGCAGCCATTTTTCGTTTCTGTATTTTTTGCGAAGATTTTCAAACGACTGGAGGGCACGTTTCCCGTTGCTAATTAAAATAGCGTTCAAATAGGGAATAAGTGAACTGTTGGGGTATTTTTTCTGGAGCCGCGGCAAATCTTTTTTCAGAGAGACAAAATCTCCTGCCTTTAGATAGACCATAATTTCCTTCTGGGCAAAAAGAGAGGCAGAAGAACCGAATCCAAAAAGAAACAGAAGAATTGCTATTTGAACCACTTTTTTCATTAAAAAAACCTACTTACATTAAAATTGCGAAGTATCCTAATCAAAATAGTCTTCGTTTTTTAGAGAATCGGTGGCCAAAATTCACGAATTTTACAGGCCGACACATTCGAACAGAAACATCAAACTATTTTACTTTCCCGGGCATTTGTGAAAATTGCAAACAAATTCGGAGCGCCTACTGTTTCCATTTTAGATTAAATGTGTTCCAACCGCCGCATTTCGGACAATGCCAGAGTGGTTCGCCGGAACGGTATCCGCAATCGGAACAAACGTACTCCTCTTTGGGGTGAATAATCTTTTCGGTAAAAGTCATGACCTCCGCCCCTAATTTCTGAAAATCCTTTATGCGTGCCAAAAGCCTTATTTTGAGCAAACCTGCATCCGTATCATTCGGCTTAATTTCCAGAATTTGATCGCACAAATTAATAGCCTCAAGGTATTGGCCTTTGTTTTCATAAAGGTGAATCAGCGCAAAATAAATATTGTAATTTTTAGGATTTTTGTGAAGTAATTCTGTCAAAATGGATTCAATTTCACTGAATTTCCCCATTCTGAAAAGCAGTTCCCGCAAGCGGCCAAAAACCAGATGCGAGTATTCCGGAACCGTTTCCACAAAATTTTCCCACACTTTCAGGGCATCGTCGGCGCGATTTTCGCGCATGTAAGAATCCCCAAGATAAAGATAGCCGGGCATGCACTGATTGTTAATCTTCAAGGCTTCTCTCAATTTAATACGCCCTGATTTTTCATGTCCCTGCGAAAAAAGCTGTTTGGCTTCTTCCACGCGATAAAGTGCCAATTTTTGGGAAACCTCGCCCGAAGCTCGCTTTGCCTTTGCCAAAACATTCAGAGTACGGAATGCTTTGTCCCACTCTCCCATCTCTTCATAAATTTGAACCTTGTACGAAAGCGCCCACTCGTCCTTTGGAAAAAGTGTTAATATTTCATCAAGCGTGGCCAGGGCGTTGTCAAATATGTGGGATGCTTTGTAATCCTGAACGAGACTTCGTAAAATCTGCAGCCGGATTGCAGGATTGAGATTCCGCCTGACCAACAATCCTCTGTGAATTTTTGTAGCGCGATCGGGCTGCCCTTGTTTCCGAAAAATATCTCCCAATTTCAGATAAGCGTCGATATTTTCACTATCTTTTTGTGCGCTTTGTCTGAAATATTGTGAGGCCCGATCCAGATCACCTTCCACAAGTGCATTTAATCCCTGCACGTAAGGATCAATCACAGGACGCTTTTTTGCGGCAGAGGATTTGGCACGAAAAAGAATGTAAATCAGCAATAAAATAAAAACAATCGCCGCAAAAATCACCAAATACCAGATTTCAGTTGTCATGGCCTAAGATTCCTTTGAAACATTTGGTGTTTCCGAAGTTGAATTGGGGAGCGCAGGTGTTTCTTCATCAATCGACAAATTCCGCAGTTTGCTCAATTCTTCCACTAATTCATTTCGTTCTTTTTTGACTTTCCGATTTTCCGAGTTTAATTGAAATATCTTGACCAGAGCAAAAAGAATGGAGGTAATCATACCCAGAGCAAATGCAATATAAATAACAAAATAGAGAGGAACTTCCGGAGAAACCCAATTTGCAACGTACACTTGTACAACCTGATGCTGATTTTGCAAAGCAAATCCAAGAATTGCAAGTACCAAAAAAATGCCGACAATCCATTTAATGAGCCACATGAACATTCTCCTTGTTTATTCTTGATATTACAGAAAATACCCGTGCCAAATTACACCACCTCTCCGAAAAGTGTCACTCCCTTGGTGTCCACAATTCGGATGGTCTTAAACGTGCCCGAAGTTAAACGACTATTGGGGATAATCACAATTTTATTGTTTTCCAGACGCCCCATGGCATCCTTTAGTGATTTTTTACTGGGGCCTTCAACCAAAATTTCAGCAATTTCCCCGATGTGGCGTCTATTCCGTTTTTGGGTAATTTCCTTTTGAATTAGATTCAGCTCCTGCAGTCTCGATATTTTCTCCTCCTCCGAGAGCGTTTCTTTCATCTTTGCTGCCGGCGTGTGCGGGCGCGGCGAATACTTAAAAATAAACGCGCCGTCATATTCGACCATTTGAAGAAGCGATTTGGTTTGTTCAAAATCATCTTCTGTCTCCCCCGGAAACCCCACAATGATGTCTGTGGTTAGCCCCACATCCGGCAAATACCGGCGAATTAAATCGACTTGTTTTAAATAATCCTCCCGCGTGTACACCCGATTCATTGCCTGAAGTATTTTCGTTGATCCGGATTGAACGGGCAAATGAATGTGATTACAAATCTTTGGATTTTCTGCAATCGTGCGAACCAGTTTTTCTGATAAATCTTTCGGGTGCGATGTGGCAAAGCGAACCCGCCGAATGCCTTCAACATCTGCAACCAACTTTAGCAAATCCGGAAAATCATGTGCGCCGTCATTGTAGGAATTGACATTCTGCCCCAGCAGCGTGACTTCGACAAACCCCTCGCCAACCAATCTTTTCACTTCTTCCGCCACATGCTTTGCCGGGCGGCTTCGTTCCTGTCCCCGAACGTAGGGAACAATGCAATAGGCACAAAAGTTATTGCATCCGCGCATCACGGCAATCCAGGCACTTAAGCCTTTTATCCGGGACGGATAGACATCGTCATAGGTTTCTTCCGATCCACTTTCGTCCAGAAATGCCCGGACGGAAAAATCGCTTTCCGGGGCATTCACATGATTTCCGAGAATTTCCGGCAAGTGGCGATAAGAATCGGGGGCCACAACAAAATCAACGGCAGGATGCTTTTTAAGAATTTCTTCCCCAAGATTTTGAACCATGCAGCCCAGAACACCAATTTTGGCTCCCGGATTCTTTCGCTTAAAAACGATCAAATTGTCAGCTCTGCCCAATGCCCGCTTTTCAGCGTGTTCCCTAACCGAGCAGGTATTGATCAATAAAATATCTGCCTCCTCAGGACGAAAAACCTGCGAATAGCCTTCTTTCCCAAGAATACCAGCCACAATTTCCGAATCGTATTTATTCATCTGGCATCCGTAGGTTTCTATATAAAACTTTTTTGTGATTTTTTCCATCCCTAATTTTGAAACCCATTTTTCGGAATGAGTAGCCACAAACGTGACTTACAAGAATGTCATTTATTATTGGGACTTCAATCACTCCTTATGGAGGTTGTGATACTATTTTAACTATCAAAAATAACTGGTAATAAAAATAATAAATTCACTCAAAAAATCAACATTTTTTAAGTTCTGCAAAATA
>CAZIYL010000033.1:0-15557 GCA_964543425.1 uncultured Deferribacteres bacterium
TCCAACATGCGGACAAAATATTGGTGATGCACAAGGGGGAGATACGGGAGTCCGGCACCCACCAGGAGCTGCTTGCCAATCATGGTATTTACTACCGCCTTTACAAATTGCAGTTTGAGGAACAGCAGATTCAGAGGCAGGCGGCGAGCCGAAAATGAGGAAGGAGCAAATTGTAATCTTTAATGCACAAAATAGTTGAGGACGGTTCATCAAAAAATGTGTAATTTCGAGATTCGTACAATAAAAAATCCATTGCGTCTTTGTGCCGCTGCGGTGAGATTTTTGTGTTTGGGTGAAATTCGGGGATTGAAGCCTTACCGAAACATAGCCTTAATGCTTCCCCATGTGTGGTGTACGCCGGAAATTTGCGGACTGACGGTCACTTCTGTTGAATAAGAAACCACTCCCTCGCGGTCGGTTTCTCGGATCCCGATTCTGTAATAAAAAGTCTTTCCCGTTGGCTTAAAAATCGAGCGATCTACAAAAGTGTAGGTTTTCGGATTGGCCGGACTTGCAAATGCGGATGTGGCTTTTACGAATTCCAGAGTCGTGTAGGGTTGACTGCCTGTTCTTCTCTCTACAAGATATCCCTTCACATTTGTTTCCTGCGAAACCCGCCATGTGAGCTTTACCTGATTGAAACCGGGAGACGCGTGAAACTCTATAATAACGGCATCGGCGAAAATGAAACCCGTAACTACGAAAAGTGAGATGAAAACAATAAAAATTTTTCGCATGGACTGAACCCTTTGTTTTACAATATTATAATATAAGCATAATTTGCAAAATGTCAAGAATTTTTTTGCAAAAAATAATGACTGATTAGGTTTTTTTGTCTAATTTTTTATTTTGAGGGCGGCAAAAATTTAGGCTTGATATTTATCGGAAGATTTAGTAATTTTTTTAGCTTAAAGATTCATTTATTTTTGCAGAAAAAACCAGATGACGAAACTGGCAGTGAGAACAGTAAAGACGAGTGAGAGGTAACATGGGTTCCCCAAGAACAAAAGTAGAGGTAAAAGGGCTTGAAGCCAGGCATTACGATTTTTTTATGAATTTGTTAACCATAGGAATGTACCCCCGGTTTATTCGGAATGCGATTGCAGGCATGGAATTGCAATTGGGAGAATCGGTGCTGGATTTCGGGTGCGGAACGGGGAGAAATGATTGCTTAATGCTCTCGCACGTGGGAGACGGTGGTCACATTTTAGGTTTGGACATTTCAGAGGAAATGATTGCCCAGGCCAGAGAAAAATGCGCTCCACATTCCAATATTTCCTTCGATTTTAAACGAATTGAAGAACCCTTGCCCTACGAAAATGAATTTGACGTGGTTTTTATGTCATTTGTGCTTCACGGATTTGAAAATTACGATAAAGAAATTATCGCTAAAAATGCCTACCGCGCCCTGAAACCGGGAGGCCGATTTGTTATTCTGGATTACAATGAGTTTCATGTACAGGATATGTTCTTTCCACTGCGACAGGCGTTTGTGCATGGAGAGTGTCCGCTGGCTTTGGAATTTGTTGAAATGGACATAAAGGGTTTTCTGAAGGGATTCGGTTTTCGGGAATTCAGAGAAAAATATCATTTTAGAAAATATGTCCGGCTGCTAATGGCATACAAGTAATTGCAGGAAATTCGTTTCGTCTTTCCGTAAGTGCCAATCCAAAGCGAGAATTGAAGTACACCTGGGAGATGGTGAAATCCGAGGGGGTCTGGGTGGGAATTAACACAAATTATCCCACGCGTTTGGTAACGGAGAGCTTTCAATTGGGGCAAATTCCTGAGTTTTCATCCTATCAGTCGTTGCGAAGAGAGGTTACCTGCGGAAACAGCCGATTGGATTTGCATTTCGCAGGCACTCACGGGACGTTGTGGGTGGAACTGAAAAATGTGACGCTGGTTTCAAAGGGCATTGCCCGGTTCCCGGATGCCGTAACCACCCATGGACAGAAGCACGTGCGGGAGTTGACGGAGCTTTGCAAGCGCCGCGAACCGGCTGCGATTCTTTTTGTAATTCAAAGGGAAGATGTCGAATGCCTTAGGCCTGCGGATTCAATTGATCCGGAATTCGGACGACTTTTGCGAAAAGCTGCCTGGCGGGGCGTTTCTATTTTGGCCTACAGTTGGAAGGTAACCCCTGAGGCCATCCGACTACTCAGGAAGATTCCAGTGGATTTGTCAGAACCTGCTCAAAACCAAGACAATTGGAAAATGCTGAAGATTTAGGTGTAAAACCATGTGGCTGCAGATCACCGGCAATTGGTTTCCTCCAGGGATTTCTGTCGATTATTCTGTAAAAAAATCTTGATTAAAAGGTAAATTATTTGTAAAATAAATAGATAATTTAATTTCTTGAATGGAATGAATTTCTTAAATAGAAAGAAAATGTTGGCCAAATATCCGATAGTAAAAGATTTAAATTCTTTAATTGAACATTCCACGCTGAATAATTTCGAGAAAATTGCTCTCACCTATGAGCAGTCCCACCTGACCTACAAGGAATTGTATAACTCCATTTTGCGCTTTGCAACGGGACTTCAAAAATTGGGAATTCAAAAGGGGGATCGTGTTGCCCTCCTGCTTCCGAATATTCCCCTTTTCCCGATTACTTACTACGCTATTTTGAGGATTGGCGCCATTGTCGTTCCCATTAATACGATGTTTCGGGAACGGGAAATCCGCTATATTCTTGAGGATTCGGAGAGCTCTGCCGTTCTCACTTGGGATGGTGCTCTGGAAGAAGTGGGCCGGGCGGTTGAGGACATCGAATCTTGTTCTCACCTGATTGTTTCGGGTAGTGATCTTCCCGAAGAAGTGGTTGATTTGGATGCGTTACTGGCCGGGAATTCCCCCAATCCTGATGAAAGCCCCATTGCATCGGAAGATTCTGCCGTCATTCTCTACACGTCCGGTACAACGGGTAGGCCAAAGGGCGCGATATTAACGCATGGGAATTTGGCTTCCAACGCCTATGCTTCAGCTATCATTGGACAAATTACCTCAAAAGATATTTTTTTGGGTGTGTTGCCGTTCTATCATTCGTTCGGTCAAACGGTTTCTATGAATGCGGCTTTTTATGCCGGTGCAAGAATTGTATTGCTCCCAAAATTTAATCCCGAAAGCGTTTTTCAGGCGATTTCCCGGGAGCGGGTTACGATTTTCGCAGCCGTACCAACTATGCTCAAAATGCTGGTTGATTATGATGCGCCCATTCCTGATTTATCTTCTATTCGTCGACTTCTTTCAGGTGGAGCTAAATTGGAAGTTTCTCTTATGGAAGAATTCGAATCAAAATTTGGTGTTCCGATTCACGAAGGTTACGGCTTAACAGAAGCGTCTCCCGTCGTTACCTTTAATCCGCAAGGGTTTGGCCGGAAAGAAGGCTCCGTTGGCATTCCATTGCGGGATATTTACGTTAAAATTGTTGATTCTGCCGGGAATGAATTGGTGCCGGGTCAGGAAGGGGAAATTGTAGTTCGCGGACCGAATGTAATGAAAGGATATCTCAATCGTCCCGAGGCAACGAAAGAAATTATGAAGAATGGTTGGTTGTACACCGGTGACATCGGATATCTGGATGAAGAAGGTTATCTGTACATTGTTGACCGGAAACGGGATATGATTATTAAGGGCGGATTTAATGTTTATCCGCGTGAAATAGAAGAACTGCTGCTTCATCATCCGGCAATTGCCGAGGTTGCGATTGTGGGCGTCCCCGATCCGGTGCAGGGGGAGGAAGTAAAGGCATATGTTGTTCTCAAAAAAGAAGCAAATATATCATCGGATGAAATTATTGACTATTGCTTGTCTCAAATTGCACGCTACAAATGCCCGAAATATGTGAGTTTTTTGCAGTCACTTCCAAAGAACTCTTTGGGGCGTGTGCAAAAACATCTTTTAAAGCGTGGCAAAGCAACAAAATATGAAAAATGAGGATCACAAATAAAATCTCTATGGGTTTTTGACAGAAAATTCAATTCAAACGATGGAGGTGAATCGTGAAAGAATATCCAATGGACAAGCTCAGAAATGTGGGGTTGATTTCTCATGGAGGTGTCGGTAAAACCTCCCTCGCCGAAGCCATGCTTTTTAACGCTGGCGAAACCAATCGGTTGGGGAAGGTTGAAGAAGGCACCACAATTTCCGATTATCATGATGATGAAATCGAACGGAAAATTTCAATCAGCACCTCTCTTCTGAATTATGAGTGGAAACATCATAAAATCAACATCTTAGACACTCCAGGTTACTCCGATTTTTTGGGTGAAGTAAAGGGCGCGATGCGTGTGGTGGAAACCGGTGTAGTTATCATTAATGCGGTTTCGGGAGTGGAAGTCGGTACCGAGCAGGTTCTGGAATATGCGAAAGAAGAAGATGTTGCAAGGCTCTTTTTCGTGAATCGCATGGATAAGGAGAATGCCAATTTTGATAAAACATTAACGATGTTACAACAGCGATTTGGAATAAAGGTTGTTCCTGTTCAATTTCCTGTAGAGGAAGGTGAGCATTTTCACTCGTTTGTTGATATTATTCATATGAAATTAATGTCTTACACCGCAGATGGTTCGGGAAAGGTAACAGAGTCCGAAATCCCCGATGATCTGAAAGCAAAGGCTGATGAATTTCGGGAAAAATTAGTGGAAGCCGTTGCCGAAAGCGATGACGAAATCCTTGAAAAATATTTTGAAGAGGGAGAAATTTCTGCGGATGATTTTAAAAATGGTTTGTTGAAGGGAATAAAAGAAAAAAATATTTTTCCCGTGCTTCTGGGAGCCGCAACGGCAAATGTGGGTGTAAAAGAACTAATGGATTTTATCGTTAATTTTGCGCCGTCCCCTGCCGAATATCCTGAAATTGTGGGCGAGGATGTTAAAACCGGTGAAGAGGTTGTTCGAAAAACCTCTCCCGATGCACCGATGGCATCTTTGATATTTAAGATAATCTCTGAGCTTCATGTTGGTGAATTCTCCTGTTTCCGCGTTTTCTCGGGGGTTATGCATGTGGGCGATGAAGTTATGAATCCCAATCAAAAAAACACTGAGAAAATCGGACAAATTTACGTATTAAACGGGAAGAATCGAAAAGAAGTATCGCAGGTTTCAGCCGGGGATATTGCCTCCGTCGTTAAATTAAAAAATACACATACCGGCGATACGCTTTGCGATAAAAAGAATCCCATTTTGCTTCGGGGAATTAAATTCCCGGATCCGGTTATTCGAGTGGCGGTGGAGCCTAAATCAAAAGGCGATGAGGAAAAAATCGGCATGGGATTACAAACCATTCATGAGGAAGACCCTACTTTTATGTCAGCCTTCGATCCGGAATTACGCCAGACCATCATTCAGGGGCAGGGTGAACTTCATCTGACAATTGTCGTAAAACGCTTGAAGGATAAATTTGGTGTGGAGGTAGACCTGACGGAACCTAAAATTCCCTATCGCGAAACCATTAAAGGGAAGGCGGAGGTCCAGGGAAAATTCAAGCGGCAATCCGGCGGCCGTGGTCAGTACGGCGATGTGTGGATTCGCCTGGAGGCGCAGGGGCGGGGCGACGGTTACGAATTCGTCGATGCCATTGTGGGTGGCGTGGTTCCCGGGAAATACATTCCGGCTGTCGATAAGGGAATTCAGGAAGCCATGGTCGAAGGGGTTCTGGCTGGCTATCCGGTGGTTGATGTTAAAGCAACACTTTATGACGGATCGTTTCACCCGGTGGATTCATCCGATATGGCCTTTAAAATTGCGGGTTCGATGGCTTTCAAAAAGGCCTTTCTGCAAGCAAAACCAATTCTCCTGGAGCCCATTTACGATTTGGAAGTCAAGGTGCCGGAAGAGTACCTCGGTGATGTTATGGGAGATTTGTCCAGCCGGCGCGGAAAAATTCAGGGCATCGATTCGGAAGGCCTCTTCCAAATTATTCAGGCGAAGGTTCCCCTGGCTGAGCTCTACCGCTATTCGACGGCGCTGCGCTCCATGACTCAGGGCCGCGGCATTCACCGGAGAAAATTCGGCCACTACGAAGAAGTTCCTCATGAAATTGCGGAAAAAATCATTGAAGCAGCGAAACAAGAGAAGGAAAATGAAAATAAATAGCGAAGAAGGCATAAAACATCTTTGGGCTCCGTGGCGTTTGCAATATATTCAAAATACAGATGCGGAAAAGGAAAGGGGGTGCATTTTTTGCACCATTCCAAAAGAACGGCCTGAAAACGATCGAAAAAATCTTCTTCTCTTTCGCGGTGAAAAAGCATTTGTGATGCTGAATAAATTTCCCTACAACAATGGCCATTTGCTTGTGATTCCTTACCGACATCTGGCCGATTTTGAAGGGCTGGAGAGTGACGAGAAATTAGAAATGATGGATTTAATTGAAAAGTCCATTCGTGCGCTTAAAGAAGCCTTTCATCCCCAGGGATTCAATGTCGGGATGAATCTTGGCCGGGTTGCCGGCGCGGGAATTGACGACCACATCCATTTTCACATTGTTCCCCGATGGAATGGTGACACGAATTTTATGCCGGTTGTGGGGCAAACAAAGGTCATTTCCTCCAGTTTGGAAGATACGTTGCGGGCTCTGAAGAAGTATTTCGAAGAAAAATAAGCGGTGTTTGAAAATAAAAAAGGCCGCCCTTTGGCAGGGTGGCCTTTTTTATTGATTGAGAATTTAATCCATTGAAAAAGATTTTTTCCCGAGATAAATCGCGTAGGCATCGTCAACACTCATGCTTTTCAATGTGATAGCAGAAATGGCATTGCACATGCGCACGGCTTCCTCAAGGGATTTCTGATGAATATTTCGGCCCGTAGCATTGCCGCTGGCTCCGGAAATGAAAATTTGATCGTGAAGCCGCTGCAAAAAGGCCTTTGAATCCACAGAAGACCCTCCGGCGCAAACAACCTTTGTGCGTCCGGCAGCCAAAATATCTTCTTTAAAAATTTCTTTTGATTCTGCGCTCTCTTTCTTCGGGTAGTTTACTTTAACGAAATCTGTGCCCAGTGCCGCAGCTACGCCTGTTGCGCCTGCAATCAGGTGGGGATCTTTTTCATCCTTTACAGCCTTTCCACGGGGATAAATCCAGAGCACCGTAATCAATCCAACCTGATGTGCCTCGTACACAATCTGTGCCGCTTGGTGCAGCATATCGGCTTCGAATTCGCTTCCCAAATAAATGGTGTAGCCGACAGCCAAAATATTCAGTCGGGTGTTGTTTTTAAATTCTGCTACCTGATGGATGTCAATCCATTGGTTGCTGAAGGGATCCATTTGGTCGGTTTTGACAAGATTGGTTTTGGAGTTGAGTTTTACAAGATAGGGCACATCCGAATAGTCCCTGCCGTAACGGGAAATAAGCCCCAATTGCGTGGCAAACACTCCAATTTCTCCTGCCTGCGCTACCTGGAATAGGTGCTCCGGAGTATTATCGTCGGGTGAGATTCCATCGCCAAAAAAATCGTTGTTTAAATGTTCCACTTTCTGGTCGCCAGCAAATAACATTAAACGGCCGGTGCCTCGTGTAATGGTTAAATAGTTATCAATGTACGTGTTCTCAGCATCTTTGGGTACATCGAAAGGAATCTGCACATCTTTTGCGGAAATCATAATCATGGCCTCCTGTTTTTAAATTAAAATTATTTCCCGCCAGGGAATTTGCTTTCTCAAATTTAAGGACTCCTTGAATTTTACGTTCATCTACCAGTGCTCACGTTGTTATTGGATAACATAAGGCCGTAAGCTGTAATTAAAAAATATCAATGTTACGAATTTTATTCCAATAAAAAATAGTATTCGCGCATTTGCGGCTGATTTTTTTGCAAAAAACAAAGATTTTAGTAACAATATTAAAAAGCGCAATCTGCCCAACGAACCATAAATGATCAATAGATTGCCCAATTTGGGTATCGATAAAAATATATGATATTTAATTGATGTGTGCCATGATAAATGACGATTGCGTTTGAAAGAGTCAAAAAAAATAGACGGGTTAATTCTGGGCAGCCAAAAAAAATCCCTGCTCGAATGGGTGGCCTGACGAAAGGGCCGTGTAAGTCACGGTGGGCACCGCCTGAGGCATTTCATGCTTCCTCCGATGCGCCAAAGGCGCATCCCTTGCGGGTGAGGCCTGTATTCCATGTCCAGAGCTAAGCTCCCTTTCTCAAAGTGTTGGCTCTTTGTCTCAATAGCCATAGTCCAACGAGCAGGGAAATCATTTACATTAATAATATGTCAAAAAAAAAATGAAAAGTCAAGTAAAAAAAGGAAAATTGGGAAAATCTCAAAATTTTTCAAAAGCCGATTTGCAGTAAAAAATCCATTAGCGTACGCATCAATAAACGCTCGGTACTGGGAAAGATTCTTTTTCCATTTATTTATTCATCGGAAAGTTCGGGAAAATACTTTAAAAAAATCACTTGAATTAATTGTTGACCAGTATTGGATTTTTTGCTATATTTTGTAGAAGCAAAAAAACGTTTTCTATCTCAAAAACCACAATAACAGATCACTCTCTTTCGAATAAATAGCAGATACATTAAAACTGATACAAACCGAATATTTTACTTTTTAGAAAAGGAGAGTCTAATGAATTCCTCGGCTATGCCCCGACGCAGTTTTTTTTACCTCTTTTTGCTTATATTTGCATTGTTTTTTATTTTCTGTTCGTCGAATGAAAAGGGAGACAAAAAAATGGCATCGAAGTATCTTTCCGGTACCTTTGGTTATGATCTCGCGTTCTTGCAAAGTAAAGGTGACATGGTTGTTTTGAAGGATAATACAGCGAAGAGCCAGGTGATTGTGTCGCCTCAGTATCAGGGAAAGGTTTTTACAAGTACAGCAGGTGGCCTTTCGGGTAAGAGTTTTGGTTGGATTAATTATAAATTATTCCAATCGGGCAAGATTCAGCCGCATATTAATGCTTATGGCGGAGAGGATCGTCTGTGGCTGGGACCGGAAGGAGGGCAATTTTCAATTTTCTTCAAACCCGGAACAAAAATGGTTTTTGATAATTGGTTTACCCCGGGTATTATTGATACAGCGGTCTTTGATCTGATTTCAAAAACCGACACCAGCATTATTATGGAAAAATCCGGTCATTTAACGAGTTACGCAGGCACACAATTTGACTTCCAGCTAAAACGCGAAATAGATTTGCTTCCCATTCAAACGGTTGAAAAAGACTTGAACATCACTGTTCCAAATGGAATTAGAGTGGTCGGGTTTCAATCAAAAAACACTTTGACCAACATTGGCAGCGCGGCATGGACGCCTAAAAAAGGAACACTGTGCATTTGGATTCTGGGAATGTACCGGCCATCTGAAAAAGCAACCGTGGCTATTCCATTCGTTCAAGGGGATGAAAAAAAACTGGGGAAAATTGTAACCACGGATTATTTTGGAAAAATCACTCCGGATCGGCTCAAAATTGAGAATGGTGTTATTTTTTTCAAGGCTGACGGCCGGAAACGGTGCAAGTTGGGCGTGCCGCCTAAACGTGCAAAATCTGTGGTTGGTAGCTACGATGCCGAAAACGGTGTTCTGACAATTATTCAATTCAATAAGCCGGAAGGTATTTCGAATTACATCAACCAGCTCTGGAAGATTCAGGAAAATCCGTTTGAAGGGGATGTTGTGAATTCCTACAACGACGGACCCTTGGAAGACGGAAGCCAAATCGGTCCCTTTTATGAGTTGGAAACCTCCTCCCCGGCAGCATTTTTATCTTCCGGAGAAAGCATTATTCACGTACACCGCACATTTCATTTTGTGGGAGACGAATTGCAATTGGGGCAAATTTCGAAAGCAGTTTTGGGCGTTGATGTGCAGGTTATAAGATCGGTGTTTAAATGAGGGGTGTGTTCAAAAAAAATGAAAGAATTATTAAGGATTTGTAACATTTTCATTGACAAATAAAATTTTATTTTATATATTAATTAACCAACCAAATACATTTCAATTATGAGAAAAGACAGGCGATTGAAATATTCCTTCCAATTTTTTCGGGGCATTTGCATTCGTATGCACGCAATATCAGAGAGAAAAATTCCTGTAAACATAAACTAATTTTGGAGAATCGTTTTGGGAAAAAGAATTGTGCATCGAAATGAGAAATTGTTTAGCAATGCGTTGGAAAAGTATCTTCAGGAAATCGGGGAAACTCCCCTTATCGGTGCGGAAGAAGAAGTGGAATTAGCCCGCCAAATTCACGAAGGAAATCACCAGGCACTCGAAAAACTCACACGAGCCAATCTGAGGTTTGTCGTCAGCATTGCAAAACAGTATCAGAATCAGGGACTCTCTCTGGACGATTTAATTAACGAAGGGAATCTCGGGTTGATGAAAGCGGCAACCCGATTTGATGAAACGCGGGGATTCAAATTTATTTCTTACGCGGTTTGGTGGATTCGGCAATCGATTCTTCAGGCGCTGGCGGAACAGTCACGTGTTGTTCGGCTCCCGCTTAATCGTGTGGGTGCCTTAAATCGCATTAGCAAGGCGTTGTCCCTCTTGGAACAAGAATTTGAGCGCGAGCCTACCGCCGAGGAAATCGCTGCCGAATTGGATATGAGCATTAATGACGTCAATTATGCGTTACGGATCGGTGGACGGCATCTGTCTCTGGATGCTCCCTTTTATTACGGTGAAGACAACGACAGTTCCTTACTCGATTTAATTGAAGATCATACCAGCCACGCTCCTGACGAAGATCTTCTGGTGGAATCTCTCAAAAAAGAATTGGAGCACGTGCTTACATCGTTGACGAAACGGGAAGCGGAAGTTATTCGATTGTATTTTGGATTGGGACTGGAGCGCCCTCTTACGCTGGAAGAAATAGGGGAACGTTTTCGCCTAACACGTGAAAGAGTCCGCCAGATCAAGGAAAAAGCGATCCATCGATTGCGCCACAGTTCGCGCAGTCGTAAGTTGAGACATTACCTCGGATAAACGGACGCTTTTGTCAAGGCCACATTGAATTACAATAATGTTTCTCAATTTGTCTCTTTTTTTACAAAAATTTAATATTTTTTCATTTTTCACTTGAAAATCATATTTTTTTTTCATAAATTGAGATTGCTTTTTAATTTGCGGATGTGCGGTGCGTCGGGGGGTCACAGATGATTGTAATTGTGAATCCCTAATAATGGTAGGTGCGAGGATGTGGAATTTAAAGCTGTTGCTGTTTTCAAAGGATCATTCCGAAGCGAAGTTCTTTTTATTAACCCCCCCCAAAATCGGTTTATTAGCATTTCTTCTTTTTATCAGTACATTTGCTTTTTCTGCAAGCGTTTTATACCTGGGCACGCGCGTTTATCGTAATTATAGAATTGCAAGTTTGAATCGTCAAAATGCTATTCTTTTATCCCAATTGAATACAATGGAACAAAAGGTGGACGGTTTAGCCGGCAAGATTCACGATCTGGAAAAAACGGATAATGATCTGCGAATGCTTGCGAATCTCCCGGAAGTGGATGAAAGCATGCGAAACATCGGCTTTGGAGGAACAGCAGATTATTTGGATTATTCTATTGAAGATTTACCTGTTGAAATCGGAAAGAAAACCAGCAACTTACGGCTTGACATCGAAAAGCTGGATCGACGTCTGCTTATGGAAAAGGAAAGCTTCAGTTTAATTAAAAAGAAATTACAGGCAAATCTACAGCTTGTTCAACACACACCCTCTATTCGTCCTGTAACTATCGGACGTCTGAAAAGCAAATTTGGGCGCCGGACTGATCCGTTTCTTGGAATTATTCGCCACCACGATGGAATTGACATTGCCGCCCCCGACGGAACTCCTGTTTATGCTCCGGCTGACGGAGTCGTGATCGCAATTAATAATCCACCAATTGCCAGAAAGGGATACGGGCGTTATGTCATTATCGACCATGGTTATGGTTACGAAACCCTCTATGGCCATCTCTCGAAAATTAATGTGCGAGTGGGGCAAAAAGTAAAACGCTGGGACAAAATCGCTGAAGTTGGGCATACCGGCCGTGCAACGGGAAGCCATCTTCATTACGAAGTACGGGTTAAACAACGCCCTGTGGATCCAATGACATTTATTTACAATTGGTAAATCAAGAAAACGCAATCTCTTAAAGGCGGGTTTTCCCGCCTTTTTTATTTGAATTGTGGTCTTGATGAGCTGGTTTTTCTACCTCATTTCTCTTATTTTCTTTTAAAACACTCTTCCAAAATCTCTTGATTTATTTTAAAAAAATGCGTATACTTTCTAATATACTTGGGTAGAAAAAAATAGGCATTTCCTTAATGAATCAAGGATATCCTGTAAATTCTGTCAATAATCTTTTTGAATTGGCAACAACAGCCTTTAGCAAATGAGAGTTGTTTCTATGAAAATAATCCGTTCAGTTGCAGAAATGCAGGCCGAAGCCGAGGCTCTGAGGCGTGTCGGGCAAAGCATTGGATTTGTTCCGACGATGGGATACCTGCACGAAGGGCATCTTAGTTTGCTAAGAATTGCCCGCCGGCGTGCGGATGTAACCGTGATGAGTATTTTCGTAAATCCCACTCAATTTGGCCCGAATGAAGATTTGGAACGTTACCCCCGGAATTTTGAACGGGATGAAAAATTAGCCGAGGAAGAAGGTTGTGACATTCTTTTTTACCCCACGCCGGAGGAAATGTATCCGCAGCCTTACCGAACTTATGTTACGGTTGAGGACATTACGAAAGTACTTTGTGGAAAATCCCGTCCAATACATTTTCGGGGGGTAACTACAATTGTAGCGAAATTGTTTAACATTGTGAAGCCCGATTTTGCGGTTTTTGGTCAGAAGGACGCCCAGCAGGCAATTGTCATTAAGCAAATGGTCCGGGATTTAAATTTTGATTTGGAAATTTTAACCGGGCCAATTGTTCGCGAGCCGGATGGCTTGGCGATGAGCTCACGAAATATGTATCTTTCTGCTGAAGAACGCAGAGATGCTCTCAAGCTTTATCAATCGCTAATGAAAGCAAAAAATCTGATTGAGAACGGTGAGCGCGACGCTGAACGAATCAAAAAGAATATTGAACACATTTTGCAGCAGGGGAAATCCGCGAAAATAGATTACATTGAGATTGTGGACACTACAAACCTGAAACCAGTTGAAAAAATCCATGGTGAAGTGCTGATTGCATTGGCTGTTTTTGTAGGGAAAACGCGTCTCATTGATAATATTCAACTGACTGTTTAATATAAAGTTGCCTAAATTTATGGAGATGGAATGGAAAAATTAGCAAGCATTATTTTGGCTGCCGGTGAGGGCAAGCGCATGAAGCGAAAAGATATTCCGAAAGTTTTGAATACGGTTTTGGGCAAGCCAATGGTTCAGTATGTTGTTGAGCTGGCCCTGGGCGTGGGTTCCGAAAAGGTAATCGTTGTAATCGGGCATCAGGGAGAAAAAGTGCAGGAGGCGCTGGCAAAATTCCCCGTTGAATTTGTCTGGCAGCACAAACAATTAGGCACGGGGCACGCGGTTCTTCAAGTCGTCCCTCTGCTTCAGGATTTTGACGGCAATGCTCTCATTCTGTACGGCGACGTGCCCTTGCTAAAAGAGGAAACAATTGAAAAATTGCTGGCAACCCATCTGAAAACGCAAGCTGATTTAACCATGTTGACAACGGAAATGGATGATCGTGCCGGCTATGGGCGAATTGTCCGTGATAAAAATGGAAAAATTGTGGCAATTGTGGAGGACAAAGATGCCACGCCCGAGCAAAAAGAAATCAAAGAAATCAATCCGGGAATTTACATTTTTAAGATTCATTTATTACTGGAATTCCTGCCGAAAATTTCCAACCAGAACGCGCAGGGTGAGTATTACCTGACGGATATGGTGGATCTTTTTGAAAAGAATAAGCTTCTGGTTGAAACCTACAAAACTCCTGATCCTCTGGAAATAATGGGTGTAAATACGGTAGAGCATCTTAAATTTATTGAGAGCGTTCTTTTAAAGAGAAAGAAATAAAAAATATTGATTTTTTCATAAATTTTAATAAATTAAAACAGAACCCGTTTTAACTTTGGGAGTTCAATAATTAAACGGTTATGGATAGGTAATGCTGTACAAGGGCGTTTCATCAGAAGGAGGCGCTTATGAAGCGAATTTTAGTTGTAATTTTGGGTGCTTTGTTCCTGTTGCCGATTTCCGGCAAGGCTCAATTAAAAACCGAGCGGCCTGCGATCAGTTTTCAAAAATTACTGACCTATGGAGCCAATCCAATCGGACTGGTATCGGGGGCGTTTATGAATTCGGAAAAAATTAATATGCGGCAAAGCTATAGTTTTATGATGAGTCGTTTTAACGGGCACACCATTAATCAAGCCATGTATTTAAATACAATGCGGTACCAAATTTCGGAACCGCTTACCCTTTCTTTGCAATGGGGTTATTTGCTGAATCAACCCTTTTCAAAATTAAACAGCTTTCAACCCAACATCCCGATGCAAAATGGCTTTTTCCTCTCAAATGCAAAACTGGAATATAAATTAGGTGATCATTCAAAATTCCAGATGGAATTTAACCGGTATCCCGGTGGTTATTATTCCCCGTTTCAGTACGATACCTGGCCTTATTGATGCGTTGGAAGTGAAAGTCTTGCTTTTTGCGGTAAGATTCTTTGGTTCAGAAACAGCCGAACATGTTTTTAATCTGTTTAGGACAGAGAACTTCATCTTTGGCAGAGAAACATGCCAGCGACGGGCTGTCTGTTTTTTAAGAGAATTAATTCCAATAAATTGATTCAGAATGCTTAAGCCGAGGAATGTTCCTCGGTTATTTTTTGATGTTTTTGAGAAATTTTATGGTTCAAAGAAAATACCGACAATCTTCCGGCAAACGTTCAAAATCAGGCTCAGCAGGTGCGTACAGAAATTCCGGCGGATTTTTCTGGAATTTTGGAATTGGCGTGTTGGTTCTTCTGAATATTGTGCTGATTGGGTCGGCTGCTTATAAATTTGCTTTCAAAGAGAAGAAAATTACCCGGGCGCCCTCGGCAGTGGTTCAAAAGAATGCCGTACCATCTGTACGTTCTGTCCCGTCAAGCAAGAAAATTCGCGTGGAGCTTTTAAACGGATGCGGCGTTCCGGGTTTGGCCATGTCTTTTTCCAAATATTTGCGACAAAGTGGTTTTGATGTCGTGGATACAAAAAATTACTCCAGTTTTAATGTGCGAAATACGCTTGTAATTGACCGGGCTTCGAAAAAACTGCAAAATGCCAAACGCGTTGCGGCGGCTCTCGGAATAAAGACGGCTTACATTCAACCCAAGATGAATCCTGACTTACAGGTGGAAGTCACGGTGGTTCTTGGAGCCGATTTCACAAAACTCAAGGGGTTTAATCAAATCGGAAAGGATTAGAAATTTACATATGACGCAAACTGCAGGTAAGAATAATCTTTCTTCCCACGAAATTGCCAGACATATTGCTTCCATTACCCTTTCAAAAAAAGCAATCGATGTTAAAATTTTAGATGTTCGTGATCTGACGTTTGTCACGGATTTTTTTGTGATCTGTTCGGGCGACTCGGATATGCAGATCAAGGCTATTT
>CAZIYL010000034.1:0-15435 GCA_964543425.1 uncultured Deferribacteres bacterium
TGGCAAAAGACACAGGCATGGGTTTGCGAATCAACACAATTATGCAGACCTGTTTCTTTGCCATTTCCGGCATTCTCCCAAAGGATGAAGCCATTGATGCCATCAAAAACGCGATTAAAAAATCCTACGGAAAGAAGGGCGAGGAAATTGTTCAGAAGAATTTCAATGCTGTGGATCAGGCCTTGGCTCACTTGCACAAAATCGATGTTCCGGATAAAGTTTCCAGTACCATCGAAATGCCGCCAACGGTTTCACCAAAAGCTCCCGAATTCGTTCAGAAATTTACGGCAAGGCTTATTGCAGGGGAAGGCAACGAGGTGCCCGTGAGCATGCTGCCACCGGACGGTGCGTTTCCTACCGGCACGGCCAAATGGGAAAAGCGCAATATTGCACTGGAAATCCCTGTGTGGGATGAAGGCCTCTGTATTCAATGTAATAAATGTGCCATTGTATGTCCGCACGCCGCCATTCGAATTAAGGCCTACGATCCCAAACATCTAAAAGATGCTCCCCCAACATTCAAATCAATGGACTACCGTGGCAAGGAATTTCCCGGCTGGAAATACACGGTTCAGGTTGCCCCTGAAGATTGTACGGGCTGCGGCGCCTGCGTGTACATCTGCCCGGCCAAGGACAAAACGAATCCTAAACACAAATCCCTTGATCTGGCACCTCAGCCGCCGCTGCGGGAACAGGAACGTGAGAACTTTGAATTTTTCGAAAGCCTCCCGGAAGTCGATCGGACAAAGGTTCGTCCTGAAACGGTTAAAGGTTCCCAGTTCTTGCAGCCGTTGTTTGAATTCTCCGGCGCCTGCGCGGGTTGCGGCGAAACGCCCTACGTGAAATTGGTTACTCAGCTTTTTGGCGATCGGGCACTTATTGCCAACGCAACCGGCTGCTCCTCCATTTACGGCGGAAACTTGCCGACCTCTCCGTGGGATATTAACCCGGATGGCCGAGGCCCCGCCTGGTCAAATTCCCTGTTTGAAGATAACGCCGAATTCGGCTACGGCTTCCGATTGTCCGTTGACAAGCGATCCGAATTTGCTGCCGAACTCGTACAACGCTTGGCAAAGGAAATTGGACCGCAACTGGCTGAAGAAATTCTCTCGGCTGATCAAAAGGATGAAATCGGTATCCGAATGCAGCGGGAACGCGTGGCTCAATTGAAAGCGAAACTAGCAAAGATGAATTCTGAAGAAGCCAAACATCTTCTCGTTTTGGCAGATATGCTGGTTAAGAAAAGCGTGTGGATTATCGGCGGTGACGGCTGGGCGTACGACATCGGCTACGGCGGTCTTGACCACGTGCTTGCCTCCGGACGAAATGTGAATGTACTGGTTCTGGATACGGAGGTTTACTCCAACACGGGCGGTCAGGCTTCCAAATCCACGCCGCTGGGTGCGGTAGCAAAATTTGCGGCTGCAGGCAAAGCCCTTCCCAAGAAAGACCTGGGTCTAATGGCCATGACTTACGGCAACGTGTACGTCGCTAAAGTGGCCATGGGCTACAACGACGCACAGACGGTGCGCGCCTTCATGGAAGCGGAAGCCTATGACGGGCCATCGATCATCATTGCCTACAGCCATTGTATTGAGCACGGCATCGACATGATGCTGGGCAATCATCAGCAGGAATTGGCTGTGAAATCCGGTGCCTGGGTGCTGTACCGTTACAACCCGATTCTGGCCGAACAGGGTAAAAATCCTCTGAAGCTGGATTCAAAAGAACCTTCAATTCATTTTGAAGAATACGCGTATAACGAAAACCGCTTCAAAATGCTTGTTAAGAGCCGGCCGGAACGAGCAAAGAAGTTGCTGGAAGAAGCGGAGCGCGAAGCAAAAGCCCGCTGGAGCTACTACAAGCAATTGGCCGAAATGGACTACAGCCGGTTCAGTGTACCGGAAACGTTGTAAGAGAAAACTCAAAAAGGGCGCTTCTCAGAGCGCCCTTGATTTTTTTTAAAAATGACTTGCATTTTTTGTAGAACTTGTTTATCTTTAGTGCAATTCATTTGAACAAATTCGGAGTATAAAATGTTTTCCCGCAGGTCTGACATTCATTTGCGCCATCATCACCATCGGAACCAAGTGGGCCGATTCACGGGTAAACTTTAAATACACAGACAGAATTTTCAAATCGAGCCCACTTACCCAATCGGAAGTGGGCTTTTTTGTTGGTTTTTTACCGGTCGTCGGGTGGTCGCCGAAGGCAAACATACCGAGACGACGGGTAAGAAACGTCCAAACATTTTTAGTCGCAAATCAATTTGGAGACCATTTATGCTTCAACGATCGGTGGCGCAGGTGCCGCCCGGCGTGGTCGATTACTATTTTGACCGCGCTGCCAAAAGAAGAAATCTGGAACAAAGCCTGCGCGAGCAATTTCGCTCCCGGGGATTTCAGGAGATCATTACCCCCACATTCGAATATTTCGATGTTTTCGAGCGGGGCATGCGCACGGAATTGCTGAATCAATCCTACCGTTTTTTTAACCGTGACGGCGATTTGCTGGCGTTGCGTGCAGACAGCACCTGTGCCGTTGCACGGCTAACGGCGACCAAATTGACCGCCTCCTCCCGGCCTCTTCGGCTTTTTTACATTAATCCGGTTTTTCGAAAAGAAACGCCTCATGCAGGCAAATTTTCCGAATTTGTTCAGGCAGGTGTTGAGCTCATCGGAACCAATTCGGCTGCCACCGATTTTGAAATTCTGAAAACGGCCATCACTACGCTTCAAGCCATCGGGCTTTCCCACTTCCAAATCAATCTGGGACACGTGGATGTGGTAAATGCAGTGCTTTCGAAGGCAGAATTTTCTTCCGAGGAAAAGGAAACCATTCGCTACTTTCTGGCCGAAAAGCGCCTTCCGGAACTGGAAAATTTCCTGAATACCCGGAATGTGGCATCTGAAATCCGAGCCGTTCTCAACCAGATTCCACTCTGGGTGGGAAAAGAGGAAATCTTTGCCAAAATCGAATCCCTCGTGGAAAATTTTCAAATCAATTCTATTTTAGAGCATCTGCAAACACTCTACCAGAAACTGGCCGAAGAAAATCTCGTGCAATTTGTAACGTTCGATCTGGGAAATTTGAAAGGAATGAGTTACTACACAGGCATTCTTTTTGAGATTTTCACCGAGCATCTGGGATTTCCAATCGGCAGCGGCGGCCGCTACGATCAACTGCTTAAAAAATTCGGCACCGATCTTCCGGCAGTGGGGTTTTCCTTCACTTTAGAAAGATTGGAGGCCGTCCTGTGATTACCATTGCACTGGCCAAAGGACGACTCTTGCAAACGGCTATCCGACGCCTGCGAGCCGCCGGCGTGGCGCTTTCCGAGCCCCAAAATCGGGCACTAACTGCTTCTGACGCCACCAACCAATTTCAGGCCATTTTTATTAAAGATCAGGACGTGCCCCTCTACGTGGAATACGGCATCGCTGACGTGGGCATCTGCGGCAAGGACAACATCTCGGAAAAGGGAGGCGACGTGTACGAGCTTCTGGATCTGGGTTTCGGCACCTGCCAAATGGTGGTAGCCGGGAAGCAATCCCTTAAGGATTACCAAAGCCTGCCATTTCTAAAAGTGGCCACAAAATACCCCAACATTGCCACCGATTATTTCAACCGGAAGGGACTGCCGGTAGAGCTGATTAAGCTTTCCGGCTCGGTTGAATTGGGCGCCGTGCTGGGAATGGCGGATGTCATTGTGGACATCGTTAAAACCGGACGCACGCTGGAGGAAAACAATCTCCACGTACTGGAAAAAATGGCGCCGATTTCTGCTCGATTAATCGTGAACCGTGCGAGTTTTGCGATGAAGCGGCAGGCTATTGAAACTCTTTGTGGGAGAATAAAAAAATGATTCCCGTTCTGAAAGCTGATGAATTTGCCATCCAGCAGTCGAAGCTGCCCGCGGAAGATTCGAAAATTTTTAAGGCTGTGCAAAAAATTTTGAAATCGGTGCGGCGCGAAGGGGATACCGCACTGGTGCACTGGACGCGCAAATTTGATTGCCCCAATTTTAATTATGCGGACATTCCGCTTGATCTTCAAAATTTAGACGTCAAAAAGCTCGTCACGCCTGCATTATTTGAAGTGCTCTCGGAAGCTGCCCGCAATATTGAAACCTTTTCCAGGCACCAGTTGCTCAAATCCTGGCAGAAAAAGGGAAATGACGGAGAAATTCTCGGCGAGCGTTACCTGCCTTTAAAGCGGGTGGGCATTTACATCCCCGGCGGAAAGGCTCCCTACCCTTCCACGGTACTCATGACGGCCGTGCCGGCCCGCGTGGCTGGCGTAAAAGAGATTGTTCTGGTCACGCCACCGGGATCCAACAACTCCGTTCACCCGGCGATTCTGGCGGCGGCCAACATCGCAGGCGTCACGGAGGCGTATCGCGTGGGAGGAGCGCAGTCCATTGCCGCGCTGGCGTACGGAACGGCCACCATTCGGCCTGTCGACAAAATCGTCGGCCCGGGGAATGTATTTGTGCAACTGGCCAAAAAAGCGGTTTTCGGACAGGTCGGAATCGACAGTCTGGCCGGCCCTAGCGAGGTGGTCGTGCTGGCGGATGAAACAGCCAACCCGGAATTTGTGGCCTGGGAAATTCTTGCACAAGCGGAACACGACGAACGCGCCCAAAGTATTTTGGTAACCAACTCCGGCGAGCTGATGGAAAAGGTACAAGCCATTATTCGACAAAATGTGAGCAAACTTGAGCGGAAAGCGATTTTGGAGATCTCTCTTGCCGAGGCAAGCCGCATTATTTTTTTTGAAGGAGAAATTGAAATCGGGGTACGTTTGGTTAACCAACTGGCCCCGGAACACGTTTCGGTACAGACGAAAAACGCCGCAAATGTTGCCAAAAAAATCACAAACGGCGGTGCGGTTTTTGTGGGCGCGTATTCCCCCGTCGCTCTTGGTGACTACTGGGCAGGGCCGTCACACGTGCTGCCAACATCCGGGACGGCACGATTTTCCTCCCCGCTGGGTGTACAGGAATTTCTAAAGCGCAGCTCGTGGATTGAATTCTCCCGCGCAAGGCTGCAAAAAGATGCCGCAAAGATTGAGCTTCTCGCTAAAACAGAAGGCCTAACGGCCCACGAAAAAGCGGTTAAAGTGAGGGGATAAAATGTTGCTCGGTTCGAAACCCGGACGCTGAGTCCACACCGGTCACTGAACCTGTCGAAGTGACCGGAGAGAAAAATCGTTGGCAGTATCGCCGAGTGTGGCGCCCGCGAGATATGCAAAAAGGCTTTATCTCGTGTCTTTGCAACCCGACAGAGAATTCTTGATTTTGGGGATTTGGACCTTTTCCATTTTGGATTTATTCCGGATTTTAATTTTGGTGTTTCGGATTTTTCTTTCCCGGCACCTCGATACATTCCGCCTTTGCGGAACACTCGGTGACCGGTAATTGCCTGGTGATACAGGCTAAATTGTAATCGACTGCTTTGGCTATGCTCAGTGGCTGATCAAACAAAAATTTCTTGGAGTTTTCGTGGCAAAAATTAGGGAAATAAAATGATTCCGTTTTTAAAATTTTCCATACAAGATCTGGAAGCATACACGGTACCGCAAGAAGGGTTTCCGATTAAACTCAATCAAAACGAATCCCCTTTTGACGTACGGGCGGAAATCAAGCAGGAAATCTGGCAGCGTTTCCAGCAGGACGAATGGTTCCGCTACCCAAATGAGGAACCGGACGATTTGCTTGAGGCTCTTTCCATCTACACAGGACACCCCCGGGAGGGCATTTTACTCGGGAACGGTTCCAATGAGCTGATTCAGGCGTCGATGATCGGTGCGTTGAATTCCGGTGATGGTCTTCTGTTGATTCGCCCCGGATTTTCCATGTACCCCCGTCTGGCCAAAATCTTTAACTGTGAGGTGTTCGAGGTCTTTCTGAACGAGAACTTTGAATTCGACGAGAAAAAAATCTTTGCCACGTTGCAGGAAAAATCGGTTCAGATGCTTTTAATCGATTCGCCCAACAATCCCACCGGTGCCTTTTTGGACACGCGGGTGGTAGAAAAAATCCTCAAAAATTTTGACGGTCTGTTTGTACTGGACGAAGCCTACTTTGAATTTTCCCAAGAAACGGCCCGTGATTTGATTGCCGCTTACCCCAATCTCGTAATTCTGCGAACGCTTTCCAAGGGATTTGGGTTGGCCGGACTCCGGTTAGGCTACATGTTGGGTCAGCCTAAAGTAATTGCCGAACTTAAAAAGGCCAAGCTGCCTTTCAGTGTAAATCGATTCTCCCAGGTGGCGGCTGCGGTTTTGTTTAACCATTCGGAAATCATTCGGGAAAATACGCAACTCATTCGCAGGCAACAGAAAAGGCTTTTTGAAGAGATGACCCATCTTCAGGGAATCAAAGTGTACCCGAGTCGGGCCAACTTCATTTTGTTTGAAACAATGGAAAAACCCATTCAGGACATTTTTGAGGGACTTAAAAAGCAGGGTATTCTGATTCGGGACGTCTCCCATTACCAGAAGCTCGAAAAAGCTCTGCGGGTCACCGTTGGTAAACCGGAAGAAAACGACCAATTTTTGGAGGCTCTGAGAAAAATACTCAAAAATTAAGAAACGCCCGCGAAAAACACAAAAACGCCCTGAGTACCCCTGCGCTTCCGCGGTGAATAAAATTCGAGGTTAAATGATGAAAACACGCACAGGCACGCTTTCGCGCCAAACGAAAGAAACAAAGATTACGATTACACTAAATTTGGACGGAACCGGACAGACTTCCATTGAGACGGGCATTGGTTTTTTTGACCACATGCTCAACTCGCTTGCCCGGACATCCCTGTTTGACCTGAGCGTTCAGGCAAAAGGCGACCTGCACGTCGACCAGCACCACACCATCGAGGACACAGGCATTGTGCTTGGACAGGCTTTTGCCCGGGCTGTGGGAGAGCGCCTCGGCATTCGCCGGTTTGCTTCGGCTTTTGTCCCAATGGACGAAGCGCTGGCACAGGTAGCGCTGGACATTTCCGGCCGGGGCTTTCTGGCTTTTAACGGCACAATTCCCGAAAATCCGGCTCTTAATTTCGACACACAAATGGTGGAAGAATTTTTTCGGGCGTTTGCCACAAATGCTCTACTTACCCTGCACATTGCGGCTCTCAGTGGAAAAAACACGCACCACATCATTGAAGCAATTTTTAAGGCCGTAGGAATCGCGCTTCACCGTGCCGTGGAAATCGATCCGAAAATTCAAGGAGTGCTTTCAACTAAATGATTGCAATTGTGAATTACGGCGTGGGCAATCTGGCCAGTGTGGAAAAGGCCATCAAAAAATTGGGGTTTTCAGTCGAAATTACCGACTCTCCTGAGAAAATTGCCCGGGCGGAACGTATCATTTTCCCAGGTGTGGGCGCTTTTGGAGCGGCGATTCAGAATCTCCGGGAAACCGGACTAATTTCTGTCCTGGAGGAAAATCTAAAAAACGGCACCCCTCTACTGGGCATCTGTCTTGGACATCAATTGCTTTTCACAGACAGCGAGGAGCACGGTTTTTTCAAGGGGCTCAACTGGATTCCCGGCCACGTGAAGCGCTTTCCCGAAACGGTTCGCATTCCGCATATGGGCTGGAATCGGGTCGAGTTTACGCAGACCTCTCCCCTTTTTGCGGGCATTTCCAGTGGGACGTTTTTTTATTTTGCCAATTCCTACTACTCGGAAACGGACAACGCACACCGGCTGGCCACAACCGAGTACGGACTGACCTTTGCTTCCGCGGCACGCAACCAAAATGTCTACGGTGTGCAGTTTCATCCGGAAAAAAGTCAGGACGCCGGACTGCAATTGCTGGAAAATTTTGTGAGGAAGCCATGATTCCCATTCCGGCCATTGATTTGAAAGGCAGCAAAGTGGTGCGGCTGCGTCAGGGCAGGGCCAAGGATTCCACCGTTTACTCGGACGACCCCGTGCAGATGGCGCAGCTCTGGGAGAGCAAGGGCGCCAAACGCCTGCACGTGGTAGATTTGAACGGGGCGTTTTCAGGAAAATCAGCACACACGGAAATCATTCGGGAAATCGCCCGAACGCTCAGGATTCCGGTGCAACTGGGCGGCGGTCTCCGGTCGCTTGAGGCGATTGAGTCTGCCCTGAATTTCGGAATTGATCGCGTGATTTTAGGCAGTGTGGCTGTTTCGAACCCAGAGGTTCTGGAGGAGGCACTTCGGCGTTTTTCACCTGAAAAAATCGTTTTGGGGGTGGACGCTCGCAACGGGAAAATTGCCACCCACGGGTGGCAAAAATTGACCCAAAGGCCTGTTTTCGACTTTCTGCACCGGTGGGAAACACGTGGCATTCGGCATGTGATTTACACCGACATTTCGCGGGACGGGATGCTCACCGGCCCCAACGCCGAAGCGGTTTTCCGACTGGCCGAAAGCTTCTCATTTCAAATCATTGTGTCCGGGGGCATTGCCACTGAAGCGGACGTGCTGCAATTCTGCCGGTCCGAACTCACAACCATTGAAGGCGTCATTATCGGGAAAGCACTCTACGCCGGAGCCATTGATTTTAGGCATCTGATTAAGGAAATGGATCAACGCCAATGTTAGCCAAACGGATTATTCCGTGCCTGGACGTCCACCACGGAAAGGTTGTGAAGGGAATTAATTTTGTCAATCTGATTGATGCGGGCGATCCGGTGGAAAATGCCATTCGCTACAACGAAGAAGGCGCCGACGAGCTGGTGTTTCTGGACATCACCGCCTCCGTGGAGGAACGTTCCATTTTGTTGGATGTGGTTTCGCGCACGGCCGAAGCGATTTTTATTCCGTTTACGGTTGGCGGCGGTATTCGATCCGTGGACGACATGCACCAAATTCTCTCCGCAGGAGCGGACAAGATTTCAGTCAACACGGCAGCCATTCAAAATCCCGATTTGATTGAAAAAGGCGCCGAGCTGTTTGGAAATCAGTGCATCGTGGCAGCAATTGATGCCAAGTGGACAGGGGATTTTTTCGAGGTGTACAGTCACGGCGGCCGCACCCCCACGGGAAAAAATGCCGTGGCGTGGGCGAAAGAAACGGAATCCCGAGGAGCGGGCGAAATCCTTCTCACCAGCATCGACCGGGATGGCACCAAAGCCGGGTACAACATTCCACTTTTAAAGGCCGTTTCAGCCGCTGTCAATGTTCCGGTCATTGCCTCGGGAGGGGCAGGAACAAAAGAACATTTTTATCAAGCCTTTGCCGAAGGCAACGCCGACGCCGCTCTCGCCGCGTCACTGTTCCACTTCGGGGAATTGAGCATTGGGGAGGTGAAGTGCTTTCTGGAAAAGAATGGAATTGAGGTAAGAATTTAAGACCTCTTCCGACAAATTTGGTCGATAAAATCTCTACCGTTGCGGGTTTGATAAAAAAGCTATTGGGATTTTGTTTTTGGAGTTATCTCAAAGTTACGTGATCGTTCCAAACTAAGCCCACGATTGAAATCGTGGGCTGTTGAATCGAAAAATAGCACCGTCCCTTTTTAGTAATTTTAAATAGTCACGTAACTTTTGGATACGCTCAAAAATTTAAAGAAAGGGTTTCTATGGTAATCGATTTTCACACCCACACCTTTTTGAGCGATGGCTACCTGAACCCCTCGGCGGCAATTTACTACGCCTGGCAATTGGGGTACAAAGCCATCGGACTCACCGACCACGTGGACGCCGGAAACTGGGAGCCCGTACTGGAACAAACGCTCCGCGCCTGCGAAGATGCCAACCGCCGCTGGGAAATCACAGCAATTCCAGGGGTAGAAATTACCCACGCGCCGGCGGAGAGCATTCCCGAAATTGCAGAAAAAGCCCGACGCTTCGGCGCAAAAATAATTGTCGTGCACGGTGAAACACCTGTGGAATTGGTTCCTCCCGGCACAAACCATTTTGCTCTGGAATCCGACGTGAACATCCTGGCACACCCGGGATTCATTTCGGATGACGATGTCCGGCTTGCGGCAAAACGAGGCGTTCATCTGGAAATCTCCGCCCGCCGCGGGCACTCGCTGACCAACGGTTACGTCGTTCAAAAATCCTTGGAATTCGGCGCAAAAATGGTCATCGACAGCGACGCCCACACAATTAACAACTACCTTTCGGATGAGATGGTTCGAAAGGTCGGCCTCGGGGCAGGACTGATGGAAGAAGAATTTCAACAGGTGATGCAAAATGCAGAGGATTTGTTGAAAAAAGTGATTTCAAGGAAATAAAAATCCGAATCTCAAAACCCGAAATCCGAAACAAATTCGAATCCCGAATATTCAAAATAAACAAACTTTTTGAATTGCCGTTTAAGAAATTGGGTCATTTGAATTTCGGCTTTTTAGATTCGGATTTCGAATTTCTTTTCAACTTGCGTTCTCTGCGCCTTCTTTGCGCGCTCTGTGGTTAAAAATAACAATTATCGACTCAAATAAATGAGGTTAATATGCTCAAACCCGATTTCAGCAAAGACTCCTTACTCCCGGCTATTTTGCAGGACGTTCACACCGGACAAATCCTGATGCTGGGCTACATGAACGAGGAAGCCTACCAAAAAACACTGGAAACAAAATTGGCCCATTTTTACAGCCGTTCGCGCCAAACGCTCTGGCTGAAGGGAGAAACGTCCGGTCATTTTCAGCACGTGAAGGAAATTCGCGTGGACTGCGACAACGACGCCATTTTGCTGAAGGTTGATCCCGAAGGCCCCACCTGCCACACCGGGCATCAATCCTGCTTTTACCGAACGGTCTCTTCCGAGAATGTGCCGGACTCAGCGTTTATTTTGCAGGACCTGGAAGATCTGATCCTGGAACGCAAAAAACATCGCCCGGATCATTCGTACACCGTGCAGTTGTTCAACGAGGGCAAGCCCAAGATCGCACAAAAAGTGGGTGAAGAAGCCACGGAAACGCTGGTAGCGTACCTGGCACAAACCGGCCAGCGTTTGGTGGAAGAAACCGCCGACCTGCTATACCACCTGCTCGTTCTTCTGGTCGATGCTGGCGTTCCACTGGACAGCATCTGGCGGGAACTGGAAAAAAGACGAAAATAAAGCCGCCGTGAATGATTCCGTATTTTTTATTCGCGAATCTGCGGCCTTTCTTCTTACGGCAACCCAAAATAGAAATAGACCGTTCCGGAATAAACCCCTTTTGCCTGAAATTTCTGACTCTCCGGGCCAAATTTGTCCGCATCCTTAAATTTGGTTCCCATCGCCGGAATGGCTTTCAGAACAGAAATACCTCCGGGCGCCCAAACCATTTTCGTGTGCCGGGGGTGATCCCCGTCCGGCTGCGAAAACACGCGTAGAAAAAGACTGTCGGAATCGGCTGCAAGTGTTATCGGGCCATCTTCCGTCCGAAAAACCACCCAATTTACATTGGCGTAATAGCCTGTAAATTCGGGGTAATTCCACACAGTTCCCGGCTTGAAATTCTTGTACCCATTTTCCCACACATCGATGGTTTGTGCCTTCAGACGGTTCTTCCACACGCGGTAGGGTCCCTTGCCTAACCATGTCATTTTATGCACCCGCTTTTCAGGGTAATCAAATAAAATCCCCAAATAATCCACTTTTCCCGTGTCTGCAACTGAATAATCCAATCGTAGCCAGCCGCTGCCGTCAACCATCCATTCCAGCCGCCTTCGTTGCCATTGTCCCAAAACAAAATGCTGGGGTGATTCACATCCCGCTTCACCATTTCCGTTAGCAGTTTTTTCCCTACTGCCGTTGCGTACGGCGGGCGCTGCCATCCGCCCAATTCGTCCAGTACGGTACAGCCCCAGTTCATCGCACAAATCCAGGAAATAGCTGTCCGGCGGGTAGTGCGACATCCGCACGGCATTCATATTCATCTGCTTGATAGTCAAAATATCCTGCCGGCAGCGATTGCGATTGAGTGCCCGCCCGGTAGTTGGCCAAAAACTGTGGCGGCTGCAACCTTTCAGAACAATTCGCCGACCATTGAGAAAGAGACCTTTGCCCTTTCGTATTTCAAACGTTCTGAATCCAAATCGCTGGCGAACCACGTGCAGCACGGTTTTCCCCCGCAGTAACCGAAATTCCACCCGGTAGAGATTCGGTGTTTCTGCTGTCCAGCTTTTTTGTCCCGCGACACGGGTGGCAAGGAAAACCGAATCCTCACCCGATTTCACTTCAGCCGAAAACACTTTTCCTAAAAGTGAACCGTCCGGGCGGTAGATTTGAGCGGTAACACGGGTAACCCGGGTGCTGCCATTTAAAAAAACATTTGCCCGAAAGGAGCCGTCGGCGCGGGCGTCAATGGCCGTCCACTCAATGAATTCACGCGGCACGGCCTCGAGGTAAACCGGGCGGTAAATGCCGCCAAACACCCAGTAATCGGAACGCCGCTCGGCCAGTTCCACAGTGGAATCGGCGGACACTTTGCTCACGAGTACCTGGAGAAAATTCTTCTTGTCAAACCGAACGAGCCCCGTAATTTCGTACCTGAATTGGTAAAATCCTCCCCGGTGCACCGGCCCGGCCAGGCGGCCGTTCACCCTTACCTCCGTGTCCGTCATGGAGCCTTCAAACACAATAAAAATGCGCTTGCTTTGCCAGCGAACCGGAATCGTGAAGGTCGTACGGTAAAATCCCTTTTCGTCCGATTTAGGGTGGTCGTGCCCGTAGTTGTAGGCACCGAAACCCTGAAGTTCCCAGTTGGACGGTACCCGAATGGTACTCCATTCGTTTGCCCGCCTTCCACGGGTAACTTTAAACTGCCATGGCACCGTGTCGTCACTACCCCGACCGGAAAGGTAGCGAATTTCCGTTTCTGTGTTTGAAGAAGCAAATACGGATGTGGCAAGAAAAAGCATAAAAATTAAAGCTATTTTTCGTTTCATTGAGAAGCCCTCATTTTTTTAAATTTTCTCTACTACAGATTTACGAATTTTTAACGAATTCTGTTCGTGAATTTGCGGCTATTTTCGATTCGGATTTTTCAAATAGTAAAAATGCCCGTCCTCGGCACCCACCAGCAAATCCGGCACACCATTTTGGTCCCAATCCACAATTGTCGGGCAGGTGGAATGTCCTGCCAGAATCTCGTCGGACACCGAACCACTATTTTCAAAGAGGAATTCGCCCGGCTTTTCGGCCACATTTTTTAGAAAATCAATATTACGGCTGTTGACAAGCAAATCCGGTCGGCCGTCTCTGTCCCAATCCGCGAGCGTAAATTTCCGGCGACCACTGTGCCCGGCTTTTCGGGCATTTAGCCGAAGCAATTCTGTTTTGCCTGCATTTTTGCTGTAGAAGATTCGCTTGCCGGGCAGCAAAATCAATTTTCCGTTTTGTTTGGCCCGTTGGAAGAAACTCAGGTACCCTTCCGTGTCCAGCATAACCAGATCGTTCAATCCGTCTTTGTTTAAGTCCACCACCAGCGGTGTGGTCCGCCACTGAGTAACCAGGTGGTGGTCTTTCGGATTCCACCAGTTCCAGGCTGGTTTTGGGGGATTTCCGAGCCACTCCACTTTAATGGGATGTGCGGCTTCCAGCCGGGGTTTCCGGCGTGTGCCCACATTCCGGTACCAAACCACTTTGCCCCAGATGGAGTTGACCACAATGTCCGGCAAACCGTCTTCATCCCAATCGGCCACAACAGGAACGGTGTACCCCCATTTGGCCTCGGCGGGTCCCTGAATGGAACCGTTTTTTCCTGCCTGAATCCGAATAATTTTCCCGTCCGCCTTCAAATAGCGAGGAGCCGCCCATTTGGGGGGATTGCCGCCATCCAGATTCTCAATAAATCCCAGATGACCGGCGGTATTACCGCAGATGAGATCTTCGTCGCCGTCACCGTCCCAGTCAAAGCTAAACGGAGTGGCCAGTGCACCAAATTTCAAGTAGTGGGCTTTTTGTTGGAAGAACTTCAGCGGCAAAAATCGGGGCTCTCCGTTCACCGTTTCTCCCGTGTTTTCGACCAACGCCACGCGGCCGTCCTCCTGTCCCACGACCAAATCCACATC
Source organism: uncultured Deferribacteres bacterium (assembly GCA_964543425.1). Lineage (GTDB taxonomy): Bacteria > Zhuqueibacterota > JdFR-76 > JdFR-76 > BMS3Abin05 > BMS3Abin05. The sequence continues at coordinate 13,985 of CAZIYL010000034.1, forward strand.
GCTGTCGCCGTCCCAATCTACTGCTACCGGGACAATCATTTCCAGATCCATTGCAATGGGTTTTCCCTGAAATTCGAGAAGACGACCTTTGGCATAGCGCGGATGGCTGCGATCGCCCACATTCTCAAAATAGGTTAATTTGTCCAAAAACTCCCCGCATATAATGTCTAGGTCGCCGTCGTTATCAAAATCGGCCAGATTTGGGGACGGCATTCCGTACACGTCTATGGGCCTGCCCCCCGCCATAATTTTTTGGGGTTCTCCGTATTTGGGATTTTCATTGGTGCCGTTATTTCGAATCCAAAACACGAAACCGCGGAGCGGCCCGTTCAGCCAGCGGCCATCCCTGTCAAATGCATTGTCCCAACCATAGTCGCCCCAGTAACCCTCTCCCACGATCAGATCCAGATTGCCGTCGCCGTTGTAATCGCAATATTTCCAATCTTTTTCACGGACTTTTCCCTTTAGAAGCTGCGTTTGTGGGTAAATCCTTTTTTCCTTTAAAAATCCGGTCTGTTTGAAATCCATAAGCTCTTTGCCCGGTTGCAACAATCGCACACGCCCATTGACATACGAAGGGCGGATATTCCGCAGTGCGAGCGCCACACGTTTTCCCGGTTCAAAAATGGGCATTTTTAGCCCACCCTGTTTATTCTTAAAGAAGTAAATGCCTCTGTAGGGCTTGTCTCTGCAACAAACCAGCAAATCCGGATCACCATCGTTGTCGTAATCCATTGGAAGGGGCTGTGCCCAGAGGCCCGCTCCCAGGTCAACCACCAGACCGGGATTGTTAAATTGGATTCTTTGAAATTCAGTCTTTTGAGCAGAAGTTGCACATCCGGTGAGAAAAAGTAGAAAGAATAAAATAAAAACGTAACAAGCTTTTTTCACGAAACAGACCTCCCGATTTTTTGAATAAATTAAGGCTAACGTTTGCGTAACATTTCCCAATGCTCTATTTTTCAACTCGTTCGTCTCGGTACGATGACTTCACCATTACTTAATGACCAAACTCACCAACCGATCTGAATTTACTTTCACACTCCAAACGTTTCCCAAATAGCTAATAAAGCTGGTCACCAAGTGTTTGCGTCTAACGAATGTATCGAGGCGACCGGCTGGAGATTCGAAATCCAAAAAGTGAAATCCAAAGAAATTCGAATGGCCAAAATTCAAAACAAAGCAAAAGAACCATTTGGTTATTCTTTGAGAAATTGCCTTATTTAAATTTTGGATAACCCCAAATATTTCAATCTGTTAACATGTCGTACCTAGGGCACTTAAACGAATGGGGTTAAATGTGTTACTACAAACATTTCGCACCTAACGGTGCTTTAATAGACTGATGGGTTCATCCATCGTTAACACTAATAAATTCAGTCCCGTAGGGACGGAATTGTCAAGGGTCACATTATTCCCCAGTTTTCAGGGTCAGGATATTCCCCACCCGT
>CAZIYL010000035.1:0-15007 GCA_964543425.1 uncultured Deferribacteres bacterium
AGATTCTTTCCGATGCTCCAATATCCTCATCAATTGGCCCCGGGCATTCCAGATCGAAAGCGACACATCCATTTCATTCGGAACATTAAATTGGAGAATTGTTTCCGGATTAAAGGGGTTCGGGTAATTTTGAAAAAGAATGAGTACGTCGGGAACATTTACCTGATTTGAATTGAATTTGGCGGAGGCGCTCACTTCTTTCGAAAATTTGCTTTCATTATTCCAATAATCGTAAGCCGTTAGAGCGATATAATAAATCTTTCCTTCTTCCAAATTCGTAATTTTAAACTGCGTGACATTCCCCACGTCGATTTGGTGGGAATAGGCACGTGAATTCTCGCCATAATACACGCGGTATCCGGCCAAATCGGATTCCGTATTCGGATCCCACTGTACAGTCAAACTTCCGTGTTTTTTCTGTGCAAAGCTACTGGAATAGGCCAATAAAATCGATAGAAGAAAAATAGCAATGCGTGCTATTTTATTTTTCATGCATGCCTGTTTTCAATTTACTTACTGTATTTTCGCCAACTGGGATGCTTGATTTCATAATGTGCAATTTTGTAATTGAGAACGCGCGGCGAAATACCGAGAAGTTCCGCCGCATCCTTTTGCACCCAATCAGACATTTTTAATGCCTTAACGATGACTTCCTTTTCAACGTCTTCCAATTTCAAACTATTCAAACTTAAAAGAGTTCCGGTTTTTTTTCGTCGGTCTCTTCCGCCGGCTGCAAAATAATCGCTTCCCGCCATTGCCAAATCTTTTGGCAAGATTGGCCGGCCTTCTTCACAAACAAGAACGGCACGCTCAATCATGTTCCGCAATTCACGAATATTACCCGGCCAATAATGATGAACCAGCAATTCCATTGTTTCCGGATGAAATTCCGGAACATCTTTCCGCAGTTCCTGACTGAATTTTCGCCGAAAAAATTCAGCAATGATTGGCACATCATCTCTCCGGTTCCGAAGCGGCGGCAATTGAATATTGACCACATTGATCCGATAATACAAATCGGAGCGAAAATTCCCCCGATCGATTTCCTGAATGAGGTCTTTGTTCGTGGCGGCAATTACCCGCACATTCACTTTGATCACCTGGTTGCCACCCACCCGCGTAAATTCCTGATCTTGCAAAACACGAAGGATCTTGGACTGAGTAATCAGGTGCATATCTCCGATTTCGTCCAAAAAAATCGTACCGCCGTCAGCTTCTTCAAATTTTCCCTTCCGCCGCCGAAAGGCCCCTGTGAATGCTCCCTTTTCGTGGCCAAACAATTCACTTTCCAGTAAATTTTCAGGCAGAGCGGCACAATTCACCTTCACAAATGGATTCGGTGACCGCGGACTAATAAACTGAATCAGGCCCGCAATCAATTCCTTCCCTGTACCCGTTTCTCCCTGAATAAGAACCGTTGCATTGCTTTTGGCAATCTTTTTAATCAATGCAAAAATATCCTTCATTTCAGGGCTGCGACTGACAAGCGGGTAATTATTGTCGAAACCAAAATTTCCCCACTCCCGTTGCGTGGATTGATCCGACAATTCCGGAACCCCAATAACCTCGATTGCAGCTTCTGACATATATTATCCTTTAATCATCTTAAGCATTTACAAAAATCCCCGAGCAGTAAAATAATCGCAAATTCCATTCCATTGGCAGCACTCTCTGCCAAAATTGTAATTCGGTCGTTTTTAAAGCCCATATTTGTATCGGTAAAATTGAGCAAAAAATGAAGGAAGAATAATCACAAAATTACATTTTTGTGATTCAAATCAGTGTGTGAATTAATTATTTTTATTAAGGTTAGTATTTACAAGACGTTCAAGAAACGCTTCCAAAGGCGGAAGTTCGTAAACAGGGAAAGGAATTTTCACACCCCTGACCCGGAGGAATCGAATGAATTGTAAAATCTCGGGTTCTTTTAGATTTGCGGTTTTCAAAAGCCGGGTATCCGTGAAAAACTCTGTTTTTGTCCCATCAAAAATCACATGTCCGTTTTTCAGACAGATCACTCGATCGACCATTTCGGCAATAAAATTCATATCGTGAGAAACCAGGATCACAGTATTTCCGGCATGTCGTAATTCTTTGACAAATTTCTTTAGACGGCCAACCCCTTGAAAATCGAGCCCGGCGGTCGGTTCATCGAACACCAGCACATCGGGCTGCATAACCAAAACACTCGCAATGGCGACACGCCGTTTTTGCCCCTCGCTAAGCTGGAAAGGAGATCGATCCTTAAATTCTTGAAAATCAAGGCCAAGTAATTGAAATGCGTTTTTCATTCGGGTCTGAATAACATCTTCCGGCATTTTTAGATTGCGCGGGCCGTAGGCCACTTCGTCGTAGATCGTGTTCTCAAAAAATTGAAATTCCGGGAATTGAAAAATAATTCCGATTTTTTGGCGAATTTTCCCAAGCCGCTTCTTGTGCTCGACAAGGTCAACTCCATCAATCAAAACCTTGCCGGAAGTCGGAAGCAGCAATCCATTAAAATGCTGAACCAGCGTGGTTTTTCCCGAACCGCTAGGACCGACAATACCCACAAATTCACCGGAGGCAATCTCAATAGAAATATCGCGGATGGCTTCGCCTTTCCCAGAAAAAGCCTCAATCCCCTGCATGTACCGATATGAAACATTCTCAAGACGAATTATCAAGGTGCCTCCCACAAGTTCATTTTCATCAGGGAGGATTTTAACCGGAAGCGCAGGGGTACCGCAATTCCGATCCGGTCGAGAAGCTCTACATTTTCAAACACTTCGGCTGGTTTTCCATCCAGAACAATTTTGCCGCTGTCCAGAATAATGAGCCGCTGTGTTCGCAGGGTTTCTTCCGCAAATTGGGTAATCAGAATGGGCGTTATTTTCTCCTTTAATTGGAGATCAAAAATGGCGTTTAGGATTTTTTCACGCGAATAGGGGTCTAAAAGGGAAGTGGGTTCATCGAAAATAATGTACCTGGGCGCCATTGCAAAAATAGCCGCCAATGCCAGTAGTTGCTTTTCGCCGCCGGAAAGATAATGCGGCGATTGGCGGCGGTATTTTTCCAGATCAAACTGCCGTAGAATTTCTTCCACGTGCTGCCGCATTTGAAGAGTAGGAACCCCTAAATTTTCCAAACCAAAAGCAATCTCCCGTTCAACTGTTGTGGAAACAATCTGATTGTCGGGATTTTGAAAGACCATTCCCACAAGAGCACGTATTTTCAGGTTTTCAGCCTCATTTCTCGTGTTCAAATCATCCACAAGCACGTCTCCCTCAGTGGGCAGTAAGAGACCGTTCAAACATCTTGAAAGAGTTGTTTTTCCCGACCCGTTTGCACCCATAATACTGACGGTTTCACCATTCTTAATTTGCAGATTGATATCATCGAGAGCAAGAGAGACTGTTGAGGGATAGGAAAATTTGAGATTTGATACTTCAATCATGAATCGATTTTTCCATCCAAAACGAGTTCAATCTTTCGGGTAATCTTTCCAGTGGCGCCCGCATTTTCAATCACGACCGATTTGGCACCTTCCTGAAGAATCCCGAGTTTCCTTTGATCGGAGATAAATTCATCCAATTTTTCAAGTACGTCTTCCCTGTTTTGAACAACAAATCCCACGCCGCGGCGCACCATTTCCTGTGCTTCCGGAGAATTTAGAATCCTTGGGCCAAACAGTACTACATTCGAAGAAGCCGCCGGCTCCATGACATTGTGTACACCCGGCCCGAAACTACCGCCCACATAGGCCACGTGACTGAAGGCGTACAAATTTGCCAGGATTCCGATTTGATTTACCAGGAGCACGCGGGAAGAATCCATTCGGCGTGTTTTTTTCCAGTCCGAATAAAGTCGCACTGAGATATTTTCCTTCTGAAAATACTGAAGCAACTGTTCAATGTGTTCTTCCGTCGGCTCATGGGGAACGACGACAAATCGGCTTTTGTCGTGCCTGCGATAAAAATCAATGATGGCCGGCACCACGTGCTCCTCGTCCGACGGCCATGTGCTGCCTGCAATAAAAATGAATGGGGCAGATTTCCATTCTTCCGGGAAAAATTCACCCGATTTCGATTCCTCTGCTCTCTTAAGCACCTGATCGAAACGAGTGTCACCCAGTGCTTCCCGAAGAGAAGCCGTTGCATGCACCTTTTTGAATTGCTCACGGTCGGTTTCGGAGGCAGGATGAATGGTAGTAATTTTCGAATAAATTTGCCGGTACAAACTTTTCGTCGGAAAGCGCGTGATTTTTGAATCGAGAGGCAGCGTTCCATTGATGAGCATCGTCGGGATGTGCCACCGATTGGCTGCCCAGATAAAATTCGGCCAGATGTCGTGCTTCGTAATCACAATTAGGTCAGGGTGCAAGAGTTTGAAAAAGCGGTTCACACTTCGAAGGGAATCAAACGGCAGATAAATTGCCAGATCAATATCTTCCGTTTTCTTAAAATTTTCAAACCCGGAAGGCGAAAAAAAAGTCACCAGTCCTTTCCACTCCGGGTGTTTGTTTTTAATATCAGAAAGAATAGGCCGAATTTGTTCGTATTCACCAAGCGACGCGCTGTGAAAAACAAGTAGAGGATGAACGGGCTTTTCGGCCTCCGCCAAAAACCGGTCGATAGATTTCCAAATGACCTGGCGCCCGCGAATCCCGTGCCGGATTTTCCGATTGAAAAACCCGCCCAGGTGAAAACTCACCCACATTAACGGAACAATGATGGAATTGTACAGAACAAACCAGAATATTTCTTGCACTGATATTTTCCTATTTGATTTTGCCAAACTCACAGGGGCAGAAATTTTTTGTTTTCAATTCGCGGCAAATTGGTCATTCAGTCTGGTAACCGCTTTCAAAACTTCTTCCGGATAAATTTCGCGCATGCATCTGAAATGTTCCAACGGACATTTGTCTGTCCCGTGAAACGAGCAGGGACGACACTCCAACGGTTTTTCAAGAACAATATTCGGCGTTCTGAACGGGAAAAAACCGAACTCCTTTACTGTGGGGCCAAACAACGCCACCACGGGTTTCGAAAAAGCCGACGCCATGTGCATAACGCCCGTGTCATTCGTTACCAGTCCGGAAGAATTCTTCAAAACCGCTGTCGTTTCCAGCAGGGACGTCTTCCCGCAAAGATTTTGGATGTTGCCGGAATTTCCCCTAAAAATCTCCTCACAAAGAAAAGAATCCGTCTTTCCCCCAACCACGACAAGATCTAAGCCTAATGTTTTTTGCATCTGTTCGGCCAGCGTTTTGAAATATGACAATGGCCAACGCTTGGTGGCTCGTCCCCCACCCGGCGCCAGAACCCAGTACGTTTCGGGTTTTAGATTCCATTTTTTCATCAGGTTGTCTTCAATCCCCTTCGGGACAAAAATCTCCGCACCCTGCCCGTCATCTTCAACCTTAAGTGGCTTCAGAGCACTTAAATAGCGCAGAGACACCGGAACAACCTTACGATAATAATTTTTTTTGAAATAAACAAGAAAAAAGCGCTGAACCGAGTATTTCGGATAGCGCCCTATTTTTCTGCCGACCAGCCACGATAATACGTAACTCTTTGTGTGTTTTTGCCAATCAACGATCCAATCGTAATGATTGGATCGGAGCCTCTTTGCCAGAGCCAGCACCTCCCTCCACGAAAAAGGAGAAGGCAACGTAAAAAGGTGGTTCAAATGGGGATTCGTTTCAAGCAGACTCTTTATTTCGGGCTTGACAACCATGTCGATTTGAGCATGCGGATAGCGGTTCCGCAGCATTCGAATGGCCGGCGTTGTTAGAACCACATCCCCAATCGCACTAAAACGCATTAATAAAATTTTCAAAGAAATAGATACTCCCTAAAAATTCGGCTCTTTTTAGACTGTATTATTCATGAAATTATGTCACAAAACAGATTAGATTTCACCCGTGTTCATTTCCTGTGTCCAGTCGCGTAATCCACGAAACCAGCCAATTGTTTTTGTGAGACCCTCTTCAACTTCAACTTTGGGTTCCCATTGAAGAATTTCTTTCGCCAGGGTCATATCCGGCTGGCGAACCTTGGGATCGTCGATCGGAAGCGGTTCTTCTTTAATAATGCTCTTGCTGCCGATCATTTGAATAATTTTCTCGGCGATCTGTCGAATGGTCATTTCGTGCGGATTACCAATGTTCACAGGGTCGTGGTAATCCGAGATGAGCAGCCGGTAAATGCCTTCCACCGTGTCATTTACGTACGTAAAGCTTCGTGTTTGGGAACCGTCTCCAAACACGGAAACCGGCTTATTCATGAGTGCTTGTGGGATAAATGTGGGAATGGCCCGGCCATCTCGCATGCGCATTCGCGGACCGTACGTGTTAAAAATCCGTACGATTTTCGTATCCACACCATGAAAGCGATGATAGGCCATTGTCAGAGCTTCTGCGAATCGTTTGGCTTCATCGTACACACCTCGCGGCCCCACCGGATTCACATTTCCCCAATAGCTCTCTTTTTGCGGGTGAATCATCGGGTCGCCGTAAACCTCCGAGGTAGAGGCCAGGAGAAATGTTGCATTTTTTTCTTTAGCCAAACCAAGAGCCTTGTGTGTTCCCAGGGATCCCACTTTAAGGGTTTGGATGGGCATTTTCAAATAATCAATCGGGCTTGCGGGGGATGCAAAATGGAGGATGTAATCTATTTCTCCGGCCACGTAAATGTATTCGGTGACATCGTATTTTATGAACTTAAAATTTTCGCTCTGAAGATGTTCGATATTTTCAATATTGCCTGTAGCAAGATTGTCCATTGCAATCACTTCGTGTCCTTTTTTAAGCAAATACTCACACAAATGTGACCCCAAAAATCCGGCTCCCCCTGTAACCAATGTCCGTGGCATTTTTGCCTCCTTGTTTAAAAACAGATTATTGGATAAAAATTAATAATTCTCTATTTGGATTCTATAGAATAATAGAATTTTAAACCGCGGAAAACGCAAAGCAATTATCATAATAAACAAGGCGTTATCATTCTTTATGTCATCTCGGTGACCTTTACGGCTATCATCAAATGCTCGTACCTAAACTCCTTTCAACAGAATCTAATCAATGGAAGTGTCGACAATAGTTAGTTTTTTCTGAAGCCCTGATGAAATTCGGTAACCCAATTCGTGAGCATTCTTCCGGAATAAAATGACGCCTTCAATTCCGGGATGCGCTTCAATCACTTTCATTCCCGCTTCGGGGCCCAAAACAAAAACACCCGTTGCCAAGGCATCGGCTTTCATTGCGGTTGGAGCCACAATGGTCACACTAACGCATTTGCGGGCGGGCCATCCGGTTTTGGGATCCAAAATGTGATGGTACCGGACGCCGTTAATGATGAAAAACTGCTCATAATCCCCAGAGGTGGCCACGCAGCCGGAATCCATCGGGAACCAGCCGAAAAAGGCATTGGGTTTTCTCGGGTGCCGAATCCAGACCTTCCGCTTTCCGGCAGTCAATGAACTGGCAGTTGCGCTGAAATCTCCTCCTGCATCCACCATTGCATCGGTTACGCGAAATGATTTAAGCACCTTCATCGCTTCATCTACGGCAAAGCCTTTGGCAATTCCGCCGAGATCAACCTGCATTCCGGGTTTTTTCAGAAAAAGCGAGTGACCGGTCATTTCAATATCACGATAATCCACCAGCGGTACCAGTCGGGCAACCGCTTCGGAATCCGGTAGCGTGGTTCGAGTGGAATCAAAATTCCAAAGGCGCCTTAAGGGACCCACCGTTACATCAAAACCCCCTGCTGTCCAATCGGAGATTTTTTCCGCTTCCCGAAACAAACGAATAAGATTTAAATCGGCTGCAACCGGTCGTTTACCTGAAAATCGATTCAATTTCCAGATCGCATTATCGGGAATAAAATAAGATGTTTCATTCTCAAGCGCGTGGATACGTCGAAACGCACGATCAACGGCCCCTGCAATTGTTTTTTGGGTCTTATCCTGATCGTAAACTGAAATCGTTACAAACGTTCCCATCATTAATTGCGTTTTTTTAACGTAGGGAAACGATTGTTTCCGAGAACAAGAAGAGAGAAAAAAAGTAATCAGTAAAAGAAAAATGAGCAGTCTATTTTTCACGGTTGGCTGCAAACTCCACCAAATGAACGAGTGCATCCTTGAACAGGCTGGGTTGAAAGGCTTCCAGCATCGAAACCGCTTTTTGAATATAGTCGCGGGCTTTTGCGCGGGAATAATCCACTCCCCCGTTTTTGATTACAAAATCGCGTATTTCATTAAAATTTTCACTGGCATCGCCTTTTTCAAGAAGCTCTTTAATGCGGGCACTTTTCCCATTTTTGGAATTGTTGAGTGCGTACAAAAGCGGCAATGTAATTTTGCTTTCCTTTAAATCGTTTCCAACCGGCTTGCCAACAATTTCCTCATCCCCGAGATAATCCAGAAGGTCGTCCTGTATTTGAAAAGCTCGTCCGAGATATTCCCCAAAATTCCAGAATTTTTCAATCGGATAGGCCACTCTACCTAAAGAGGTTAGCGCTCCCAATTGGCAGGAAGCTGAAATTAACGATGCGGTTTTGTTGGAGATCATTCGGAAGTAGGTGGATTCATCCAATTCATACCCCTGAGCACGCTCAATTTGAAGCAGTTCCCCTTCGCTCATCTGAATAGTAACCTTCGAGATAACGCCATTGATGCCTGCATCGTCCAGCTCTACCATTTTTCGAAGCGCTTGAGAGAACAAAAAGTCACCAACCAGAACAGAGACCTGATTATTCCAGACCGCATTTACGCTTGGGCCGCCCCTCCTCAATTCCGCCTCATCAACAATATCATCGTGGATAAGCGTAGCTGTGTGAATAAGCTCAACAATAACAGCCACTTCGATCGATTGTTGGGTACTACCTCCTTCCAGATTGGCGATCAAAAAAATCAATAGTGGACGAAGGCGCTTCCCCTTATGCGCGGCCAAGTAGAAGATAACGCTGTTAATAAGGTCAACATCTGTTTTCAGGGTTTTTAAAAAATCCTTCTCAAAAGCTTGAAGCTCCTGAGCAACCACCGATCTTATTTCTTGAATTTCTGCAATCTCTGCCACCCGGCGATACCCACATTTTAGAATCACTCATTTTTAGCTTGATAATAAATGTAATAATTTTAATGAATATTGTCAATTAAAAATTTTGATCGTTATTAATTTTGATCGGAAGCAGTGTGTACTTCTGTCAGCCTGCAGGCATTTTTAAGTTCTTTTAGCAGATCCTCCATCGGGAGTGGTTTCATGAAATATTTACTGGCACCTAATTGCAAGGCTTTCTTTTCGGTGTCCACCGAACCGAATCCGGTAAACACCAAAATTTGCACCTCGGGGAAATCCCGCCTGGCCACTTCAATAAGGCGCATACCGTCCATTGCCGGCATTTTAATATCCGTTAACAACACATTAAAGTCATATTGATTCAATTTCATTAAGGCATCCATTCCATTTTCCGCTGTTTTTACTTTGAAACCCTTTCTGGCCAGCAGAATCTCCAGCAACTGAAGGATGTCTATCTCATCATCCACCACCAACACATCGTAGCGATCTTTCATCTTGCCGCTCCCATCGATTATCCATCCGTGAACATATTTTCTACAATCGGCAACTCAATCATAAATGTTGTCCCTTCCCCCAGCCGACTTTTGACCGATATTTCCCCTCCTTCGCGCTGAATAATTGAATGGGAAACATACATTCCAAGACCGGTTCCCTTTCCAACCTCTTTTGTCGTAAAAAAGGGTGTAAAAACATGCGCAATATTCTCATCGGGGATGCCTTGACCCGTATCGGTAAAATGAATGCTCAACCAGCCCTCTTTAGTTAGGCCGGTTTCGATGAAAAATTGCCCCCCCTGGGGCATGGCCTGAATGGCATTAATAATAATATTCAGGAAAACCTGCTTCAGAGAGTCGCTGTTAAAATACGCGTGCGGAATTTTCTGATAGCTTTTTACAACCGAAATATTATTTGCGTAAAGGTCTTTTTCAATCAACGACAATGTCCGGTCAATTAAGAGATTCACGTCAATTTTTTCCTTATCCTTGCTGGAGTGACGCGAAAATTCCAGCAAATTGTTAATAATATTTGACGCACGAGTGACGCTTTTCTTGATAATCATGAGTTTGCTCTGAGCATCTTCGTTGTCGTCCGGCAAAATCTCGCTTAAATAATAGCGTGCCGTTTCAATGATATTAAGGGGGTTCCGCAATTCGTGAGCCACCCCTGACGCCAACAATCCAATGGTTGCCAATTTTTCCGACTGGATTAGCTTCTTTTCCAGGTTCTTCTGTTCCGTGACGTCCTTCACATATTCGATCACATATTTCAGTCTTCCCTTTAAGTCCAACATGGGATAGCTCCAGAACTGCAACACTTTATCTCCTATTCGCTTCTCCATGAATTCAGTCTTATTGGATTCGATTGTTTTCTGAAGTACACAATCGGAACAGGGATTTCCATCGTCGGAATAGACTTCATAGCATTTCCGCCCGATAATATTTTCGGGTGTATCTCCCACCTTTTTGGCGACCATCCAATTGGCCATCACGATTCCATAATTTTTGTCCACTACTGTGATATAATCCGTGATACTATCGAAAAGCGTTTGAAGCTTATTCTTGCTCTCTTGAATCATCTCCTCTAATTTTTTCTTCTCGGTAATGTTTTTTGCGATCCCCAAAATGAGTTTTCCCCTCTTATCTGTCAGATGCGAAAAGGAAATGAGCATGTACTGAATGGAACCGCTCTTTGTTTTAAATTGCAACTCGTAATTTTTTTCCACCGGATTTTGAAGAATTTCGTTCACCTTTTGCGTATCGGTGAATTCAGGAAGAAGAGTCAGGAATGATTTTCCGATAAACTCATCCGGATCGTATCCGAGATTCCGAATAGTCTGATTTACAAAAGTAAAGTTGTAGTTCATGTCAATTGAGAAAATAATATCATCCACATTGTCAACCAGCTTTTTTAAAAACTCCTCTTTCTCATGTAATTTTTCCCGAAGGCGGTACGTATTGATTGTGTTCTCCACGATTTTTGGCAGCGTTTTCATGTATCCGACGTCTTTAACAATGTAATCAGCAGCCCCTTCTTTCATCGCCTGAACGGCTACTCGTTCGTCTCCCTGTCCTGTAATAATGATAACGGGAATCGATACGCCCATTTCCTTCAACCTTTGAAAAACTTCCAGCCCGGAATAATCCGGCAATTTATAATCCAGAAGGAGGGCATCGTAGGAATTTTCGGAAAACTTTCGAATGCAGTCTTCCCCGGTTGATGTAAATTCCACATCAAACCCAAATGATTTTTGCGCACGAAATGCCCGGTCGATCAATTCAATCTGATCCGGGTAGTCTTCAACGACAAGAATTTTCTCAAACATGAATGCAATCCTTTTTAACACTACAATAAATTATTCAGGTTAAAAAGCCTTTGTATTATTTAGAATTGAATAATCTTCCAGGTAGGCGCGCAGTTTCTTGAGTTGCCCCATAAAATCCTCATATTTGCCGGGTTTAACAATATAACTATTGGCACCCAATGCGTACATTTTCTTGACTTCCTCCTTTCGTTCGGAGGTAGTCAAGACGATAACCGGAATTTTTTTCAGAGCGCGGGAAGCCTTAATCGATTTGAGAACTTCGGTTCCATCGAGTTTTGGCAAGCGGATATCCAACAGAATTAATCTTGGAATGAGAATTTTCGTGGAAGCCGTTGTATTTTGAACCAGGCCAAGCATTTCCAAAGCCTGTTGACCATCCGAAGCGTGGAAAACACGAATCGTCTTCATCATCTTTCGTAAAACGCGGGTAATGATTTCCGCGTGATCCGGATTGTCTTCGATCAACAAAACGGTAGGTTCAGACCTACGCATCCCTTTTGAGAAATTGTCCATTGCTTTCCCTTTAATTTATCCTCGCATTCACACATCATCCCAGTCCCTGCCCCTTTGCGATTCCTCCCAAGGGATTCGTATTTGCCCTATTGCCTTGCTCGTTTTCCTCAGAATCCGTTCCGAATGTGAGACTTTTTTCCCGAAAATTCTATTTCGTTTTTGATTAAAAACTACCTAATCTGGATAATTCATAAAGTTACGCCACAAAAACACCACGAATATTATTGCTAAGGCAACGATGAATTCAAAAAATTTTTTTGAAATATCTCCACGAGTTTTATTATTTCATTTATTATCAATATTTTGTGTCTTTGCATCTTCGTGACCATGAATTGCTCAGGCCAAATAATCGTTTCCTGGTTCATGGCCAATAACTACAGCGTCATTCGCAATTTTTATTCGGTTATTTTCTCACCCCGGGTCTTTGGCAATGTAAAATAGAAGGTCGAGCCCTGTCCTTTTTCAGATTCCACCCAAACACGCCCCTTGTGATTTTCAATAATCCTCCGAACAATGGTTAACCCGACCCCTGTGCCTTCCACATTTTCCAGTTCCCTGAGCATGTGAAACAATTCAAATATTTTTTGGTGATATTTAGGATCGATGCCAATTCCATTATCTTTCACATAAAATTGATAAAAATCGTCCCTCTCTTTAAAACCGATTTCGATTTTTGGTTCGGGCGTATCGCCCATGTACTTTACGGCATTGCTGATCAGATTGGTGAACACCTGTTGAATTCTTACCTTGTCGCAAACCACCTCTGGGATATTTTCCTGAACAATGACCTCTACCCTTTTTTGTTTAATCTGAAGGCTGAGATCTTCAATCGCCGTTTCGATGATGTCCGCAATTGCCACCCGTTCAAATGGATTTACGACCCGACCGATCCGGGAAAGCTCCAGTAAATCGCGAATCAAATTTTCCATTTGTTTCACATTGCCCTGAATTCGTTCCAGGTAGTGATGCCCCTCTTCATCAAATCGGTTTCCGTATTCCGTCATTAAAATCGTAGTAAATCCGCTGATAGACACGATGGGCGCCTTTAAATCGTGAGAAACCGTAAAAACAAAATCCTCAAGTTCTTCATTTGCACGGCTGAGTTTTTCGGTATTTTGCCTGGTTTCCTCGTAGAGACGAGAATTCTGAATAGCGCTGGCCAGTTGTCCCGAAAGAGCTTCGAAGGCACTTACATCGCGTTCGTCGAAGGCATTTCGGTCTTCCGCCGACAACACCAGCACGCCCATCGGACGCCCCGCAATTTTCAACGGCGTACTCAAAAGAGAGCCGCTTTCGGGGTAGCCTTCATCGATTCGCTCTTCGCGGGTTAGGTCATTAATCAGAACCGTGTGCCCCGCACGAAAAGCTTTCCAGATGGAGCCCTCCATCTGCGTGTTTTCCGACCCTATTTTTAGATTTTGTGAAAATTGCCCTTGTTGCGATTTTAGAATCAGATTCTCGTGTGAATTTTCAGACAGGTAAATGGCCACATTTCTGTAGTGAAAAATCTCGTAAATGGCCCGAACCACATTATCCAGCAGGCGATTTAAATTCAGAGTGGAAGCAATCCGTTTGCCCACTTCGTTCACCATTGCCAATTGGGCCGAACGTTTTCGCTCGCGCTCAAAAAGGCGGGCATTTTCCAGCGCCATTGTTGCCTGGCTGGCGATGGCGCTAAGCAGCCGAATTTCCCGAGGCTCAATCTGGTGGAATGCATCCCAGTAAACACTCAAAATGGCGATCGTTTTCCCATTGGAAATAATCGGTACACCAAGATAAGACTGCAAATTGCCGCTCAACGGGTGATCCGAGATTTCAGGCGGCGTAAATCCTTCCTTGTGCAAGTTGCTAATGGAAAGCGGTTCCTTTTCAACAATCATTTTCTTCAATTTGTCCGCAAGAGACGATTGCAGCATTGAATTAAAGACACTGTTTTCCGGATCCATCTCGCCTGAATTCGAATTTCCAATAAACCAAATGGTGCTCAATTTAGCGCCCATTGCCACGGCGGCAGCCTTCACAATGGAATCGACAACCACGTTTTTATTCAGACTTAATCCCAGAGAATTGCTCACATCGACCAGCGCGGAGTATTCCATCATGCTCCGTTTTACTTCCTGATACAGAAGAGCATTTTCGATCGCGGTTGAAACCTGATTTGCGATCTGTTTGAGCAAATTTTTATGCATCGCAGAATAGGTATTTTCCCCCAGTTTTCCAATACTGAAGGTGCCAATGTATTTCCCTTTCGACATCAGCAGCGATCGAATCTGCGAATGCAATTCGCGTTCAATCTGGCTGCGACGATCGTGAATAACACGCTCCAAATCATTTTCATCTGTCTCCTCGCGATCGGTCAGGAAATTAATCCAGCCAAGATTTGATTTTTCAAGAGGACTCCATTTTTCATCCTTGAGCCGTTTTGCAAGCGAGGCTGTTCCCAAAGGAAAATATTGGATGCGTTCGGTGTTGTCGTCGAAAAGCATGATCGAAATAAAATCGAAATCCACAATCTTCTGCACTTCCAGCGCAATAATCCGAATCACTTCTTCCACATCGAGAGAAGAATTGACAGAATTAATAATTTTGTTCAGAGCCGCAATCTGATCGGTTTTTTGCCGATACTGCTTGTACAACCGTGAATTCTCAATTGAAATCGCCAGGTAGGTTCCGGCCGTTTTCAGGAAATTGATCTCGTCCTGAATGAATTGTCTGGAAAGCGCATAATACAAATTCAGCACACCAATCGGCTCGTCTTTTGGAATGAGGGGAATGGAGATTGTGGCGCTGTAGCCAATCCGCTCAGCGATTGGCTGCCAGCGTTCATAACGCGATTCTTCAAACACATTTTCCACAATAAGCGTTTCTTTTGAAAGCAAAACATCCCGGTAGGGGCCTTCCTCCAGGCCCACTTTCCAGGGTTGATCGAACAAAACAATATCTTCCGGCGGAATTTTTTGAGCGCGGAACAGCTCCGAATTTCCGTCGGCTGCTTTTAAAAACAAAGAAGCGTAAACAGCACCGCTAATGGTACCGATTTTGATCAGTGAAAGATCAATGATCTCCTCCAGGTCAAGAGCCGACGCCATGGTCTGCCCCATTTCCAT
>CAZIYL010000036.1:0-14869 GCA_964543425.1 uncultured Deferribacteres bacterium
GCAATAATTTCAAATGGAACATAATTCACATTCAACTCCTTCGTATTTTGCCAATATCTGGCATTTCCATGCCGCAAAAAATTGTTCACCAATTTTCAATCCGGATTCGGGGGAGATATTTTTTGCAACCATTCTCGACAAAATTGTGATCTTTTATTTCATCAATGAGTGCACTCTAAAAACCACTAATCATACAAATCATACGGGCTAAATTCCATTAACTTCAATAAAATCAATTCCTGAAATTAGTGGGAGATATCCTTTTTAGACTAAACTCATCAATTAAAAACCCACTTCCTCATTTGACTGAATCCGGGACTAATCGCTTGTCCCGTGAATCATTTCAACGTCCGCATTTCTTTAATAATCTCATTTGCCAGAGTTTCGGCTTCTTCCGCGGTTGGGGCTTCCGAGTACACCCGAATGATGGGTTCCGTATTTGATTTTCTTAAATGCACCCAGCGATCGTCAAACAAAATTTTCAGGCCGTCTTCAATATTAATTCTGTCATTCGCGTGGCGTTCTTTCATTTTCTTGAGAATATCATCCGGGTTCGACTGCCCGATTTCGATTTTTTTCTTTGTCATTTTAAATTGCGGCAAACTCTTGTGTAATTCCGAAATAGATCCACCGAATTCAAGCAATTGCTGAAGCGTCAGGGCTATAGCCACCGGTGCATCTCGGCCCAGGTGGACTTCCGGCAGAATGACCCCGCCATTCCCTTCGCCTCCAATCACAGCACCTACTTCTTTCATTTTCTTAGCCACGTGGATTTCTCCAACCTTCGTGCGATAAACGGGCACGCCAAAGGTTTCGGCAATTTTATCAACTGCAAGCGTTGTGGACAAATTCGTAACCACGGGGCCTTTCTTTTTAGAAAGAATAAAATTCACGGCGAGAGCCAGCGTGTATTCCTCAACCAGCGGATCCCCGGTTTCGGAAAAAATCGCACAACGATCGGAATCCGGGTCTACTGCAAAACCGATATCCAGTTGATTAGCGCGAATCGTATTTGAAAGCACCGTTAAGTTCTGTGGAAGCGGTTCCGGGGTATGCGGGAAAAGACCATTTGGCGCCGTGTTGAGACCCACAATTTCACATCCCAGCGCGTATAAAAACTTCGGCAGAAAAACAGCCCCGGCACCATTTACACAATCAATTGCAACTTTAAAGCGGCGTCTTCGAATTGCCTCAACATCGATAAAAGGGAGTTCAAAAATGGCCTGCATGTGATCTTCCACCGCGCGGTCATAATCGTAAACATTCCCCACAGCCTCCCATGTCTTCCAACCAAATGCATTTTCTTCCGATTGAGCGATTACCTCACCGCCTTCCTCCGCATCCAAAAACATCCCCTGATCATTC
Source organism: uncultured Deferribacteres bacterium (assembly GCA_964543425.1). GTDB lineage: Bacteria > Zhuqueibacterota > JdFR-76 > JdFR-76 > BMS3Abin05 > BMS3Abin05. The sequence continues at coordinate 1,366 of CAZIYL010000036.1, forward strand.
ATCAGTTTTAGCGCATTCCATTGAATCGGATTGTGAGAAGCCGTGATTGCAATGCCGCCGCGGGCGTGCAGATGTTCAATTGCCATCTGCACCGTGGGCGTTGGCACAATGCCAATTTTGATGACATCGCACCCAACCGCCTGAAGCGTTCCCACCACAATATTTTCGACCATTTCGCCGGTTACGCGGGGATCGCGACCAACGACGACAGACCCCCCGTCCAACCAGAAACCGTAAGCCGCTACAAATTTTTCAATTGTATCCGGATTGAAATTCTCACCGACAATCCCACGAATCCCTGAAACGCTTACCATAAGTTTTGACATTTCCGTTCCTCTCATGTCTAATCAAAAACAGTTAGGCAACAAACTCATTGATCCCCAATTGCCTTATTTGATTTCACATACAAAGCTTTGAAAAAAAATTGTGCCCCCACCTTCAGATTTTCAAGATACAAATTTTTGCGGAAATTTCCAATAAATTTTCCGTTCTAAAAAAAACAAAAAAGCCACCGGCCCCAATGGAGCCGATGGCTGATCCCCTGATTTTGAGCGGTGTGGTGCTGACAGGTTAATTCCGACGAGATTGAATTTTGTAACGCACCATCTTTTTGTAAAGGTTTGTGCGATCCAATCCCAGTTCTTTGGCTGTTTTCGAAATATTCCAATTTAGGGCGGTTAAGCGATTAATAATAATTTCCTTTTCAAAATTTTCCCGCGCTTCTTTCAGTGTGATCGCCGCACTTGAAAAATAATTCGCATCTGCCTGATTTTCATTTCGGTAAACTGCCTTGAAAGCCAGGGGCTGATCGACAAATTCCTTGTCATTTGCAACCACCAGATATTCCACAACGTTTTTCAACTCTCGAATATTGCCGGGCCAGTCATATTCCACGAACAGAATAATGGCGTCAGTTGTAAATGTGCGAAGCTTAACATTGTATTCCTCTGAAAAAATCTTGTTGTAATGAGCAATCAGAGCAGGAATGTCCTCTTTTCTTTCGCGGAGCGGTGGAACTTCAATCGTAACAACATTCAATCGATAATACAAATCTTCCCGAAACCTCTTCTCGGCTATTAAATCTTCTAATTTTTTGTTTGTAGCTGCCACAATTCGAACATCAATCTGTTCCGAGACCACGCTTCCCACTTTTTGAATTTCCCCTTCTTCAATGGCACGAAGAACTTTGGACTGCGCTCGCAAACTCATATCACCGATTTCATCCAGAAAAAGCGTCCCGCCATTGGCCGTTTTAAAAAGGCCATCTTTGTCCGTCGTTGCTCCGGTAAACGCCCCCCTTTTATGGCCAAACAGCTCGCTTTCGATAAGTTCATCGGGAATCGACGCGCAATTGAGTCGCACAAAGGGACCGCCCGCACGTGCACTTAAATGATGAATAGCGCGGGCAACCAGCTCCTTACCGGTTCCACTTTCTCCCTGAATGAGAATTCGTCCGTGCGTAGGTGCCGCCTGCTCAATGGTTTTGAAGATTTTTCGGATCGCGTAGCTTTTACCAACCATTTTGTAGCGCTCAAGTGAATCCCGAATGAGTGATTTCACTTTTCGTTCAAGGCGATATTTTTCGACGGCATTTTTCAGCGTGATCAAAACCCGTTCTGCATCAAGGGGTTTCTCCAAAAAATCATACGCCCCCAACTTTGTCGATTCCACCGCCAAACGGATGGTACCGTGGCCGGAAATCACGATGACCGGCAATTGAGGCTTATCGGCAACAACCTCTTTGAGTACCTGCATTCCATCCTTTTTAGGAAGCAAAATGTCCAGAATGAGGGCATCGAATTCCTTTTGTTTCACCTTGGCAAGAGCTTCTTCCCCGTCTTTTGCCAGCGTTACACTAAACCCCTTGAATTCCAGAATATCTTGGAGGGCTTTTATCATTCGCACATCATCGTCGACAATCAGTACTTTAATTTTTCCATTCTGACTATTGCTGTTCATTGTTGCTCTTTTCCATAACTGCCCGGTTATATCATTTTTTAAATAATCGTGTAGAAATAGGGTGCCAAGGCTAATTAAAAGAATAAATAGTGCAAGAATTGTTCCATTGAAAATTAAGCCTGTATTGCCGGGGGATATGTGTAATAAACGCTCCAATTGTCAGATTTAAAAGACAATAGTGTTGTATTTATGCAACATATTAGATGGCAGGGAAATACACTGTTACGTTGGTTCCAATCTTTTGTTTGCTTTGCACGGTTATTTTTCCCTTATGCGATTCGACAATTTCCTTGGCGATGATCAGGCCGAGCCCGACACCCTCTTTCCGCGTGGTGAAAAAGGGCTGAAAAATAGACTCCAGCACCTCCTCGGACATGCCTTCACCTGTGTCGGCGACTTCAACAACAACCACCGAAACAAATTTCTGCTCTACTTCATCCCAGTGCTCGCGAGTGTCGGTAATGATTGTAATTCTCCCCCGTCCATTAATGGCATGAACGGCGTTGTCGATAATATTTTCCAGCAGTGTGATCGATTGTTCTTCATCCCCGGAAATTTCGGGGATATTATGATTGAGGTTTAATTCGATCTCAACATCTTTGGACACGCGTTGTTGTGCGTCAAAATAGATTTTCTGAACGATAGAATTGAGATTAACAGGAAGTTTATTTTGATTTTCAAGACGCACAAATTTCAGAAATCCATTGGTGATTCTTCGAATCCTGTCAATCTCCTCCTCCATATTGCGGATATAGGTTTTGTATTTCGAGAATTTAGAATCATTATCTGCTTCGAGAGCCATTTCCAATCGTTGCGCGGTTAGATTCACTGTGGAAAGCGGCGTTTTGATATCGTGCGCAATTCGCTGGGCCATGCTAATCCACGCACTTAAACGATGGGAATGCGCCAACTCCGTAACGTTTTGAACCATCATAAGCACAATCTTGTCTGCCTGCGAATCCGGATGATTGATCCATTGCAGATCGACCTGTAAAGTCATATCCGAATTTTCGATGATCATCGGTAATGAAATGCTTGAATTCTCGACCTGGCCGGAAAAGAATTCATCCAGCGCATTTGCAAGGGATTTTAAATTCCCCCTGAAGAATTCATGATAATGATGCCCGACAAATAGCCCAAAATAATTCCGAATTAATTTTTCGGAACTCGGACTATATTTCATAAGTTTCCCGGATTTGGCAAAAACAAATGTTGCAATTTTCGACTCCTCAGTAAAAAACCTTCCGATGAGGCTTTCCCAACTGCTTTCATTTTCTTCTTTCAAATTAATTACAAAGAGACGAAGTGAAATCAGCAAAAAGAGAATTCCCAGAAGAAAATATTTCAACCGGATAAAATAGTAATAAAAATTCACCGCATAGAAAATAAAATACAGCTGCCCTCTTTCCGTGGATATTACAATGATTGGGGGTGCTTTCTTGCCCGAGCGATAAATAAACAGATTCTTGTTGGCACCCGGAAATCCCGTTAACAGTTTAAAATTATGATCAAGGACAATCAGGCGCTTTGTACTCATAACCAAATATTCGGATTTGCCTTTCATGTCAATATTAACTTTTTTTATTTCCCTCCAGTATTCAGAAATAAATCTTTCTTTGGCGGCAATGTACAAAAATTTATCGCGAACCTTCAAAATGTAAAAATAGCCGTCTCGCGTTAAAAGGAATATCTGCTTGCCTTCTAATCCCTTGTATACATAGAAGTTCAATAATCTGTCCACGAAAGTCGAATTCTGCAAATAATTTCCCGTTCGGGAGTCAATAACAACCAGATGGTTTTCCACAATTTTTGCAAATCCACCGGTCAGCGTCAGAATAATTTCTTTGCCCGGATTTTCAGGAAAAATATCTGCGATATGAAGAAAGCCACTCATGCCGGGCAGAGATTTAACAGACCAAAGAGGATTGCCCAGGTTATCAAAACATAATAATTCCGAATTTTTAATGAAGCTATTGGCAAATGGTCGAATAAAAAAGAAGCGCCGCACGGCCCCGTTTTTCGTACAGGCGTTTTCGTAAAAGCTGATATTAGCTTTAAATGCAATTGGTAATCGATAATTAATGCGACTTTCCGCACCAAGAGACAAAACGTAAATGCCAAAATGTTTTTGAGCGGGTAAATCTTTTCGGATGTAGATCAAAACATCCATTTGCCCGTCATTATTCCAGTCAGTAATGCCAAGAAGCGCAATTTTATTGGCGGTTACCAAATGATTAAATATCATCTGTTTTCGAATGAATTGTCCGGAATATCCAAATATCTCAAGAAAAAGGGACGAGTTTTTGGTTTCAAGCGTCAGGAATTCCTTTCCCGGCCGGGAGGCAAAAATATCGTGAACGATGATATCCTTGCATTTTCCCAGAAGCAATATTTTATTAGGAGTTCCCTGAATGTTGGAGTAATAAAGAAGTTGATCGCCCTTGCTCCGCCTCGAAGATTTCTGTTCGCTTACAATTAGAATTTCATCATCCCCATTATTGTCCAAGTCCGCAACCCGAACCTGTATTTTCGCCGGAAAGATTTTTTGCGCTGTTGTTTTCAAAACATGGGTACTGCGGGTATCCTTGCCAATCTTGGCATTATTTCCAAAAATTATCAGAAGAACATAAAAAAAGAGGGCTAAAAAAATGAAGAAATTTAGAAATGCTTTTATTTTTTTAAGCGGCATTTGAGAGGTATCTTTTTTTGTGAACTTATTTTTCTGTAATTTACACAACACAGACTAAAAAATCAATACTATTTTCAGCTTTTTGCGGAATGGCACCAAAAAAAATTCCACCCTACTCAATATGCAAGTAAAAGCGGTGGAATTTTAGTGATAATCAACTCTAATAAATCTATATGTCTTTTTGTTTTTCCAGAATTCTTTTAATTCCTTCCTCTATAAAATCTTCCGTGGGTACCGATGTCGATTTCCCCTTAATCAGATAGGTCCGGCAATCCAGGGAAAAGTTGCCTGCTTTTTCGACATCTTTTTCCAAATCCTGCCCATTGACCCGAATAGTTGGGGATCCCAAAAATTTCACCTTTTTTGCTTGATTCAGATCCTTTATTTCGACGCTGTGAATTCCCGCCGGCCATCCATTTCTTTTTAAAACCCTTATTAAATTCTGAAGGGCTTCATCGTGGTTCGGGCACTTGGAACTGTACAATAATTCAATCTGCATGGCTTTCTCTCCTTCTTTTAGGATCAAAGACTGCCACATCCGCATGAACGGATTTTTTCAATTACTCTCGATTTCTATTTGATCTTAATCAGCTTACCGATTTTCTCCAACTGCTGATGATTGGCATGTGCCTCAAAGCGAAACAGATAGAGTCCATTGGCAAGCGCGGCGCCATCGCCATCATGCCCATCCCAGGAAATGGTATTAAATCCAACGCTTGCCACAAAGGGCGGCAATGTTTGAATGAGACGACCCGACAGCGCGTAAATTTTCACCGTAATGTCGGCCGGCCGGTTTATCTCAAATGAAAAGGTTGTCGATTCCTGAAACGGATTCGGATAAGGGTAGAGTTTTTCTACCATTAGTCGATTCTGAGGGGTCACCGTAAAATGGATTGTCTTGGTCGACGAATTGTTGGAATTGTCCCACGCTTTTAGTTCAGCCGTGTGAGTTCCTACTGAAATATCCGTGAGGGGATATTCGAGTTTTCCGGAAAGATAGCTGCCTACATTGTATTGAAAGTAATCCGTAATATCCCGTTTTGTGGCCATGTTACCATCAAGTGTAAAAGTGATTTTATGACCGATGTCTCCGGCAATATTAATTCCGCTTTGTCCGTCCGTGAGGGTTGTCTCCATTATCGGATCAGCACACAGCAAATCACCGTCCAAAAAATTCTGATTTTTAAATCCAATTTCAATTTTCGGCCCCACGTTGTCTACGAGTCCTTTTGCTGTTCCGTCAACGGTAATTCCTTCTTTGTAACCGGCGCCATCGATGTCTGCGTTCCAAATGTAAGCGCTAATTCGTCCCAGATTTCCGCCATAGCTGATATCCTTCGGAACAATAAAATGAATTGAAAACCGGCCATTGGTCACATCTTCCTCACCTCGAAAAATGGGATGTCCCGGCAAAATGTAGTGAATGGACGATCCCTGCGCTGTGACATACGTTACGGGGCGTTTTGAATCAAATGCCTTCAAATAGACCCTTCCGTTAAAATCGGTCACCTGCGTCCCATTTTTAGTAAAAATCACTCCTTTTACTAATATTTTGCTAAGAGCCTTCAGGCTGTCCGGGAAAATTTTTTCCAATTTGACTTCCAGTTTCGGAACCGCCAGATTGAGTGTCGGATCTCCACAAAGCCAATATTTCTGATCGTTGGGGCCATTTGAAGAAGCGATTTTAGCCAATTGCAACGCCTTTCCGATTCGAAGAGTTACATTCGGTTTCACAAATAATTTCCGAAGATAGATTTTATTGAAAGATGCATTTTGTGAGGCGAAGACATCCCGTGCCGACGACAGAAGCGCGATGGCTCCGTTATCAGCCTCCGTTAGCAATTGTTCGGTCATGCTCTGTTCTTCGGGCAAATCGTAGCGACCAAAGGCACACGTCGCCGTAATCCAGAAGCTCAGACGTCCGGCATTTTGAATACGCGGCAGGTCTTTGCTAACCTGAAGGACCCGTTCGTGAGCCAGCAGGCGCTCATTTCCATGCCCCAGATAATTAATCATCAGGCAGCCCTGGTTGATTTTTTCTACGAAATCATTCTCAGCCGCGGGTTTTCGCCTGCCGGAAGCCGCTGCATCCAAAACCATCGGGTATTCCGTTAAATAGATTTTATTCTTGTCGTACAATACCGGGTAATAATGTTCGGCAATGTCTTCAGCATCCCGGGTGTGGATTGTCTCATTCACATTGCCTTTCGAAATATCCCCGAATTCATCATCGGCCACAATGGTCACCTGATTCCGCCAGGGTGCCAAGTTGGGATTTGATTCGTAATCGACAATTTTATTCAACACATTTTCGGCCTGATCCGTGGTTTGGCAGGGAATCCGTCCGATGGCAAAATCAAGCAGGCGATCATTTCCATTCACGCTTACGTACCAATCGTCGGAGGTAAGTGTGCTGTATTCATCCAGACTGGAATCCTCGTAAGCAGGAATCCAATCTCCATTCGCCTGGCCGAGAATATTTTTGTAATCGTAATCCCCATCCCCGTAAAGCAGAACGTACTGAGGGCGTTTTTCCCAGTGAAAATACACGTATTTCAGAAAATCGCGAATGGCCGTGGGATCAAATAATCCGCCCGAGAACTCATCGTAAACATCTTGTATTTTTACGACCTTCGTTGCTAAATTATCATGGGTTTCCCGCAGATTTTTCAATCCCATGGCCACATTATAGAAATCTCCATGGGAAATAATGAGGAAATCGGCGCCATTTTGAGGATTTCGCCAATTCGAAGGCTCATCCTTAATGAGTGCTCCAGGGGTTTTAAAGGCTTTTGGTTCAACAATCGCCAGTTTGAGGGGACTGTTCTGCCCATGAGGCGTTAGAGAAAATTGCAGCTTTTGCTGGGACAGCGTCCAATCTTTCAAAAGCCGGACATTTTGAAAATCGGTCACATCCAGCACCATTACAGAAGATTCTTTCACGCCCGATACAACCCACTGATAGCTGATTCCATCTGCCGGTGTGTTGAAAAAAAGCATTCCGTCACGCAGAGTAAGTTTTCGGGGATAATTCACTTCTACCCAATCCAGGTAAAGCTGGCTGGTAGGATTTTTCCCGTCATATTTGATTGAAAGCGTATTTTCTCCGTCCTTTCCTCCGGCCACATTCGGAACCGGCACCTTTTTTAGCGTAAATGCGTAAAATGCCTCCGATGAAACGAGTTGGGAGTTCAGGTAGAGGCGAATGTGTTGTTTTCCGCCTGAGGGAGAATACATCTGAAACATAAAATTTACACGGCTGTCAGAAATCAAATCGGGCAAAAGCAATGAAAGCGATTTCTCCTCCTGACCCAGAAAATTCATCCCAAACCAAACCATTCCCGAGTGGAGAATATTGTAGTGTTCCTCCTCCCAAAACATGTGTGCTTCAAACCGGGTTCGTTCCGGCAGGGAGGCATTCGGTGCCGCCGAAACCGCTTGAATCCGCTTGCCGGGAATTCCATCACTAAATGTAATCCAATAAATATTCTGGGTTGTGTAGGGATTAATGTAATGTTTCCACGGTCTGACGCCATCCTTCGGATCAAAATCCCAGCCCGAAACACCTTTTCCATAAAAAAGAAGATAATCGTTTTCGTCAAAATGCCCGTCGTTCCCATCCGAAACAACAATGGCATTCTCCAAAAGGCTGTCGGGACGCGGAGCGTACAATCCGCGGGGAAGCGCCTTACCACCATTGTTAAAAATTTTCAACGTGTTAGGATCAATTGTGGAAATGTTAATCCCATTTTCTTTTAAATATTTACCGGTAATTTTGTAAACACCTTTCTCGTAAACCGGGAATTTGTAGAAAAGCCGGCCGGTAGAAAAGCCGGTTCTTTTTTGAAAGTTTTTTTGCCGTGTTGAGAAAATCCATTTGCGTGCCTGATCAAAATTAATCACCGCATTTCGGTAGGTGTTTAAATCCTGAGAAGCCCCTTCAACCTGAAATCGATTAGCCGTTTTTTCGCCTTGGAAATCAATTCGAAGACGAATTTTAGTCGCGATTTTTATGAAATGCTGTGCCGGATTATATTGAATCGGATTCAGGCGAATCCGGGCAATGAAGGCATCCTCCATAAAACCTGTGTCGAAAACCTTTGCCAATGTACGCGGGACAAAGTAATTTGTTTCAAAATAATTCTCAGGCAATTTGTAAAAAGATTGGTACATCCCCTCGATTTTTTTCCAGGACATTCTCGGGACAATGTCAGCATTCGGAAGAGATTTCCACTGCGCCTCCAGAACCCGAACCCTCACACGAGCGTGGGGTGGAACGCCAACCGGTAAAAGGGCTGTTGGCACATCCGGCCCGTCGGACAATTCATCGGTTGCATTTAAAAAGGAAAATCGGTGGAAAAGCTTTCCACCGATTTTCACCGAATCATCCCGTAAATTCGTCAGGAAAAAATCAACTGTCAGAGAAGCATCTGTTGAAGCAATGATTTTAACCCGGGAGTTTTCGGATACGTTAACGCCAGAAAATGCCACCTGATTTAAAACAAAGATAATTCCAAAAATAACCGGAAGTTGCAACTCGAAAAACCGGTTAAAATTGTGCCTCTTCAGCATCGATTATTCCTTCAAAAGAGCTTCAAAAAGATTGTGTGCGGCTTCTGTTGACCAGTCCCTTGCTCCAACTGCCCGGCCAAGAATTTCGCCATTCTTTTTTACAATGTAAGTAGAGGGCAATCCGCGCACGCCGTACATCCCGTTTACCTGCCCCTTGGAATCCAGAACAAAGTGAAACCTCAGATCCTTACCCTTCAACCATTTTTCAACCTGAGAAACGCTTTCTCCGGCATCAACGGCCAAAATCACGAATTGGTTGCTGTATTTTTTCTGAAGATTGGTCATCAGCGTTTCCATAGAAGGCATTTCTTTTACACACCAGGGACACCAGGTCGCCCAAAAATTCAGGAAAACAACCTTTCCCCGATAATCAGAGAGTTTCACCTGATTTCCTTTTAGATCCGTTACCGTAAAATCCATTGCTTGCAATTTTTGTGTTGGTGTCTGGATCTGCAAAGCGGCCATTGAATTTTTGATGATAGCCGAAAAATTATTGACGGGTGCTTCCCGCGTTGAAGTCTTTTCTGTTTTTTTAGGTGAAGCAACTGCTTCTGAAGAGGAAGTTTGAGCTTTTGCGGAAGTTTTCACCGTTTCGGAGGCATTTACCGGTGTAATTACGCCGGCTTTCGTATTATTTTCATTCGATTTTTTGGAACATCCGCCAAATTGAAAAACAGCAAAAATACTTGCAAACAGAATAATCCAAACAGATCTCTTTAACATACACTTACTCCTTTCATTTCCAAATGAATAATCCAAAATTTATAAAATATAAAAAATAAATTGAATGAACGCAACATTTTAAAGTGAAGCCCACCACCCCAGAGATAGCTGAATTTCAGAAAAGTACCCATTCTTACACCATTTTGTTGAATGGGTTTCAAATGAAAATGAGAATTTTATTGATTTTCTGAATAAAAATGCTTTTTTTGGATATAAAGCCGGATTCGGAAAATTTCTTTCTGCGACCGTTCCCGATAAAACGGTGATCTTTTATTTCGTCCGTGAGTGCACTCTAAAAACCACTAATTGCACAAATTATACGGGAGATAATTCTTTTAACATCAATAAAATCAATTCCTGATAATTCGTGAAATTCGTGGGAGATATCCTTTTTAGACTGGACTCGTCCATTAAAAGCCCACCCCCTGATTGGAATAAAAACAGCATTGGGGGCAAAAACTTCCCCCTCTTTTTGGGGAAAAGGGAAAGAGAACACATGCGTTCATTTTTAAAGAAAATACATTTCGTCTACCAATCGTCTCTGAAATCAAAGCAGGCAGATGAACTACTGAACACTTATTTTATTCGTCCGCTTGCTTCACTGTTTGTGCAGCTTCTCTACTCAACTCCGCTTCTACCCATTCACGTGGTACTGTTGGGAAGCCTTTTCGGAATCGCTTCGGCTATTTTTATCGGATTTGGGAATTTGATTTGGGCCGGAATTTTCCTCTTCTTTAAGAATATTCTGGACGCCGTAGACGGGCAATTGGCACGCGCCCGGCACCAGGAAGACCGCAGGGGGCGTTTTCTTGATTCGATCTCGGATTTTCTGATTAATTTTCTTGTATTTTACGCAATTGGCTGGCACCTCTCGAAAACACATACCGGCGCAGAAATCTGGATTCTCGCGGGGCTGGCCTTTCTCTCTCTGTCTCTGCGAGTATCCTATTTCGTTTACTATTTTGTCGCCTATTTGCACATCGAACAAAAATTAGCTCAAAACCGACAATTTGAAACCGTTACCGAAGAGGATCGTCAGGGAGATCCCATGGCATTGTTTCTGCAAAAAATTTACATTTTTCTTTATCATTGGCAGGATCGACTTGTGGCCCGATTGGATCGGTGGTGTCTTGCTGAAATCGAGGATTTTCCAAGCAACACACGCGCAAATTTTCTCAAATGGTGGTACAGCCACATGCCGTCCCTTCGTCTCTCCAGTTTTTTGGGATTGGGCACGGAACTGACATTTGTCATTTTGGGTTTGATTTTGAACAGGCTCAATTTTTATCTCTGGTTCAATGTCCTTTTCTTAAACGGTTACGCGATTTTTTTGATTGTTTACAGAAAATGCCTGGGGCGAGAAAAAATACAGGAACTACTGAGATAAAATTAAAAAAATAAGATCCTTAATTCACGCATTCACGGCAATAAAATTAAGGCTTCAATTGCAGCCAAAACCGCGCGGAAAGTAAAATATTTCCAAAACCTATTTTGCCCGATTTTCAAAAATTCATTGAATGAATGCACTCCAAAAACCACTAATCATACAAATTATACAGGGCTAAATTCCATTAACTTCAATAAAATCAGTTCGTGATAATTCGTGAAATTAGTGGGAGATATCTTTTGGGAGTAAACCCATTCACCCCAAAGCACTCTTTTGCTCAATTTTCCCTATAATATTTGCAAAAAATTTCCCCAGGCCAAATTTTATTTTGTATTTAACTAATTTTTTGATTATATTTTCATTTGATTGAAAATCAAACATGGCGGGTAGGAGAAGCAGTTTTGCATGTGCGATTCGTCTCTCCTTCCGAAATTTCAATAGATTGGAGGAATTAGCATGAGTAGAAAAATGGTAACAATCGATGGAAATGAGGCTGCGGCTTATGTTGCCCATAAAGTCAACGAAGTCTGTGCCATCTATCCCATCACACCATCCTCTCCCATGGGAGAATGGGCGGATTTGTGGTCAGCAATGAATCAAAAAAACATCTGGGGAACCACTCCCACGGTTGTTGAGCTTCAGAGCGAAGGCGGTGCCTCAGGGGCAGTACACGGTTCTCTTCAGGCCGGCGCACTGACCACCACATTTACCGGATCTCAGGGCTTGCTCCTGATGATCCCGAACATGTTCAAAATTGCGGGCGAATTGAACTCGACGGTTTTTCACGTAGCCGCACGTTCAGTTGCAACACACGCCCTCTCCATTTTTGGGGACCACAGTGATGTGATGGCAACACGCGGCACAGGATTCGGACTCTTGGCATCAGGTTCGCCTCAGGAAATTATGGATTTCGCCTTGATTGCGCAAGCGGCCACACTTGAAGCTCGCGTACCCCTGGTACACTTTTTTGATGGTTTTAGAAGTTCGCACCAGATTTCGAAAATTGAGCAATTGACTGAAGATGACATGCGGGCCATGATTGACGACAATCTGGTCAGAGCCCACCGCCAGCGGGCACTTAACCCGGACAATCCTTTCATGCGCGGCACGGCACAAAATCCGGATGTGTTTTTCCAGAATCGGGAAGCAGTCAATCCTTTCTACCTGAAGGCTCCGGACATCATGCAAAAGCAAATGGATAAATTCGCTAAAATCGTGGGGCGCCAGTACCATCTGTTCGATTACGTAGGTGCTCCCGATGCCCAACGCGTGATTATGCTGATGGGCTCCGGCGTGGAAACCGCTCACGAAACGGTGGAATATCTAACGGAAAAGGGCGAAAAAGTGGGCGTTGTAAAAGTGCGCCTGTACCGGCCTTTCTCTGTTAAACACCTGATGCAGGCTTTACCTCCAACAGTAAAAGTCATTGCAACACTCGACCGAACAAAAGAGCCCGGAAGCGCGGGCGAACCGCTTTACGTGGATACTGTGACGGCCGTAACAGAAACAATGAACGATGGCATCGCGCCTTTCAATACCGCGCCCAAGGTGGTTGGCGGCCGCTACGGCCTTTCTTCCAAAGAATTTACGGCCTCCATGGTAAAGGGTCTTTTCGACGAATTAAAGAAAGATAAACCCAAAAATCACTTTACTATCGGCATTTATGATGACGTAACAAACACAAGCGTCGAGTGGGATCCAAAATTCAGCGCGGAAAAAGACGACGTGGTTCGAGCCATGTTTTTCGGCCTCGGTTCCGATGGAACGGTTAGCGCCAATAAAAATTCCATCAAAATTATTGGAGAAGGAACCAAGAATTACGCACAGGGTTATTTCGTATACGACTCTAAAAAGGCCGGCTCCATGACGGTTTCGCACCTTCGATTCGGACCCCGCCCCATTCGTTCCACCTACTTAATTAACGCGGCAAATTTCGTAGCCTGCCACCAATTCTTTTTCATCGAAAAATACGACATGCTTAAAAATGCCGTGGAAGGCGCCACATTTCTGCTAAACAGTCCGTACGGACCGGACAAAACCTGGGACAAACTGCCCAGAAAAGTCCAGCAGCAAATCATCGACAAGAAGCTGAAATTCTACGTCATTGATGCCTACAAAGTGGCAAAAGACACAGGCATGGGTTTGCGAATCAACACAATTATGCAGACCTGTTT
>CAZIYL010000037.1:0-5904 GCA_964543425.1 uncultured Deferribacteres bacterium
GTAATAATTCGTGAAATTCGTGGGAGAGATCCTTTTTAGATTGTACTCATTTATTTAATGGTTATGTCTTTGCGCCCGGGTGGCGTATGAATTCTTTAGGTCAAAAAGATTTTGTACAGGAACCAGTTGATAACCTTTCACTCGCAGCGAATCAATCAAGACGGGCAGCTTTTCGTAAGGGAAATCCTGCTTTCGGTAACTCGCCAGGTGCATCAGAACAATCGCTCCGTTTGCGCGCCCATTGGGCTCTGCGGCAAAGTCCAGGATTTTCCGTCTAATCGCTTCGCCGCTTTGGTAGCCGGGGTCTCCACGATGAGCCACCCAATCACGCGTGTCCATATTTTCCTTCTGGTCCCTGCCAACCGTCCAGCCGACTTCCCGGTAGCCCAGCTCAGCAGCCCATCGTCTGATTTCGGGATTCGATTCCCCGTAAGGTGCCCGCCAGAAATGCGCCATTTTCACACCGGTTACTTTCTTAAACAACGCAGCGGTTTTTTTCAATTCCTCTTGAAACCTTTCCTTTGTCAGTCCGGGCCGCGTTTCCTGTCGCCGATTCTCGGCATATGTTGTCAGATGGGGATGGTGAAAGGTGTGATTTCCCACTTCATGCCCTTCCCGAACAATTCGCCGAACTGTTTCCGGAAAATGACGAATAAAATCCCCTGTAAGAAACATGGTACAGCGAACATTTTTTTCATGAAGAATATCCAGTATTTTGTCTGTGATATTATTCGATGATCCTCCGTCAAATGTCAGAGCAATTTTTTTTTCGTTGGGATTTCCCCTTCGGATAGGCCTGGAAAGCGCAAGGATACTGGGAGGCGCAAAATGAATCCTAAGTTCTTCAAGCGCCAGAACCTCTCCGTTCGAATTAATTTCTTTCACCCGAAGACGCGAGTGATTTCTAAAAACAGGCACACCTTTGAGCACAAATTTCCCCTTTTTCGAAAGCGTTACCGCTACCGCTTTTCCCCCCTGTTCCAGAATCACAATGGAACTGTCGTCGGCTATTCCGCTAATCGTAATCTTGTTGGAAAAAACCATCGCTTGTTTTGGGGACTTTTGAACAATAAGATTTCCAGGTGTTGAAGGGGACATCTCCGAAGGCGTATTTTTTGGAGCAAAAGACAAAACGTGCTTTCCCAAATAATCGATTTTCTGAAAAAGCCGATGATTCTGCCAGAAAAGAATCACAAAGATAAAAACAATGGCCACCCACAAAAGAGAGCTATTTTTTGAAAACAGCAGGGCTTTCCCCTCTCTGATTTTCCCCTTCAAACGACCCAGGAATTCCTTCAACAAAAATCGGTACCAGCATTTTTTGCTGCAAAAAATGTGGTGCGACAACACTATCTGACACTCTTTGCAAATGGGCTTGTGGCAATAATAGCAATGCCGGTTGGTGTACCGGTCTGGATGATTTATGCAAACATCCAATTTCTTGGGCATATAGGGTCTCACATCGTCAAGAATAATTCCGGACATGACAGCAAAAATTTGCGGCCTATCTGAAATATAAGAAAATTTTGAGCCCACTACAATATCTAAATTCCGATTGAACCCAATTTTTTGAGGGGAAAATCAGCAAAAAATCAAGGCGGGAATGGTGAAATCAAAAATATGCCATAGGGGTACAATCTCCCAAAGGCAACCTAATTTAAGGATTCTTTTCTGCAGGATAGGGCTGCATCCGATGAACCAGTTTTTGAAGCCAGGGAACGGGAACATTACCCATAATCAGAAATGCAAATCCATCTTTCCTAAATGGGATAATTTCCATTGGTGGGCGCCGGCCCTCGGGAGGGTGATGCATTCGGGAATACCTCAGAAATTGATTCTCCATCTTTGCCGACGCGTCAATCTGAAAGATTGAGAAATCAATTATCCCATCGCTAAAATGCGACTGAATCAGTATCATGTGGCGGCGATGGGCAAATCGTCCTTCCACAAAAGCAAACCCTTTTGGCAGGGGGCTTGGCAGATAAATTGCATACGGTGCAGCTTTTGTTAAATCCTCAAGACTCCTGAAGCGCCTGTTGTTTCTCCCCATGTGTTCTTTTTCCCGCCCGCCGAAAGCCCTTCTCTTTTCCACTACCTTGCCGTTTACCGCAAACAGAGAATCAGGGAAACTCTTCTTGTACTCAATCGCAGCCACGCGTTTTGCTTTAATTATTTTGAGTCCACGAGGGGTTTCAATTTGCTGCACCTGACGAAGGATAATTCCCGATTGGGCATCCAGCCAGATTTTCCAGAGCATTCTGCCCGGGTAGTTTGGAAGGATCGAAAAAAGCTCCGCCGGACGATTGGCAATTGTGCCGTCAGGCTTTAATTGAATTGAGTAGTTTTTCTCCAGCAGTTTAACGTAGGATTCTCCTCTTATGCGGATAGGAAATTCCCGAACTCGGTTTTTTCCTCTTTGCAGAATAGGCCGTTCAACCCAGGAATCACGAAATTTTGTGTAAAACTTTTCGCCTTTTTTTATGATGATCAGACTTCTTTTCCGATTCGCAGAGATGCGCGCGAGCCGCAATCGCTCGGGGCCGTCATACCAGATTTCCCATTTTTCAATTCGATACTTGATTTTGCCTGCTGAAGGCTCTCTCTCTCTCCGGTGCGGAACAGCTACCGTGTCCATCACAATTGCGTGGTAGTGAGTGGTTTCGTAGCCCTTTTTCACTTTTTCGAAAGCGGTCTGTAATTCATTTTGAGCAAAAAGGATTCCGCTCAGAGAGATTCCAATTAGCAGGAAGAGAAAAAAACCAATTCCAGTAAATTTCCTCATTTTCCCTCTCCCGATATGTCGGCGAGTTCAATCAGTTGGTCTGCCGGTCCCGAAAACGACTGTAATATCGGGTTACTGCCCGAGGCCTCCTGATAGCTTTCGTACAAATAGTCGTACGGGTCCATAGCCATTGCGGTCTGCTTCACAATAGAATGGTATCCTAAATAGGAAATAATAAAAAGAATGGCAAATGTAAAACCAACACGATAGGCTGGCTGAAACAGAAACTCCCGCACAAAACGACTCAAAACCAACGAAATCCTTTGCAAAAAGGAGCGTTTCCGTGACTGGTGCAGTTTTTGGTACAGGCCTGTCTCAAAATCCTCCCAGAACTCCTCATCTTCGATCTGCACCCGTTGACCGGCCAATAAGAAAGACATCTGTTTGATCCTTTGAGCCTCGGCATGGCACGCCTGACAATTTTTTAAATGGTCTGCCAACTCAGGATATTCGGCCTGAAGACGATTGACGTCACCGTTAAATGCTGTCAGCACATGTTGTGTTTTTTTGCAAAGTGATTTCATTCAAAATCATCCTTTCAAAGGATTTTTTCCAAATTTTTTCGAAGCTTCCTCCGCGCATGAAAAAGGCGGGATTTCACCGTTCCCAGTGGAATATTCAGAATTTTGCCGGTTTCTATTTCCGAAAAACCCTCGATGTCACGCAAAACCACAACGTGCCTCAATTTTTCGGGAAGCTTCCGAATGCCTTTCCAGACTATCTCTTTTGTGTCGTTCACCGCGCCATCGGGCGTATTTTCCGATTCCAGAATATCAATTAAACTATTCCGCTCGCTATCCGATTCATTCTGAAATAAAGAAAAAAAATGCACTACCTTTTTCCGTCTATACACATTGATCGCCTGATTGACAACAATTCTAAAAAACCAGGGTGAAAACTTTTCCCCCGTGCTAAAGGAATCCGCCGCTTGAAATACTTTCACAAAAGCATCTTGAACGATATCCTTGGCCTCTTCCTTATTGTGCGAATATTGGAAGGCCACAGAAATTGCCCGATCGCGATACCGATTTACGAGCTCTTCAAACACAATCCCCTCGCCCGCTCGAAATCGAGACATCAATTCTTCATCGGAAACGGGAGCAACTTCTTTCGTTTTCACGCTCTGTGACAAATCATCCAATCCTAATCCGGTAAAACAGAAAAAACCTCATTGTTTTTGGAAATTAGTTAAATAATGTGTGATGCCTATTTCGATATGTTCGCCCGGGGCGAACACCCACAACCGCTGCGAAACTTTCATTTGAATTTTGGCAATCCATTTTCTGCATGTTTTTGCAGAAGTTAGGAAGCTAAATAGCAAAATTGGCCAGAGACAATCATTTTTGCCTCCGGCCAATTACGTATTCAATTTTATTTTTGAAAATCCCGATCCCTCTCAAATCCGGGTTGTCCGAAAGCCTTGCCCCGCATGGGACGTTTCATCCCGCGGTGCATCCTACCTTCCATGCGTTCATGCATGCGTTCTTTCATCATTTTTCCCCGAAGTTCCTGAATTTTCTGCCACTGCTCATCGGTGAGGACTTTGCGAACGGCAATCAGATGATGCAGCCGCATGGTGGCTAATTGATTTTTCAGCCGCGAAATTTCTGCCTGCTTTTTGTCAACTTTTGCCATATCCGGAACACGGGCACTCCGAAGCATCTCTTTCAAATCCAGTTGAGCCACACGAATTTTTGCAGTAATTTCAATCTTCTGCTTTTGGAAATCCGTCCGAAGTTTTTCAATCTTCGTCTTTTGGGCCGGATTCAACAGGTTTGCCGCTTCTTTCGGAACCTCTTGTGCAAACGCGGTTCCCACCGCAAACACAACTAACATGACAATAACGCCGACTGCTCGTTTCATTTTACGTACCTCCTACTTTTTGGTTCTGGTTCGATTTTTTCCATAAATTCCTAATCTGTTAAGTGATACAAGCAGTCTGTTTTAAAGGTTCAAAATTTGTTTGATTTTTTCTTGGGATGAAAAAAAATAATAGGAGAGGCAAACGGCAAGAATCACCACAATTTGGTCAATCTCGCCAAATCAGTCTGCCTATATTGATCTACATGGAGGAAATCACACAGTGAATAATGGAGTGCAGTGTCAAAAGAGAAGCAAAAACTAATTGTGCGAAATCATAACCAATTTCTGAATTAATTTTTCCAGAATTTTCACAGATATTTCATGGGATTTAAAATAAGTCGCTCCGTTTGGAAGATAGCCTGTTACAAGCGGCCCGCCCTGTGAAGGACTTATTCGGTTAAGCAATTGCTGCAACATAGGATCACGGCTTACCTCAACCAGGGAAATAATAATTTTGTTGGAAGGATACCGTTCCCTATGAATACTTGAGACAATTTGGTTCAATTTTTTTCGATCACTTTTATTGAAAGAAGGGGGCAACCAGATAAAAATCTTAGGCTGGTTGAGAATTCTGAGCTGAAGATATTGCCTCTCATTTGAGATTTTCCACCACATAGACTCCTCCCGCCATTTCATCCGCCACACATGAAAAAAAGACTCGTTCCTGCAAACTTTACAGGTTGTCTAATTTTTCAGAAACCTACTGCCACCACGAAAATACTATTAATGAATCAACGCAAGATCAATTGCTGTTTTTATCTTTTGATAATCAATTTTATCGACTTCAAAAACAGAGCTTCCGCCCGAGCGGTAAATGACAATTTTGGGCAACTCCTCTGCCGAAAATCGAAATTTAATGAGATCTCCTAAATCGCTTTTCTGGACAATATCCACAATGCCAAATGACACCACCCGGGCATATTTGGATTCCTTCGCCAGACGCCGAAATATATCCATTAGGACTTCGCGGATATCCTGATATCCATTGTGGCTCACGTACGCGATGACTGTGACATAAGCCGAACGTCTCTTTGAAATATATTCGACCCTATTATCGATTTTATAAGGATTTACCATATTTTCGCATCGTTTTAAAAGACAAAAAAAGGGGATTGAGAACAGTCTCAACCCCCTCAGCTCATAGAATTTCTTACATTCAATTAATTATTCGCAAGAATGAATGGCAGCTTAAGGGCTAAAAACAATACAATTAGGAGTGTTTAGCCTACCGGAATGTCCCTCGGTCCCTGAGCTATCCC
>CAZIYL010000037.1:6004-14694 GCA_964543425.1 uncultured Deferribacteres bacterium
TCGGTCCCTGAGCTATCCCGCCTACCGGAATGTCCCTCGGTCCCTGAGCTATCCCGCCTACCGGAATGTCCCTCGGTCCCTGAGCTATCCCGCCTACCGGAATGTCCCTCGGTCCCTGAGCTATCCCGCCTACCGGAATGTCCCTCGGTCCCTGAGCTATCCCGCTCACGAAATTATTGTTGAGCTCACTTGCGTAGGTACCCGTAAACAACATTCCAAACGCCATAGCTACAACAATAGCCACCACCGCGACTTTGACAAAAGAACGCATGTCAATCCTCCTCCCAAGTTATAAATTTCTAATTACATCAAGTATATGACTGCAATTATAATACCATTCCTGTTGAATGTACAAAGAAAAGTAAAATTATTACTTCATATTTAATATAGAGTTAGCAACACAGTTTTTGGGGTAATTTTTTTGGAATCTGTCTATAAAAGTAGAATATGCACCATATTTGTGCATTCAAATATCATTTTTCAAGACAACCATTTTATATCAATAAGTTATCAATTTGCACCTATATTTGTGCATGATTCATTTCTTCTTGTATTTTAAGCACCTATTCACGAAGCGCCAAAATGCACTATTTCAGGTGCAATTACAATTTTGGTTTTGCGATTTTATAGACTTTTAATTTCCGATGAAGCGTATTTCGATGCACACCGAGGGTTTTTGCCGTTTTCGATATATTCCATTCATTCTGTTTCAAGCTTTCCAGCAGCAAAGATCTCTCGTAATCCCGAAGAGCCATTTTGCCCTTTCCTGAATTGACAAGCTCCTGTACCCTGTTATTTGTCCGAATTTCGGTAGGCAAATCATTAACGGTGATTCTTCCATTTTCCGCGAATATGATCATTCGATGGACGACATTTTCCAATTCCCGAACATTTCCCGGCCAGTCATAATCGATAAGAGCCTTCATGGCAGCCTCAGTAATTCTTTCCACATCCCCCGAGCTGCCATATTTTTTGACAAAATATTCCACAAGAAGTGGAATGTCCTCTTTTCTTTCCCGAAGCGGCGGGATAACAATCGGCAGCACATTGAGCCGATAGTACAAATCCTGACGAAATGCCTGGTTGCGAATGGCCTCTTCTAAATTCTTATTGGTTGCGGCAATAATTCGAACATCCACTTTTATCGTCTTGGAGCTCCCAATTCTCTGAAATTCCCGCTCCTGAATAACGCGCAAAATTTTTGCCTGGGTGTCCATGCTCATGTCGCCGATTTCATCCAGAAAAATAGTGCCCCCGTTAGCCTGCTCGAATTTACCGAGATGCTCATCCACACCCGTGGCCACCCGCTTCTCAATTCCAAACAATTCGCTTTCAAGTAAAGTGGGGGGAATCGCTGCACAATTGACGGTTATAAACGGCTTATTCTTCCGATTACTGTTAAAATGGATGATTCCCGCAAGTTTTTCTTTACCGGTTCCGCTTTCTCCCCGAATCAGGATGTCTACGTTTTTATCCAATATTTTTGAAACCGTCCGGAAAATGTCCTGCATGGGTTTACTGGTTCCAATCATATCATTAAACTGGAAGGTCTGTTTTACCACTTCACGCAAGGTTTTCACATCATTTTCCAGAGAATTTTTTCGTCGTTTAATTTCTTCATAATATTCCGAATTGCTAATGGCCACTGCAGCCAAATCGGAAATATTCTCCAGAAATTCCAAATCTCTGTAGCTGAAAATACGATCGGGATTGCGGCTGTCAACATAAACGGTGCCGATCAGGCGATCTTCCAATTTCAGTGGAACACACATCAAAGAGAAAATCCGGAAATTACGAACGCTTTTGCTGTTTCGGAAGCGATCATCCCCCAGGGTGTTGCGCGAAAGAACCGAACTACCCGTTTTCTCCACCCGCTCGATAATCGACTGACTGATCCGAATCGCGTCTTCGATGGTTGCTTCTTCCATGCCCCGGCTCACCTTTACCTCCAGCCCCCCTGTAGACCTGTCAAGAAAAATAATGGCTGCCCGATCCGCCTTTAGAAGATTAATCACCGTATTCATAATATTATGGAGCATCGTCTCCAGATTAAAAATCGAATGAACAATCAGACTGGTTTGTTGAAGTGCCGTGATTTGATTGTCCCCTCCGGCTCCCTGCTGCAGATTGGCGATGATATGTTCCTGCGTATCAATGAGATGGTTCATAAGCCGGAGTCGTTCACTCCGCGCCGGAATTTTTTCAAAAAGTTGAACCGCTTTTTTGAAATGAACCTGAGCTTGTTCAAAATCTTCCCTCATATTATATGTCAGGGCGATAGCCTTGTGGGCTCTGGCTTGTTCGATGACCGCCCCCAAACGGACGAAGATCTCAAGTGACCTCTGATAATTTTCCAGAGATTGTGCCAATCGCTCCTTTTTAAGCCAGGCATCGCCAAGCTGTCGATAGGCCACGCCCTGCAAGAGTGGATCGACAAATGCCGACAGATTATTCCCGAGAAAATTCCGATAATATTCCCCCCGCTGGTAATCATGATATTTGAGCGCCCACTGCAAAATGTAAATGGCCACTTGTGCCCTTTTTTCCTCCAAGCGATAGATTTGACACAGGTCTTCTGCACGAATCAGATAATCCAGTGCCTTTTCTTTTTGGTTCACTTTTAAATAATGAGCCCCCAACTTTAGCAGCACCTCTGCCGTATCTTCTTCAGATTTCAGTTTCTCAAGCAAATGAAGACTTCGACAATAATAGGCGTGAGAATGGCGGTAATTTTCAATCACATCATACATATCGCCCATTCGTTCCATCGCCTTGGCTATATTTATTAAATTTCCCAACCGCCGGTCGATTTGAATCGACTTTTTCTCGTAAGCAAGGGCATCTTCTATCTTTCCAAAATAAAACAATAACATCCCCAAATTATCCAGAACGTCCGCCATTGTTTCTTCCAAACCCAAACCCTGAGCGATTCGCAGCACTTCCTTGTAGGCTTCGAAGGCATCCTTCCAATTTCCCTCGTAAAATTGAACGTTCGCAAGATTATTCAGGATTTGAGGAAGATAACTGACATCTTTGATTGTTCGCCGAATTTTCAGGCAATTTTGATACTGTTTTTTCGCCTGTTTCAGATCACCTTTCCGCCTATAAAGAATACCCAAATTGTTGTGAACGTGAGCCAACCCCCGAAAATGCGTCATTTGATCAAATATCTCAAGGCTTTTCAGAAAAGCACTTTCGGCCTGATCTAATTTATTCTCGATTAAATAGGTAACACCCATTCGATTATGTGTGAATCCCAAATTCGCTTCGGAATTTGCTTTTTGGAATTGCTCCAAAGCACGGTTGTACTGCTGATATGCCTTTTCAAAATCTCCCTTTAGGCGATAAATCCACCCCAATTCGTAATGGCCGCGTCCGTTTAATTCGGGTGGAAGAGATTCCCATGCATTCTGTTGATCAAGCAATAATTGGAAAACTTCGTCGACTCTTCCCAATTTCTGAAGAATGTCAACATTTCGAAATTTCCAATCCCACAACTTTTCTTTTGACAGGTGCAAGGCATCGGGATCATTCAATACCGTTTGAATAATCTGAAGGCTCTTTTCGAACTCGCCTCCAAGTTCGTAGAGCGTGGCCAGTTTTTCAAGCACATTTTCTTTGATTTCAGATTCTTTATCAGATAATAGCTTCAGATATTCCGAATAGAAATGGATGGCTTGGGGAATATCGAACATGGAACGCGCAAATTCCGCCGCAACGGGAAGATATTTTTTCGCTTTTGCGCCATGTTGGCTCTCAAGTGCGTGATGCGCCAAACGCACCGCCCATTCGTTGGATGAGCCGTCGCTTTGTTCTTCAATAGTGGTAATCCACTGTTCGTGAATCGCCTTTGCCTGTTGGGGAGTGGTTATTTCATTTAAAAAATCTACCCAGCTTTGCTGCGCCAATCGAAATAGAATTTTCCCATCCGCAATTTCCCGAATGACAAATCCCGATGCCAACAACCCTCCCACACCCTCCATAAAGGATTCATCCGCTCCTCTAAAGAAGTTTTTGAGCAGATTAAAAGGGATGGCCTCACCATGAAGAGCCAGTGCCTGCAAAATAGATTGAGCCGAAGGTGATAATTTTTCCCAGCGCGACTTCAACAAATCAGACATAGCCTCGGGAATCCCGATGCCCGTTTCAATTCCTTTCCAGACCCAGAAACCGTCTTCCCGCGGCAGGATTTCTTTATCAATCAAAAATTGCAACAGATGTTCCGTGAAAAGCGGATTCCCGGAGGTTTGCCCATACAAATCATTAAAAAGCGAATCAAAATTCTTTACCTTGGTAAATTTTTGTTCCAGAAAGGTTTGAAAATCCGCGTGATTAAAGGCTTTTAAAACGAGCTGCTGAAAGGTCTTTTCCGACTGAAAATTTTGGTAAAAATCCCGGAGCTTAAGATCGTCTCCGGAAACAAGACCAATGAGCAGCATTTCGATGGAAGAGCCGTTAAAAATCAGGTAACGAATAAACTGGCGAATCGATTCCGACGCTTCTTGGAAATCGTCCAGAATGACGAGTAGAGGCAGAGTGCCGTTGTCCTTTTGCATTCGCTGAACGGCCTTTGAAAATTTTTCCAACAGGCGCACAAAAACATCAAAGATTTGTGCTTTATCTTTAAATATTTCAGGGATTTCTCTACCCTTCCCGTGCGTCAGAATAAAGCGCCAAATGGTCTCTTCGTCTTCCGAAAACTCAATTCCGCCCGGGGTAGAAACCCCGATCTGACGAATCAATTCAACAATTAGTCCGTAGGGAACTCCCACTGTATCGATGGAATTCAGAAAAAATATTTTGCCGCCATCCAATTGAATTTGAGTGGAAAATTCCTGAAGCAACCGCGTTTTTCCAATGCCACGCTCACCCCTAATCAGTGTAAAATGGAGGTTCTGCTGATTGCGGCTTGCTTCAAAAGCCTGGTTCAGTAGTTTCAATTCTGCCTTTCGCCCGACGAATCCGCCTCCCCAAATTTGTGAGGACGCCTGTAATTTAGGCAGGGGGATCGAGACAGGAGCAAGTTTCAGGAGATCCTGAACAACTTCCAGAGCGGAACTGTAGCGTTTTGAAGGATTTTTCTCCAATAGCTTAAAAATAATTTCACTTAGTTCAAGCGGGATATCCTTCCGAATATTGGTGGGATTTTCCGGGATTTTGTGCAAGTGCTGCTTGAGAACCTCAATAGGGGTCTCGGCCGAGAAAGGTTTTGTGCCCGTGGCAACTTCGTACAAAGCAATCCCAAGGGAATACAAATCGGCACGCTGGTCTATTTTCCAACCGCGAATGGCTTCCGGCGAAACATAAAAATGGCTTCCGCCCCTGGAATCAAAGTTTGAAATCCGAAAATTTTCAGCCATTCCAAAATCAGTCAGCAATGCATTGAATCCGTTGTCTTCATTCTGCTTAAGCAAAATGTTTGCCGGTTTCAGATCGCGATGGATAATCCCCCGATTGTGCAGATAATCAAGTGCCAGGCAGATTTGTGCCGTATATTGAACAAAAGCAGAGAGATCAAACGATTCGGAAAACAGTTCCTGCAAAGACGGGCCTTCCACCAGGTCCATTGTAAAGTAGGGTTGGTGATTTTTTTCGAAACCAAAATTGAATACTTTAATAATATTCGGATGTGAGAGTTTTTTCAGATTAAGAAATTCCTGCTCAAATAGAGCCAGTTCGTCTGATGAAATTAAATCGGGATTTAGGAGCTTCAGCGCCTGAATTTCCCCTGAGATTTTGTCCAATACTTTATAAACTTTTCCACTTCCACCTTCCCCTAATGCCTTCTCCACGAAATACCTGTTATCGATCAGCATTATCCTCACTCAACTTTATGTGCACCAAAATTAGTCCCTTTTTAGAACCACTCTTAAACATATCGAACGATTTTAAAGATTAATTTACACAAAATCTGCTTTTTTGAAATTATTAAAAAAAATAGCGGAAAACAAGGATTATTTGCACTTTTTTTGTGCAACACAATGCAACACAAACAATGCATCCAAAAACGGATTAGTCCCTGGTGGGGCTTTGCGCATTTTTAAATTGGAGAATAAAAAAAACCCGGCTATTTGAGCCAGGTTTTTTTCTTTAGTGGAGGCGGCGGGAATCGAACCCGCGTCCGAGAAAGAGCCGACAAGAATCTCTACATACATAGTTTGTTGATTAGTGTCGCTTGCAAGCCCTCAACAAACAAAGGAATTCACAAGTCTATCCGGTAGTCTTAGCCTGGCAATCCCGGAAATTTGTCAGGAGCACCTGCAAGTGCGACGCCCCTTCTACCCTATGCAGGTCTCGGATAGAGGAACGGGTCAGCTAATTAAGCTGCCAATGCGTAATCGTAATCTGCATTTATATTTTGTTTCCGACTATTTTACGTGGTGCCGGAGACCACGGTATGCAACTCTTGTCTCTTTCCAATCCCGTCGAACCCAATGCGCCCCCAATACATTAGTTTAAATGATCGCCCTGAATAAATGTTCCCTTCCAGCTTTAGGTTTTTGGGTGGCCTCCACCTTAAAGGTGGAGACCACCTTTGCAAACTTGTTTCTTGCGCAGGCCTCCTTATTGCGATTCAATTTCGGCTTTGTCCAAAGAAAGATTGTTGGAAATTTCGTACAATTGATCCGCAAGATTTTCGATAATTTCCCTGCCCTTAAGCACCTCCAGCCAGCGCTCCGGCAATCCTTCCATTCCAAAATAAGCGCCGGCCAGAGCACCGGTGACAGCCCCAATGGTGTCCGCATCGCCTCCCCGGTTGACCGCGTGAACAAGCGCTTCTTCGAAAGATTCGGAATGATAAAAGTACCAGAGTGCGGTTTCCAATGTGTCCAGCACAAATCCCGTTGGCTGCAATTCGTCGCTTTCCTTCTCGAAAACAGATTGAACGGAGCGGGAGACCACTTCGCTGCGGGGAAGCATTTTAGCCGCTGCATTTTGAATAGCTTCCTCCTGTCCGTAGCCGTGAAGAATACCCGCCAGAATGAGATTGAATGCCACACAGCTTTCGGCGGCAAGATCATCCCAATGGGTAATTTTCGAGCTTGTAAACGAAGCTTTAATGATTTCTGTTTCGTGTCGGTGAAACACCAATCCGATGGGCGCCACCCGCATCAAACTCCCGTTTCCGGCACTTTTCCCCTCAAGAATGGCATGGGCTTTTTTGGCAGCACTTCGCCAATTGAGATCATTTTTAAGCAGTCCAAGTACCACCTGGGTGGTATTTCCCATGTCCTTTGGATGGGTGTTGTACCAAACCAAAAATTTTCGGGCAATATCATCAGGGTCAAATCCTGCTTTCTGAGCCAGACTTTCCGCGATGCAAATCATCATTTCCGTGTCATCGGTACCGACACCCGGTTCCAGGTCTAACCATCCTCCCCCCAGCATGTCGCGAACCACACCGAAACGCTCGGCAATTTCTGCCTGCCCCATAAACTCAAGGGGTGCTCCCAGCGCATCCCCGATGGCCAAACCGAGCAGCGTAGATTCGAATCGATCTTTTAAGAATTCGTCTTCCATTGTGTTTTATTCTTCCCAAGAAGCTTGCCTTAAAAGGCATTTGCCCACGAATTTTCACGAGTTGATCTTTTTGAAATAAGAGTAGGACAGTTTCCGTTATTCGTAGTTTTTAAAGTGACCTCATTGCAATATTCACCATTGTATTCATGAAATTCGTGGGAAATTCTTTGTTTTTTTTTACTATTTTTGCGAATCCCGGTTCAATCGCTGAAAAGCCTCTCCCTGAAGATCAAATACCAGATAGGGATTATCACTTCGAAGAGATGACAAGTAAGCCGATCCCAAATAGCTCCATTAGTCCAGCATTTTTCGGATGTCTTTGTACAGATCCGGCGCTGTCTTCGGCCCCAGCGAATTAATTTCACCGTAAAGATGTTTTTTGGAATGGTACAAATAAGGCGGATGATCCCACCGATCCCATTCGCTTTTCGGGATGATGTAGCCGATCTCGTCGTTTGCCAATCCCCAGATGAGATTTACCTTTCCTTCCATAAATTGTCGAAGGGGAGGAACCTCGATCGGATTGATTTTGTAATCGGCCCCCGGCGGATTGACGACCCCTCCGTTAACAATTTCCGGATAAATTTCTCCGGGAACGGTCAAAATCCACGCATCGCCAAGCACGAGGAGATCGATTTCGGAACGTAATTTCATCCACCCGGACATCCCTCGGTTCAGCACACCAAACAAGCTGCCCAATTTGAAATATTTATTTTCAAAAGGAAGAAAAACCGTTCTGACCCACAGGTGAGGATCGGGATTTTCATTAATGGTCCAGGTGCCGTTTTGAGTGCCATCCAGCACCTTTTCCGCCAGCGTGTAACCGATGGCACGTGCCTTTTCAAAGGAGGGTTTTTTAAATGATTTTTTCAGATAGGGATCCGTCGGGTTTGTGCCAATGGGCGTCATCAAACCGCCGATTGCCCCGTTGATGTAAATGGCCACCCCGCCGATTCCCGGGCGAACGACCTGTCCGTTGTAGACGAGACCTGTTTCAATTCCTTGCCGCACATAATTCGGGAAATCGGATGTAATCAGCAGGTTTTTGCTTTCCAGCGTTTCCGGGTGATTGGCCCAATTGACAACGGTTGCAATCGGTTCTCGGCTTTCGCGTTTCAAAAATTGAAGCACGTAGAGATCATCATCAAAAACGTACGGAGGACGCGAAT
>CAZIYL010000038.1:0-14530 GCA_964543425.1 uncultured Deferribacteres bacterium
CGCTGAGTTTAACCATTTCCGGTTAACGTGGGTGCAACGGGTTAACGTATTTTCATTAAATATTTCTCAATCACTTTTGCAAAACTCGCAACGGTATATAGTAAAGAATTCAAGAGATTATGAAAATATTAGGAATTGAAACATCCTGCGACGAAACCTCCGCTGCAATTCTGGAGGGTGATCAGCTTAAATCCAATATTATTTTATCGCAATTGGACGTTCACCGAGCCTATGGGGGCGTAGTGCCCGAGTTGGCTTCCCGGGCTCATATTCAGGCAATAGTACCAATTATCAGGGAAGCTTTGGGCGAGGCCGGAATTGACAAAAATGCCATTGATGGAATCGCCGTAACGTACGGGCCAGGTCTGATCGGATCGCTGTTGGTCGGATTAAACGTGGCAAAGGGGATGGCCATTTCTCTCAAGAAACCGTTGGTCGGTGTTAATCATCTCGAGGGGCATATTTTTGCAAATGCACTGGAACACCCCGGCCTAAAACCTCCGTTTTTGGCGTTGGTTGTATCCGGGGGGCACACGCAATTGGTGGATGTCAAAAACTGGGGTGAGTACACAATTGTTGGAAAGACTATTGACGATGCCGCCGGGGAGGCATTTGACAAGGTAGCAAAGCTGCTGGGGCTTGATTATCCCGGTGGGCCGGAAATTGATCGATTGGCAAGGAACGGAAATCCCAAATTTGTCAAATTTCCCAGAGCCTGGATGGGCGCCGGGAATTTTAACTTCAGTTTCAGTGGACTCAAAACGGCCGTGCTCACTTATGTCGAGTCGCAAACGGATGAATTTATTCGGGATCATCTCGCAGATATTGTGGCGAGTTTTCAGGAAGCCGTTGTGGATGTTTTGCTCGAAAAATCCCGAAAAGCACTGGTTGCGCGAAAGTATCGTCAAGTAGCCCTGGCCGGGGGCGTGGCACGGAATTCAGCGCTAAGAAATGCTTTTGTTCAAATGGGAAAGAAAGATCAGGTCGATGTTTTTTTACCGGGACTTGAATTCTGTACCGATAATGCGGCAATGATCGCAAAGGTTGGCCAATTTTACCTCGAGAAGGGAGTTTCGTCGCCACCTGACCTGGACGCTAACCCGTCTTTGAAACTGCCGGTGGCCCGTCCCGCGGCAATGGAGGCCTGAGCCAAGAATGGTAATCAGCGTCAGTTGGAACCTTTCAATTCAGGGGAGTCCGTTTCTTTTGGCCGGATTGTGTCTGGTGTTTCTACTCCTAAGTGCCTGGCTCTATTGGAAAACTTATCCTCCTCTCTCAAAGGGAATGCGGATTTTTCTGGGAATTTTGCGCGGAGCGGCTATTCTGCTAGTCATCCTTTTGCTTTTTCATCCGGTTGTTCACATGATTCGGCATTTTGTGCAAAAACCGGATATCGCCGTTCTCATCGACACATCTCGAAGCATGTCTATCAAGGATGGAAACCAAATTCGTTCGGATGTCGCAAAATCCGTGCTGAAGAATAATGCTTTCAGAGAAATACAACAGAATTACAATCTGCATTATTATTCATTTTTTGTTCATGCAAAGCCAATCCGGCATCTGGCGATTGATTCGCTGAAATTCAGGGGAGACGGTACGGATATTTCACAGTCGCTGCGGGAGATTCGGAAAAATTTACTCGATCGTTATTTTTCCGGGATTATCCTTATTTCGGATGGCATTTACAATGTGGGCGAAAATCCGGTTTATCTGGCGCAAAATTATGATGTTCCTATTTACACAATTGGAATTGGGAATCCTGCGGAGAAAAAAGATGTCCTGATTGCCCGCGTTTTGACTAATGAAATTGTTTACGCAAAAAACAAGGTCCCGGTGGATGTGGTGGTTACTCATTACGGATTTGAAGGACAAAAGGTCATGGTTTTTCTCAAGCAAGGGGGACGAGTACTCGATTCAAAACCGCTGACCCTGGGGCCCTCAAATCAAGAGGAAATGGTGCACCTCTTTTTTACACCCCTGCGGGAGGGATTCCAAAAATACGAGGTGTCAATTTCGGGCTTAAAATCAGAATTTACAAATATTAACAACCGGAGAAGTTTTTACGTGAAGGTTCTGAAGAGCAAATTGAAAGTACTCCTTTTATCCGGAGGCCCTTCGCCGGACGTGAAGTTTGTTCGAAGGATTCTAAATGATGATGAAAATATGGAAGTGACCGTCCTTGCACAAAAACGCGGCGGCGGGTATTACGTTGTTCCCAAAAAACGCTTGTGGAGGAATGTGACTTTCGATGCGTATGTGCTCATTGGATTTCCGCGCTGGCCACTAAATCCGGATTTGAAAAAATTTTTGGAAACAAAGATCGTTGTGCCCAGACATTCGTTGCTTTTTATTGAAGGCGAAAATATGCAGATCGACGGACTAAAATTCTTGCAGCCGGTTCTTTCCTTTAGAGTGGACCAATCACCGAGGCAATTGCGGGAGGTTTATCTTCAGCTAACGCCTTTGGGAGAAATGGAAGATATTCTGCGCGCAAGCGATAATCTGGAATCAACGATCCGTGCCTGGCAGGATTTGCCTCCTGTGGATACCTATTTGCAAAATTATTCGCCACTTCCGGGAGCGAAAATTCTGGCTGTGATTGATCCGCCGAAATCAAAATTGCCGCAAAGTTCCCAATTTAAAAAGCCGCTCATTTTGCTTCAAAATCTGGGAAAAGAAAAAAGTGTGGCGCTGATGTTTAAAAATGTGTGGCGATGGGATTTAATGATGTGGGGAATTGGAAAAAATAATGAAGTTGTTCAAAAATTTTTGACAAGAACCGTTCGCTGGCTGGCAACGCGGGTGGAGAATAAGCCCGTTCAATTAAAAACGGATCGTCAAATTTACCGGAGCGGGGAAGAAGTTGTTTTTAACGGACAGGTTTACACGAAAGCTTTCAAGCCGGTGGATGATGCTGATTTTAAGGTTATGGTCAAAAGTGGAAAAGACACCCTAAGTTTCGTTTTAGACAACATTGGCCATGGCAAGTACGAGGGAAAATTTCGCATTCCGGCGGCGGGAACCTACACTTACAAAGGCAAGGCGTTTTTGAATGATTTAAAATTGGGAGAAGCCGGCGGGAAATTTTCTGCCGGAGAATTCCAAATTGAATTTTTGCAAACCCGAATGAATGAAAAATTACTGCGGCAGATTTCCAGTATTACTTCCGGCAAATATTACCGTCCTGAAGAGGTGTCCCGATTAAAAAAGGATCTAAAAGTTCCGAGTCGGGAACTCTCTTCCGAAAACGAATACAATCTTTGGAATATCTGGTTGCTTCTGGCGGTGATTGTTTTTCTTTTTGCCATCGAATGGAGTATTCGCAGGCGAAAGGGCTTGCTGTAAAAAAAGGAGTCGAGAAGGTTTTTTGATCTGCAATTGTTCAATTTAGATGGGGCAGCAGGGGTGAACAATGAGAATTCTCCTTAAATTGGGCTTTTTTCTCTTACTTTTTGGATGTACCGAAACATCTTTTCCACAGGTGCGGCTCTCGGAAATTATGTTTGATCCGATCGGAAGCGAATATTACGACGAATTTATTGAAATTCAGAACCGAAGCCTTCGGGACACGATTAATCTTTCCGGTTGGCGTGTGGGGGATGAAAAATCTCTTGATTTGATTAAAGATGCGGGGTTTGGTTTGCGCCTGGGGCCGGGGCAGTTTGGTCTTATTCTGGATTCCGGCTATTTTGCGCATTCTACAACTTACGATAGTCTCATTCCGCCCGAAGCGTTAATCTTAACCATTGCTGACAAGTCCTTCGGAAGCGGCGGCTTGAGTAATTCGACTGCTGAAAAAGTGAGTCTCGTCAATGACCGGGGCGATACGGTAGATGCCTACCGTTACACGTTGGACAACCCGCCAGGCTTTTCTGACGAGAGAATCAATATTTTTCAGGATTCGCCTGAGAATAATTGGGCAAATTCTCTAAGAGTGAATGGCACGCCCGGATTCAAGAACAGCGTGTCGTCCTTCGACAGGGATCTGGCTCTTATTTCAATTAATTGGGATTCTGTTCGTTTTAAAAAAGAGGGAACGTTTTCCGGAAGCGCAATCCTTAAGAATGTGGGAATAACCTCTGTGACGGAAGGCAGACTTCTGCTTTTTGAGGATAAAAATTTCGACCGGGTGTTTGTGCCTTCCGAACAGCGGGCTGTTTGGTCGATCGGACAATCCATTTCGCCAAAACAAACGGTTTCGGTTTCGATTTCTCTTGACCATCTGTCACCCGGCATCCATTCATTTCTGGTTACCGCTGATTGGGCGCCCGATGAAAATAAGGCCAACAATTTGAAAAAAATCGTTGGTGTGGTGGACTTTCCGGCAGGTGTTTTGCGAGTAAACGAAATTATGTATCGTCCGTCGGCGGGATTCCCCGAATGGATTGAGATTAAAAATGTTTCTTCTGATACGCTTCAATTGTACAAATGGCGATTGTCCGATGAAACAACGGAGCATTCGCGAACAATATTGAACACGTTAGAGGAACTTCCTCCCGGAGGGTATTGGATTTTGGCGCCGTCGCACATTCCCGATCTTCCTGATTCGCTCTCCGCGCGTGAAACAGTGGTTCACGGCTGGCCAACGCTGAATAATTCAGGGGATCAGGTGTGGATTTTTGATTCTACCGGGCAGCCGATGGATAGTGTGGATTATTCTTCGTGGCCGCTCACACCGGCGGGACACTCACTGGAGCGACTGGAATATTTGTACCCTTCCGGGAATTCGGAAAAATGGGAGCCCAGTCGTTCGAAAGGGGGAACACCGGGACGCCCCAATTCGGTTAATCCGCTTTTGGTAGATGGAGAATTGCGGTGTTTGGACAACACTCCTCTTCTTGTGAAAGCGAAGGATTCTGCCTTTGTGAGCCTTCGGCTGAAAAACGCGGGCCGATTGGAAATCACTCACAGTCGCTTTACGGTCTTTGCCGATTGGAATGGCGACGGACAATTTGCGGAAAATGAAATTTTACAGCAGGAAACGGATTGTGCGCCGTCTCTGCAGCCAGGGGATTCAACTGTTTGCCGATTAAGGCTTGCGGGGCTGACTTCGGGCAAACACATGCTTTTGGTGAAGTGGGAAATATCCAGAGACGGGAATGAAAAGAATAACGATTCGTTTTTTGCAATTTGGAGGGGATATCAGCCGCAAACGCTTCTCATCAACGAAATTATGTACCAACCGCGTTTGGGTTGGCCCGAGTGGGTGGAAATCTACAATCCGGGTGAGCATGAAATAGCCCTGCAAAATTGGAGCATTTCTGACCGCCAGATGTTGGCAAAAGAGGCTTCCTTAAAAAGCGAGGCAGCGATATTTCCGAGAGATTTTCTGGTGATCACACGGGATTCATCCTTTTTCGATTTTTATCCGGAAGTGAAACCGGATCAGGTGGTGGTAGACCCGGAATTTCCGGCACTGAATAATGATAAAGATTCCCTGTTTTTGGTGGATTTGAGCGGAACGATTATCGATGAATTAGCGTACACATCTTCATGGGGAGGCCGGAATGGGTATTCTTTGGAAAGGATTCGGCCTGAAAATCCGGCAGCAGACAGTACAAATTGGAGCACATCGGTAGCTGAGACGGGGAGCACACCTGGTAACAGAAACAGTATTTTCTTGCAAATCAAGCCTGCAAGCAATTTGCTTTCAATTTTTCCCAATCCCTTTTCTCCCGATGGAGACGGGAAGGACGATTTTGTAACCTTTACAATTCAAACGAAATTACCCACGTCTGTGGTTGAATTGAAGATTTTTGACTCAAAAGGGCGAGTGATTCGAACGCTTCTGGCCAACCAGCCCGTTGGCAGCCATTATGAATGCATCTGGGATGGGCGTGAAAAAAACGGCAGGATTTTGCCAATGGGAATTTACATCGCCTATTTGGAGTTATTTGTTAATCATAAAAAGCAACGATCAATCAAAAAGGTATTTGTTCTGGCGAAGCATTTGTGAGGAGGAAAATGGGAAAGATATTCCGGGCGGAGTTACAGGTTCGCTCCTATGAATTGGATTTTTACGGGCATGTCAACAATGCAATTTATCTGAATTATCTGGAGTTTGCCCGGGGAGAATATCTGGAGCAAGAAGGGCTTTCCTTTAAAGACTTGGTTGGAAAAGACATTTTTATGATTGTCGCCCGTGCAGAATTGGACTACAAAGCTCCGGCACACCTATCGGACCGGCTGGAAATCACGGGCTTTGTAGAAAAAGTGGGTAATAAAAGCATGATTCTTCGTCAGGTTATCCGCAACAAAAAAACCGACATGCTTGTGTTAGACGGTAGAATCACAATTGTTTTTGTGAACGGAAAACGGGAAACCATTCCCATTCCGGATTTTTTGAAGGAGAAGTTTTTATAAATGAGTTTGCGCAAGAATTACCAATTGCACTGATTTAATTTTAATAAAAGAGTACATTCCAAAATCCACTAATTATACAAATTGCATGGATTACAATCCGGTTAACTTCCATAAAATTAATTTGTGATAATTGTGTAACTTAATGGGCAATATACTTTTAGAGTGAACTCATAAAATCAATTAGCGAAAATTCATAAAATTGGTAAATAAGGGCTTTGGGGGTCAGACTTGTAGATCGAATACTTGATTGAAAATGGGAAGAAAAAGGGTCATTGCCGGTTGGCTTTGGAAAAGGCACGGCAATTTGTGTTGATAGAATCAAGGAGGCAGAGGTGCAAAAATTATTTAAAACAATTGGAGAAAACACGGGTCTTGAAATTTCAAATTATTCATTTGAAAAAATTCTGAGAGCAATGGCCACGGACTCTTATGGATGGAGAATCGTGGATATTTCGGATCAGCCGTTCAATCTGGTTGCTGAAACGCTAAAGCAGTTGGAGAAGAAGGATTTTATCAAATTTGTCGGGGCACGGGTTGAATTTACACGAAATGGCAAGAATTTGCTGCGTCAGCATGGCATTTACCCTAAAGCGGATTTTCGCTGTAATCATTGTCAGGGGACGGGCTACGATGTGTCCACTTATGCGAATTTAATTCAAAAATTCGATGGAATTCTTGAAAAATATCCCCGCCCGGAATCTATTAAAGATCGCTGGATTATGTCGACCCGATCTATTTTTCGCCGGGTCATGTTGATGGTACAAAAGGGGAACGCACCCGGCAAAGAAATTGTCATTGTCAACGATGCCGATTTGATGAGCGTGGCTCTTGCCTTAACACGTTTGCCTGACAGAATTGTGGTGCTGGAGGGAAACCGCGAAATAGTGAACTATTTATTTAACTTGGTTCATTCGGAAAAACTTCCCATTGATGTCCACGAATATGATTTGCGCAATCCCGTTCCGGAGGAATTTTTCGGGAAATTTGATGTTTTTATGAACGATCCCCCTGAGGCCTACGAAGCGCTGCTTTTGTATCTGAAAAAGGGATTGTCGCTGCTTAAACCGGGCGAGGGACGCGCAGGATTTTTCGGCCTTACGCACACGGAGGCTTCTCTGAGAAAGTGGCAAACGTTGCAGCGGGATTTAATGGTCGTGAATGACATTGTGATCACTGACATTCTGTACGAATTTACCGATTACGAAAATGATAATTTTCAGATTGAAAAAATTCGAAGTGATGTACCAATTTTCCAGGAGAAGCCGACGATTCCCTGGTACAAATCCTGTGTTTATCGATTGGAAACGCTTCAGGAATTCGAGCCTCTGGACGAAGGAATGGATGTGCGGGACGATTTGATCGATGAGGAACAATTGGCTTATTCCAAGAAAACGGGGCAGGACGAGGAAACCTAACCCGCCGGAGGCAAATGCGCGTCACGATAAATATTTTGACAGGATTTACGGGATATTTTATCAATCTGCACCTGTGTGAATCCTGCAATAGCAGTGGGTAGAAAGCATTGGAAGAATATTGTATTTTCTGTAAATGTTTGTTAATAGCAAATCAAGATTTCTACCGTTGCGAGTTTGATAAAAAAAGCTATTGGGATTTTTTTGAATAGGAACAGGGAGAGGTTCTTTCCGGTCGTTGAGTGATTCGCCAATGGCCAGATGGCGGGCGGATCACCCCTATTTTTAGAGGGGAATTTTATTTGGATGTGCAAAAATAAATTGCCACATTGTCCCAAAAATATTGGCTTCTTAAATTTAATGTATATCACTGAAAAACTGAATATTAGACCAAACTCACAGCGGTAGAGCACTTAAATTTGAAATATGCTCAAATTTTGGAATGATTTCTCCAATGGTACATTCCTTTCAAAAACAGCGGCGGGGGATTGTTGAAAAAAACCGGGGGATGTGGAATGGCATCGGCGTTGGCCTTAAATTGACTGAGCTAACGGACGCGACCATTGTTCAAACCTTTGAATCTTTTTTGAAACAGGGGCGCGAACGGGTGGCGGTGTTTGCGTTGGGCGGATATGGCCGATGCGAGCTCAATTTAAATTCCGACGTGGATTTGCTGATTGTTACAGACGATTCGGAAAAGGATTTTCTAAAATCGCTTGAAAAAGCGATTCGCCGCCTGTGGGATTTGGGTCTCGAAGTGGGCCATCAGGTGCAGACGCCTGTTCAAATGATTGAACTTGCACTGAGAGAATGGACGTTTCGGACCACGCTGCTGGAAATGCGCTTCCTTTGGGGGAGCGAAGCCCTTGCGGCAGACAGTGAGAAAAAACTGAATGATCGCGTTGTTTTTAATGATTTCAAATCATTTCTGAAAACTGTCCTTGTGGAGACGGCCGCCCGTCACAAAAAATTTGGAAATTCTCCGCAATTATTGGAGCCCGATATCAAAAACGGAATGGGGGGATTAAGAGATTTCCACGCTTTACTCTGGTTGTACCGCAGTCATCCCGATTTTTCGAGGACATTTAAAATTCGAAAACAAGTACGCTCAGCCACGCTAAATCTCCTGCAAAATCTTTTTGAACAATCCTTCCTTTTGGCGAATGACACCGCTGCTTTGCGGAAAGCCTTTGAATTTCTTTTGACCGTTCGAAACGAGCTTCATTTTCTGACAGATCAAAAAATGGATCGTTTGGAGTACGGCTTGCAAAAAGAACTGGCTGCTCAACTTACCCGGGAAAAATCGGACACACCTCTTGCCGTCGAAAAATTTCTGCGGGACTATTATTTGCACGTGAGGAAAATTTACCACAGCTATCAGATTTTGTCCGAACTTTTCATTCCAAGTCATTCCCATTTTCAAATAAAAAAGGAAATGAGTGAAGGGGAAGCATTGGCTCCCGGTATTTTGAAATTCCAAAATGCCATTGTTTTTGAGGGAACAAATCCCCGGATTTTCTCTGAACGTCCCGAGTTGCTGATGCAGGTTTTTCTGTGGCAGCAGGAATACGATCTGAAGTTGGGGGAATTTCTGAGAAATAATCTCTACCTTCAATCTCAGGCATTGTCCGAAGATTTTCAACGAAATCCGGCTGTAATAGAAGTTTTCCTCAAAATTATGCGAAACCCACAAAACCTGGGCCGTGTTTTGCGTGTAATGCACGAGCTGGAAATTCTCGATCGCTTTCTGCCTGAATTTTCGGCCATTACGGCACTGGCGCAGCACGACCTTTATCATTATTATTCCGCCGACGAACACACCATTCTGGCGATTGAAAATGTTGCAAAACTCCTGAATATTGCCGAAGATCCGTTTGAATTGAAAGAGACCCTTCAAAAGATTCCCGAAAAAGAAGTGCTTTTTCTGGCGCTTTTGTTTCACGATATTGGCAAAGCGGTTCGGGGTTCACACACGATAACAGGTGTAAATCTGGCAAAAGAGGTCTTTCGGCGCTGGAATTTGTCCGGCGAACGCGTGGAACGAGTGCTTTTTTTGATCAGAAATCATCTGAAAATGGAGCAATTTGCTTTTCGCCGAAACAGTGAAGACCATTCCACGCTCCAAAAATTTGCAAAAATTGTGGGCGATGTCACGAATTTGGAACTGCTGTACCTCTTGACGTACGGGGATTTGTCGGCGCTTAATCCTACCATTTGGTCTGAGTGGAAAGCCATTCAATTGTGGGAGCTTTTCCGACGAACGCGGCGGTATCTGTCGGGAGAGTGCATTTCGGTAACACTGGACAAAAAGGAATTGTCGGATTTGGCCGGAGAGATTCTGGAGAGTCTCCCGCAGGAATTTCAAAGGGAAACGATTTTGAAACATCTTCGGATGATGGGTGAAGATTATTTAAAATCATTTGGGTCAGGAGAAATTTCCGGTCACCTTCTGGCAATTAGCCGGATTCACTCGCAGCCGGCTTCCATCGAATTTCAAAATCTTCGCACCCACTGGGGTGTAACGGTTGTTACCAAAGACAAGCCGTCACTGCTGGCTGAAATTTGCGGCGTTCTGGCGGCAAACGACCTGAGTATCTTTTCGGCACAGATTTTTACCCGCAGGGATGGATTTGTGATCGACAGCTTTCGGGTGCTGCCGTTTTCAAAGAATATTCAGTTTTCGGAAATTGTCCAGAAAGATATTTTGGATGATCTGGTAAACGTCCTGATGGGGAAAATAGAATTGGAAGACCTGCTGGCTCAACACAAGCGCCGGTGGAAACGCCGCCGCCTAAAAAAATCAGGAAAGCCAGCTGAAATTGTATTTGACAACCAGCTTTCGGCAGATTTTACAATTGTTGACATTTTTACGGATGATGCCCTTGGGTTGCTTTACCGGATTGCGCAGACACTCTCTTCAAACGGGGTGAATATTCAATCGGCAAAAATCTCCACGCGCGTGGATCAGGTTTCTGACAGCTTCTACGTGACCAACGAAAAAGGCCAAAAAATCCTGGATCCGGAGAAAATAGAAAAAATTCAAAAAAACATTCTTGTTTCTTTAAAATAGAAATTGCCCGCAAATTTACACGAAATTATCGTTCACAAACCTCAAAAATTATAGCGCTTTTAAAATCGTTTTGAAGGATTTTAACAGCTCGGACGTATGTTTGAATCTGGATTTAAGCTCGGACAAAAAAATCGCGCCGTTTTTAAACTGCAAAAGGCTTGCTAAAAATTCTAATTTTTCGCCCTGCAACGGAATTTTTGCGCGGGAACGCTCCAATCCTAATTGGAGGACTGTTTCAATCCTTCGGTAGAACAAATAGGTTTCCCTTAAAAATTGCCCCTTCTCTTCAGGAACGATTTTCAATTCTACAAGATTTTCGAACAATTGTGGAATGGTTCCCCTTCTCAAGGGCGGAAATTCTTTCCCGTATTTTATTTGAAACAGTTGAATTAAAAATTCAATATCCACAATGCCTCCGGGGCTGTTTTTCAAATCCAATTCCTGTGAAAATTTCTTTCGGGATTTTTGGTGAATTTTTTCCAGCATCGAAAAAATTTTGTCGATTTGTGTCTCCGAAAGCCCGGGAGCAAAAATGTAATCCTCAAGAAAAGTCGAAAATGCTTTCCAGATTTCATCGTTACCGGCAACCGGCCGACTCCTCAGCAGCATCTGGCGTTCCCACAATTCAGCCCGATTTTGAAGATAATTCCGGTACGTGGCAAGCGAGATTAAAAGAGGCGCGCCGGCGCCTTCGGGACGAAGACGGGCGTCAATTTTGTAGAGCTGGCCGGTGGGCGAAATCTGGCTGAGCCGAGAAATAAGATCTGTAAGAATCGTCTCCTGCTCCTGGAGCGAGGGGGTCTCTGTTTGAGTGGTGAGGAATAAAACATCAAGGTCGGATCCGAAATTGAGTTCCCGTGAGCCCAATTTTCCAAGTCCAATAATGGCTGCCGGAAAAGCCGTTCGTATGTTGCTTTCGCCGAGGATTTGCGAAAGGGCAATTTCCAGAGTAGCCTGCGCCAGATCGGAAAGCGAAAGAAAGAGCTCTTCCAATGAAATGAACTTCGCCAAAAACTGAACCCCGATTTGAAAAAGAGCGGCGCTTTTTTGGACACGGAGCTGCTGAAGCCAATCCGATTCGGGAAAAGTAGCCCTGTTTTGGCTGAAATTTTCCGCAAAGTGCTCTATTTGAAAGGATTCGTAAAGTGCTTCAGGCGTTGTTAAAACGGAGAAAAATTCGGGGTGGGTAGTCAGCAATTTTGCCAGAAGGGGGGCCTCACCGCAAATTTGAAGGGTCAATTTTAGCACGTTGGTGTTTTCCCGAAAAAGGGCGTACAAGCTTTGGGGACTTCCGTAGGCCTTTACGAAGGCAGCAAATGGGACAAGCGCCTCATTGCGCGTGGGTTGCTTCTTAAGCTCTTCCAAAAGCGCCGGGAAAATCGCCCGGAAGGATTTTTTCGAGAGGCTCGAAAAAGGCCGCTGAACGTCTCCGGAAGACAGTCCGTGGAATAATTTAAAAACCTGTGCGGGATTCTGAAATCCCGACTCTAAGAGAGTTTGTCTCAGTTCCGGAGTCAGGGATTGGGCAGACAGGAGTGCGTCGGGTGTGTTTGTTTCCGAAACGATTTCTTCAGCGAGAACAGACTGGTAAATGAGCCGAACCTGTTTGGAGGTGCGACGGATGGACGCCTTGAAATCTTTTGCGGTTTTGAAGCCCATTTTTCGCGAGAGAACAAGCCGTTTGTGGGCATCTTCCGGTAACAGATGTGTTTGCCGCCAATCCTCCAATTGCAGGTGGTGTTCGATTTTTCGAAAGAAGAGATAGGCTTCCTTTAATTCAGCCGACTCGGATTTTGAAAGGAGCTTTTTTTGTTCCAATTTTTCGATGGCAAATAGTGTGTTTTGTTCGCGGATTTCCGGTACGATTCCCCCATTCACAAGCTGCAAGGCCTGCACGGCAAATTCAATGTCCCGGATTCCGCCGCTCTTTAATTTAATGTCGGTTTGGTCTGTTTCCTTGAGTGAAAGTCTTTGCTCAATGGATTTTTTGATTTCTTTGATGGATTCCAGGGGGCTGGTGAGAAATGTTTTTGGGTAAATGAAGGGTTCGAGTTGTTTCAAAAAATGCTTTCCAAAATCCAGATTTTCGGCAACCGGCCGGGCCTTAATCAGCATTTGCCGTTCCCAGATTCGGCCGCGTAATTCGTAGTAATGCAAATAGCTTGTGAGCGATCGCGCCAGGGGGCCGGACACTCCGTCGGGGCGGAGACGTGTGTCCACGCGATAGAGCGCTTCGCCGTCAGAAACCAGGCTGAGGGAGTGGACAATTTTTTCGGCCAGTCGATTAAAATAATCGTGGTAGGAAAATGTGTGTCGGGTATCGAGGCGCCTGCCCTCGCCCTCTTGAGAGTACACAAAAATAATGTCGATGTCGGATGAATAATTCAATTCTATTCCACCCAATTTGCCCAATCCAATAACAGCCAGTTTGGCAGGAACTTTTCCGAAGATGGCTTCGGCTTCCCTCCGGTGAAGATAAAAAACGGATTCGATCAGGGTATCGGCCAGATCGGAAAGATTTCGCGTGGTGGTCGGAAGATCGATCCACCCCATAATATCCAGTGTTCCAATGCGCAGAATTTCTCGCCGCTTCAAACGCTTTAATAAATTGATTTTCTTCTCGATGGAAGAAAGCTGTTTTTCACTGTTTTTGAATTCGGTTAAAAAGGCCTCGCGGTCGAATTCGGACTGATTAATTCCGGCTGTTACAAGCCAGTAGAAATATTCGGAATGGCGATTCAGAATATCTGCAAGGTAATTGCTGTGACCAAAGATGGTGAGTAAAAGATCAAGGAATTGTGGATAATCCTCCAGAAAGTGGAAAAAGGAACTTTGATTAATAACCGCACGGGAAAGTCTTTCAAGATGATTCAGCGCCTGGTCGGGATTGGGGGTTGAGGTCAGTATTTCGATTATTTTGGGGAGAAGATTTTCAAAAACGGATGCCCCAAAGGGATCGGACGTAAGTCGATCAATATTAGCCTGGGCTTGCCCGGGATTCCTAAAAATGCCGAGAGTTATTGCCTCCAAAACACACGTTCCCAATCGATTGGTTCAACACTGCCGGATGTTATTTCAATATACGAACCAATCGATTTGAAATCAAGTCGGGAAGTAAATCCTGAAGAATTCGGATTGATGTGTTTGGGAAATTTGCACGTGTAAATTTTAGAAATTCCGATGTGTCAAGAAAATTTCAATTGGATCGAATGAAGGTTGAAAGATGCCTTGAGTTTCAATTCCGGGGGGAAATGCGCCCCTTCATTTTCCCACTTGCCTTATTTTAGATGGTCAGGAATTGGGCATTTGGTTAATTTTTTGTCATATTTCAGATTAAAAATGTACCGTTGTGAAACAGAAAACCCGGTGATTTCTGAAAATTATTGCGGAAAATTGTTTCAATATGAAAAAATTCTAAAATAGCAAAAATAGTAATATCTGTAATAACAGTGGGTTGCTGCACAGGTAATCAGAGAGGCTAAAATTATTTTGGATTATTCCGAAAGATTTTGGAAAAATGGCATATTGCTTGCAAAATAAAGAAGTGTTTTTGAATGATTCGCGATTTTTAAAAGTATTTATTCTTTTATAAATAGGAAATTCAAGCAGTAATTGAAGCTCTCAAAATATCGAGAAAAGGATGGGACCTATGGGAGAAGACAAAATTTTAGTAGCTGTTGAGAAT
>CAZIYL010000039.1:0-14438 GCA_964543425.1 uncultured Deferribacteres bacterium
TACCTTAGGTGCGAAAAAATAGATCGTCAGAATATCCAAAAAAATTAATTTTTTTGGATTTACTATTGTTCATTATAATACAAGCTGTTAGATAAAACTCGCAACGGTAGAGCAGAAATCTCCATTCCCCCGGTTAACCATCGGAATAAATCAATAGTCATTTTCGGAAGATTGTAGTATTTCCCAGATTCGCTCCAGGTCTTCTTTGGAATAATACTCAATTTCTATCTTCCCGCCGTTTTTCTGAGGAAGAATTTTCACCTTTGTTCCGAGAACTTCCCGAAATCTTTCTTCCATTGCCTCGATGTGAGGAGATTTCGGCTGCGGCGTGCGTATTTTTTCTTTTCCCCCCTGATTCGCTTTTCTCACTCGAGCCTCAACCTCACGGACAGACAATTTTTTCTGAACCGCATGCCTCCAAATTTCCTGAAGCCAATCCGGATTTTCCACGCCAAGTAACGCTCTTGCGTGTCCCATTGAAATCTCTTCCCGCTTGAGACTTTCCTGGATCTCGGCGGGCAATTTTAATAAACGCAATAAATTGGCAACCGTCGACCGCTCTTTTCCGACTTTCTGTGCAACCTGCTCTTGGGTCAGGCTCAACTCCTGAATCAGGCGCTGGTACCCTCGCGCCACATCAATTGGGTTTAGGTCCTCCCTCTGAATGTTTTCAATAAGAGCCAATTCCAGCATTTCGTCATCGGTATTGACCTCGATGATAAAAGCAGGGATTTTCTCGTAGCCTAATTCTTTTACCGCCCGCAGTCTGCGCTCTCCAGCAATCAGTTCGTAGTGGTCGCCCTTCTCCCGAACCGTTACCGGCTGGATAACCCCCTTTTCCGCAATGGAATTTTTGAGCTCTTCCATATTCTGGGCATTGTAATCCTCGCGAGGCTGGAAAGGATTGGGGGTAATCCTGGCAACATCAATTTCCCTGAATTTTTTGGGAGTTTCGTC
Source organism: uncultured Deferribacteres bacterium (assembly GCA_964543425.1). Lineage (GTDB taxonomy): Bacteria > Zhuqueibacterota > JdFR-76 > JdFR-76 > BMS3Abin05 > BMS3Abin05. The sequence goes on from CAZIYL010000039.1 coordinate 958, forward strand.
TCCCCACAAAGCAGCGTCCGAATCATCCGAAATAAGCGCGCCAAGTCCCCGGCCCAGGCGTTTGGATTTAGCGACCATTGTTCAGAATCTCCTCTGCCAAACTCATGTAATTTTCTGAGCCGGAAGAAACGGCATCATACAGAATAATTGGCTTACCGAAACTGGGGGCTTCACTTAAGCGTACATTTCGCGTGATAATCGTTTTAAACACTTTATCATCAAAATAATTGCGAACTTCTTCGGCCACCTGACGAGATAGATTTAACCGGCTGTCGTACATGGTTAGAAGAACACCCTCAATTTCAAGGGATGGATTCAGATGTTTCTGTACCAGCCGAATCGTATTCAACAGCTGGCTAAGTCCCTCCAAGGCGTAATATTCACACTGAATGGGGATAAGAATGGAGTCGGACGCTGTCAGACTGTTAACGGTCAAAAGTCCCAGAGACGGCGGATTGTCGATAATAATAAAGTCGTACTCATTTTCAATTTTCGAGAGAGCTGTGCGAAGAATTTTTTCCCGGGCGATTGTACCCACCAATTCAATTTCGGCGCCAACCAGCCGGATATTTGACGGAAGAATATCCAAATATTTGATTTGGGATGTCTGAATGACTGAATTGATGTTCTCCTCACCAATCAGAACATCATAAACACTTTTTTCGATTTCGGCAGGAGATAAGCCGACACCGCTTGTTGCATTGGCCTGAGGATCAATGTCAATTAGAAGCGTTGGGATTTCTGCAACTGCCAGACATGCGGATAGATTGACGGCCGTTGTTGTTTTTCCCACACCGCCCTTTTGATTTGCTATTGCTATTATTTTGCCCATTTTTCCTTCGGTTTCGTTTCCATTAGATGATTTAAAATATAAATTTTTAAAAAGTTGAAATCAAGGAAAATTTATTTTTGGGCATGTGCCTTTACATCGTCCAGAAGAAGGCCGAATCGCAACCCGCGGTCGCTCACGATCAGCTCTTTTTGCCCAAAAACTTTCATAATTTCCATCAGAAGAATACTGCCCGCGAGAATAACATCTTCCCGCCCGGGATAAAGCCCCGGCAGCTTCAAGCGTTCTTTTGCAGAGATCGCCTGCATTTTCCGGATGAGCATCGAGACCTTTTGCAGCGATAATTCAAAACCGTCAATTGCTTCGGAATTGTATTCTTTCTGCCGAAGAACCATTGCGGCAAGCGTCGTCGCGGTTCCCGCCACGCCCACAAGCTGATCCGGGTTTTGGATATCCGCTTGAAGAGAACTGAGGCGGCTTTTAATGTACGCGGTCAGTTTATTGATTTCTTCCAGCGAAGGCGGATCGCGGTGAAAAAACTGTTCCGTAAGACGAACCGAACCAATATTCAGACTTTTCCGCCCCTCCATGGTTTCCGTTGTGCCCCACACAAATTCCGTGCTTCCACCGCCAATATCGACAACCAGCACCCGCCCCCTCAGATCGGCTTTATTGGAAAGTGCCCCAAGAAAAGACAGTCTCGCTTCTTCTTCTCCCGAAATAATTTTGATCTTCCAGCCAAGTGCCTTCCTTGCGCGATTCAAGAACTCGTCGCGATTAGCCGCATCGCGCAGGGCAGACGTTCCCACCGGAAGAACTTTCGAAACACGATTTTCGTCGACAATGGCTTTGTACTCCCGCAAAATTCGGAGAGCCTTTTCCATATTTTTCGGATGCAATTTTCCGGTTTTATCTACGCCCTTGCCCAAACGCGCCACCCCTTGCGCCTGGTAAATCGGGTAAGGCTCCCCGTTTTCAGAGACCTCGCCAATCAAAAGCAAAATTGTGTTGGTTCCGATGTCAATGGCGGCCATTCGTTCTCCCATTACGTCTTCTCCTTTTGAGCAATCAACCCAATCCATTCTCCCTGCCGTTCGATTTTTTGAATTTGCAAAGGGTAGCGCCTCAGTTTTTCAAGAAAAGCGGATTTTTCTTCCGCCAGAATTCCCGAAAGAAAAAGCCGGCCGTTTGATTTCAACCGAGGTACAATGTCCGGTAAAAGTTCATAAATGACGCGGCTTATAATGTTCATAAAAATCAGGTCGAATTTCCACCCCTCGATTGCACCGGTTGATCCCGCAAAAAAATGAATGGCATTTTCGGTGTGGTTAAAACGAGCATTTTCAACGGCCGTTCTCACAGCTACCGGATCGATGTCATTTGCAAGAATATCCCTCAGTCCCATTTTTGCCGCTGCAATCGCCAGAATTCCCGTGCCGGTTCCAACATCCCAAAGGGACATCTCCGGCTTCGCAATCGGCTCCATAAGTTTCAGAATGAGCTGGGTGGTTTCATGGGTTCCGGTGCCAAACGCCTGCCCGGGATCAAGGGTAATCGCAAGCCGATCTGTCTTTTCGGAAAGATTTTCCCAGGAGGGCTTCACCAGAAAGCGTTTGCCAATTTTTAGCGCCTTGAAATTCCGTTTCCAGTTTTCATTCCAGTTTTCTGTGGGGATTCTTTCCAATGCAATTCTGAAATGCAAACCGAGCATTCGAAGGCGCCCGCGGAGGTTTTCAGTAACCATTTCCATGGAAATTTCCGGGGGAAAATAAGCACTCAATTTCTCGGCGAAATTTTCCAGCCCAATTGAGCCTTCCTGAAACAGCAAAGCTCCCACGAGATCTTGCTGATCCTCAGGCATATTTACCGTGAGTTTGTACCAAAAAGAAGGAGATTTCATTAATTATTTTACTTCATTCACCCGTTAATTATCGAAATGAATACATGTAACCGATTTTAAAATAATTGAAAATTCCCTCATATCCGCCATTGTTCTTGAAAAAAATCGGCACGCGCACTTCAGCAAAGAGATTTTTCCATTCAATATGATACCCATATCCCATGTAAACTTGCAAATTCGAAACACTGTGACCGGATTGGCCATATCCTACCATATGAAATAGGCTGTGTGTAAAATTCGAGCCTTCAAAGATTTTTATGAAAAATGAAAGCTCCGTGCCATTTGGTGCACCATCATTTGAACCTGTGTAAATTCCCGACAGTCGTATGGCATAATTTGAAAAATGAACCGCAGTTGAAAGATTGATGTCGGCGGGCGACCCAAACGAACCTCCAACGGATAAATACCTGGGTTCCGGATTTAACCGATAATTCTGTGCATTGGAAATACCGGAAAGTCCCAAAACCAAAAGAGCCAGTATTACAAATGTTCGTTTAAACATTTGGATTACCTCCTCTTGCGGTGAACTGATAATTTAATTGAATTTTAAAAACAATCTTTACACGAAAAATTTGACACCCCCGATTGCCGGCTGGCGCATCACTAAACGACCGGAAAAAACATTCCCCTATTCCTAATTTAAAATAGAATCCCAGTTGCGGTTTTTTAAGCAAGCTCGCAACGGGAAAGAAACAAAATATTTACCGGCTGTAAATCAGATTCACAAGAACCTGTCCCACAATCTTCAGGCTTTTGGCAGAGCATTTGTCAGGCGTATCGCCAAGCGTGTGCCAATACGGATAATCGAAATCAATCACGTCAATGCTGGGAATTCCCACTTCGAGAAGCGGCAAATGATCGTCAATAATTGTGTAGCGAACGTCGGGGATAAATTGTGTGTAACCCAACTTGCCTGCAATTTTCCAAACCATGTTCACCACATCCGGGGCATAACTGACCGAATTGCCCTCCTCATAAATCTGCAAATCCTTATCGCCAACCATGTCCAATAAAATGCTGAACTTGGGGTTGTAGGACGGTGATTTGTGCCGGGCAAAATAGCGCGAGCCCTGCAAATATTCGTCAGAATGTCCTTCCCTGCCGGAATCTTCCCCGTCCCACAGAGCCAGGTCAACACCAATTGGCGGGGGGGTTTCTTTCAAATGGCGGGCAATTTCCAGCAAAACCGCCACCCCCGAGGCTCCGTCGTTTGCGCCGAGAATGGGGGTATTTCGATTTTTCGGATTCGGGTCGTGATCGGCCCAGGGGCGGGTATCCCAGTGGGCAGCCAAAAGTATTCGGGGGCTTTTGTGCCCGAAAGAGGCAATAATATTGTGCAGCGTCAGACGAAGATTGTCCTTGTTGTTCACAAACGGGAAGGGCTGCAGGCGCACCTGATTGGTGAATTTTGAAAATTCTTTCACCAGGTATTTCTGTGTTTTTTCATGCGCCGCCGATCCCGGATTCCGTGGGCCAAAATCACATTGTTTAACGAGATAAGCGTAGGCCCGCTGACCGTTAAATGTGGGGATTGTTTGAGCAGAACAACTTGCCACAGCCACCACAATTCCTAAAAATAGCCACATATTTCGGATAAACCATTTTCTTTTCATGGGATGCTCTATTGTTTATGTTGGGTTTATTTATTTGCCATGCGCATCTGTCTATCACAAAGCGGTTAACATATCGTCCCTAAAGGAATTTACTTTTTTATAAACTGCGATTTTTGCTACAAACATGCCGCCGCTAACGTGACTTTTTTGCTCCATATTTCGGTGTGAACCGTTTTCAGAATCTGGGATCAAACGAATCTTTTACTTTGTTTTGAATTTCGGCCATTCGAATTTGTTTCGGATTTTGGATTTCGTGCTTCGGATTTTAGCGCCTGTCATATATTTCCCACTAGCAAGATCAGCCATTCGGAATACGTCAGAATATTTGCGAAAACAAGCACTTAGTAGCAGGTAGTCTCTTCACATCCCAAATCTACCGCCCGGCGATCGAAATGTTCACATTGATTCCAAAATCCTGAATAGTTGTTTTTCCCATCAGCTTGTTGTCGGTCTGGCCATATTCAAAATGCACGCCGCCGCGAACGGTGGAACTAAAGGAATAGGAAATTTTCGGCGTAATCGACCATTTTCCCATTCGTGTGCGTTCCACGTATTTTCCCTTTTCACCGCGTTTCCAGAGGGTTCTATTTTTACTATAATTAAATCCCATCGAAAAATCAATATTATTACGAATTTCTTTCCTCTTCAGAAAAGGAATGGGAATTTTCAGGCCGCCCGAATGGCGGTACGTGCTAGTCAGGGAAAAGTCGGTATTGGTTTTTCGCGTGGCATCCAATCCGCCCGCGTAGTTAAAATTTTCGCTCATGGAGCTGTTCACCTGCAGGCTTAAATTAATTCCCTTTTTGAGGGACATGGTCAAACCGATCAGCGGCCGATAATTCACCGTAGTTTGCACACTGGACTTGCTGTCAACGTTGTCATTCCATTTCATAACCTTTCGCCCGCTTCTGGCATGGTCCAGGCTTACCCGCTTGGCAAATTTCTTAAAAATCGGCAGTTTCTCAAGGCCGCTCCAGCGGAACGTCCAATCCGGAATAGCCATTTCTTTTTCACCCATTTTCCAGACGGTTTGCGAAATACTTCCCGTTGCGCGCGTGGTGCGATTCTTGGAATTATTGTAGGCATATTTCAAATTGATTGAAATATCCCGACTCAGATTCAGACCGCTGGAAAGCGACACATCGTTGGAAAAATTAAACGAACTCCGATTGCTTCCAACAGCCTCTATGGTCTTCACACCCGGATTGTAGGTGCGCCCCAATTGATAGTCAAGTGTCGGCATACCATCCAAACCGACCACACGGCTGTCCGCACGGCGGGACATTCGAACGGAAATCGGATTGATTTTGTTTCCCGCCAGACCGATCCATTTTAATATTGGAATGCCCCCTTTCTTTTTGGGTTTTTCCTTTTTTTCTCCGGGCTTTTTTCCTTTTTCCTCTTTTTTCGATTCGTTCGGTTTTTTGCGGACAGGCGAATGAGGTTTGCGCCTGCGAGCGGTTGAAAACCGATTTCTTCTGGAAGATTTCCCCAAAAAGAGTCTGAACAAATTTTTAGGCGTCAATGTGAAAGAGCTGCTGATAGTTGAAGAGGAACTGGCATTCTGCCCGGTTTTCCGGCTCTGAATGTTATTGTTCCACCTGAAATTGGTTCCGCCTGAAAAATTCATCGCAAGCCAGTTAAACAATTTCGGATTGAATTTGCTGTTAATTTGCTGGGACAGACCCGTCATTTCTCCGAACTGACCATTTAATATTTCAGCCGGATTTTTCACATTGTACAAATCACGCGTTCGCGACTGCGTGAAATTAAGTGAAATGCTTCGTAACGGCTGAAAACCAATTCCCAAATTTTGATTAATCACAAATGAGTATTTCGGAGTCGTCAGGCCGTTGCGTAATTCGGAAAAATTATCGGCACGATTTCCAGTGATCTTGTAATTGAATCGTGACGGCCAGAGAATCATATCTACTTTGCTTAGCTTGTTTACAATTGGTCCATTGCCTAACCACGAAAAAAGTTTCACTCCCTTCCGGGTGGGAAAATTGACCGTGTACGAAAAATTCCCGGTACTGGTTTTCCCGGTGCTTTTCTTGGTCGTGGAATTGCTCATTTCCGTCTGGGCATTGCTCAATCCTAAAGACATTCCGTCCACTGTGTACCGCAAAAACGGATTTTGAGATTTTTTCCCGCGCCGAACACTAATACTCCAATTAAGCCTTCTGTTTCTGGATTGAATAGTTTCCAAAAGACTGTCCGAAACCGTTTTGGGCGTCACAAGAATGTCGCTTCCGGGGTAGTACTTGGGGGTGGCCTGACCGGTGTTGTACCCAAAAGAAAGAGGAATGGACAATCCCAGGAACTTTGGCAGAAATTTGTGAAGCTGCAAACTTGCGTTTACACTGGCTCGAATCAAATTATTTCCCTTTCCAAATCGTTCGTTCACCGTGTGAAAATCAGCCGTTTTTTGGGTCAAACTGGCATTTACGGATGCCACGTCGGCCAGGCGCAAATCCCCGCGCATTCGCATAGCGATTCCTTTATTCTTCTTCACATCGACCAGCCGGAGTTCATCCAGCCAGACTTCACCGGTAAATGGTTGATCTCTATCCAGATTTTTTACACCAACCGTAATTTGCCGAATGTTTGTGAGTGTCGGCCTCCCGACAATTCGATATTCTTTACCGCCAATGATGCGAATGAGATTCCCGTACAAATCCACGCGGCTGGAATCGAGTTTTAGACCGGTTAAATCCTCAAAATCGATGATCATTTCATTACGCTTGTCCCAGCGCGGATACACTTTTTCCCGAAATTCATAATAGTTATTTACATCGGAGCCGAATTGGAAAAAGAATTCGATTTTTGTGGAATCCTTTGTCATATGTGTGGCAAACGGATCCTTGCCATAAATAAACATTTTCAGTTTATTGTAATCGATAAAGCTCTGTCCTTTGAAAAAGGTTTTTTGAACAATTCCATTATTTCCAGGCTCCAAATCGGTTACTTTCAGAACCAGTGCCTGCTCTTTGCTCTGCACCTGCGTAATTCGATCCCGGACACCTTCAACACCGTGCGGAGGAATGTACCCGGGATTATCGTGGGTATTGATCACGGTAATCGCTACGGTGGTGTCGTTCTTGGCGTCGTACTGGGAGGAATCGCTTACAGCCACGCCCTTCTCCTTCCAATCGCTTCCAACCAGATTAATTTCTGCGATGCTGAGAAATCCCGGCTTTCTAAAATGATCGATCCAAATTCGAACATATTCGATATTGGTCCATTGGGGACTTCCCACTCTGGCTGTGGGATCCTGAAGCGGAATTCGGTACATTCGCCAGCCGTGTTCGTTGCCTTTGCCTCCGGCAATAAGCGCAGTGTCTGGCGAAGATTTATCTAACGAGAACGTAAATTCAAAATACGAATTCTGGAGGTCCACATCACCGTTCTGATTCAAATCTTCCGTGTCCGGGAAGCGGCCGCCTTCGTCGTTTTTATTATTTTCGGTTCCATTAATATGGCGGTAATCGTAAAATTTTTGCTGGGAGTAATTCCAATTATCGTAACTCCAGGGCTCGTAGGGTTCTTTAATGCCATCATTATTCAGGTCCCAAAAGTCGTAGGGAACCCCCTTCTTCACACCATTAACGGTAATCACATGGGCTTCTTCGTGGGGATGCGGCCAATCGGGGGGATCGGCACCCAGCATTCCATCCAGTCCCACATCCTCGTTGTTATCCAGGATACCATTTCGAATACCATTGACCTTTTTGTCTTCCGTATCCAATCGATGGTTCGGGATGGCATCTTCTGAAATCTGACCGAAATCGATGTGAATTCTGCCGGTATCCCCCTTCACCCAGATTTCCAGATATTTGCTCTGACTCTGGTCGGCGTACCCTGCGGAAAGCGCCTGCTCCACACCATTCCACGAAAAGATTTTTTCGTCGGGATTGCCATTTACAGCCCGCGGCGTAAATTCCATTGACAACACGTGTACCCGCTGAGGAACATTGGGATTCACATCCCGGTCGGGCCAAATCTCTTTAATCGCCACCTGTTGGTAAGGATTGTACCAAATGAGATGTCCGCGGCTGGTATTTTTCAACGAATCAGGGAGTTGATTGTACCCAAAGAAATCCGGAATGGAGGTGGGCACGCTGGAAAGATGCCAGGCCCGCCGCATAATTCCAAGAGGCGTTTCACGCTTGGATCCCTCAAAGTCGTCCACGTAGGCTACACCATTGTTGTCGCCTGTTTTGGGATTATTTTGCTTGTTCGGATTTGGGATCACTTGAGCCACTTCTCCTTCAAACTTAAGCGTGGAGGGTTCGCGAGTCTGAACAATCGGGAGAGCATTGACCGCTTTCGTGAGAAAATTAGGATTAAAATTAAGTTTTGAATTCAAATCCCACACAAAATTGGTCATCGGGCCGTTTTGCCCCAGCCGGATTTTTTGATCGATGGTGCTCTGATTCAAATACAGAAATGTGCCGCCGATAAAAGAATCGTTAAAAAGCTGGTAATCCCAACGCATTCCAAGCAGCGTTTTTCGATCGATTTGAAAGAGCTGGTTGCTTTCGTACGTAATATTCAGAGAGGCGTTGGGATCCGTTGCGGCTTCGTCCAGGATGGTTAAACTTCCGGAAAAATAATCAATAATGTAATCCGTCCCCTTTACCAAACGCCGCCCGTTCAGGGTGATCTCTTCGCTGTTTTCAATCACATTAAATCCCAAATTGTAATTGGGCTGGCGGATTTTGGCTTTCACAGAAATGTAAAAATTACTCTTGGAGGTAATGTACTGGTAATCCGTAGTATCGTAAATAGCCCGCACATATTTGGTGGAATCCAGAAGGCTGTTTTCCGTTTTCGCCGGAGCAAAGGGGGTTAAGCTGGGGAAAACCAGTTCCCCGCGCGCCCAGTTAATAATATTGGGGTCATCGTCCAGAATATTGTCCGGGGTCGGATTTCCGTTCAAATCCCGCTTGTCCAGACTAAAAATTTGCAGGTACGATACGGGCTTTCCATTGACCGTTTGGGTTTCCTGCGGATCACCTGAAGGCGGCTTGTAAAATATTTTAAGATTAAAACCATCTTTGTTGATATTTCTGGAACCCAGAAAGTACACATTTCGCCACTCCAGTTTCCAGGTGGGATCAGTCGGACGCGTATTTTTGGGGCGAATGAGCTGCAAAATAATCCGCTTGTTGGTCCCGTCATCTACGTAATGGACGTCTCCAACTTCTGCGCCGGACGTGTCCCGGTAAGCGGCTGCCAGAACTTCTCCCTCCCTCAGGGGAGAATTTAATGCAATGTAACCCAGTTCCCGATCGATGTAATAATCGGTCGGATCGATTCGCAAAAAATAACCCCGATAATGCTGTTGATCAACGGTGTTGGTATCCGGATTTTCCGGATGGGTTTCATTAATATCCGCAATTGCCCAACCCGGAAGGGAACCGGGTTGGCTTTCGTAACGAACGTCAGATTTGTACAATTCAATCTTTGAAATGATTCGTTTCGGATCGTATTCGTGCAGCCCATCTGAATTTACTTTTCTGTAATTATTCCGGTAATAATCATTCAGAAAAAAATACGTGCCTTTTCGGTACTGATAATCCTGAATTTTGTTTTCATCTTCAGTGGCGCCACCCTGGATGCTCAATTTCTTCTTCTGGCCTTTTTCCTGACTGGCGATCGCCGTAATATTCAGGTTTCCGATTTGTGCGTTTGCCTTGATGCCGAATAAACCGGAATTTTTGCCGCTGAACGTAACAAACTGAGTAGCGGGCAAAGAAAGAGCAATATTACCGGCTTTAATGCTTTTAATAATCTCGTCTTCAAAACCCTTGTACTCCAGGCGAATGGCATTGTCAAATTCAAAGGGGCGCTCACTGTCCTGATCGACGTAAACATTTACCTTTTTTCCAACGTTTCCCTTTACAGTGAATCGCTGCGTCTGTTTCATTTTGAAGTTGTAATCGGATTGACGGTTAATGGCGGTTTTTACTTCGCTGCGTTTCTCGTGACGCAGTCCCCCGTCGATGTTAATATTTCCAACAACCTTCAAACCCACGGAGGCCCCGCCGAAGATTTTTTGGAAGGCCTGGCTTTTAATCGGAATCGGGATGTCAAAACCGAGTCCTTTTCCTCCCTGTTTCTTGAGGCGCTTTCCAAAAATCTGATCGTGAATCGCCTTTTGCCAGAGGTCCCGATTTTGATGTGAAATGCTCAGAGATAAGTAATTGTTAAACGGGATAAATCTGGGAATACGAAACCAAGTACCGAAAAACGACTCCGAAACAGTCACACGCGATCGGGTAGAGTCGATTTTAAACTCTCGTCTCAGTCCCTGTAAATGATTTTGCAAATAGGGGTGGTTAATTGAAATCTGTTTCAGCCCGGCGTATTCCTCCTTAAAGAGCGGTGCACACGCCTTGTTCAGAGGCGGAGCTAACCGCAATCCAAGAGTTGCCGATTGTTTCTGACGGGATGCAGAGAACGCTTCGGAAATCAGCACAAACAGAATAAACACCACCACCCACGTGAGGGTTACATCTTTCTTCAAATCTATACGTCCCATGGATGGGTTGGATTTCTAACTTTCTTCACGATAGGTTTTTGTTGATTCCTAACACTAATTATCGTAACAATTTTCCGAAGGGTTCCCTCCATTGGTTGATCTAATGAATATGAGCTAAAAAATAATAAATATATTAAGGAATATCAAGCCAATTTTTTGGAAATTCATCGAATTGAAAATAGCTGCCTTCTCTTCGAAAGCAGTATTCGCCCCCCAATAATTGAAATTAACCTTGTTTTTTATGGCGATTCGTACTATTTTGTAAAAAGGTTTCAAGTGTAGTTAAATTCATAATTATTTAAAGACCAAACAACATATAAAGTTCCCCGACTTTCGGAATTTATGAAAATACTGTCAAAATACGTTCTCAAGGAACATATCGGTCCGTTTATTTTTTCCTTGATGCTGATTACGCTGCTTTTCCTGATGAATATTATTTTTCGGGAATTGGGACACATCCTGAGCCGCGGACTCAAATTGAAAATCGTCTTCGAATTTCTCTTTCTGAATATTGCGTGGATTGTGGCACTTGCCGTGCCGATGGCTGTTCTGATTGCCACGCTGATGGCATTCGGGCGTCTCTCTGCCGACAATGAAATTACGGCCATAAAATCCAGTGGCATTAGCTTTTACCGAATACTCACGCCTGTGCTTTTATTTTTTACGGGAGTCGGAATCCTGCTGGTTCTTTTTAATAACCGCGTTCTCCCCGACTTTAATCATCGGGCGCGGCTGCTGACATCAGACATTTTACGCAAACGCCCCACGTTGAAATTAGAACCCAACGTTGTTTTTAAAGACATTCCAAAAATCACGCTGCTGGTTCACGACGTAAAAGATGCCGGAGATTCCTCCAAAATCTACGATGTTGTTCTGGATGATCGAAGCGACCGCCAAGCTTTGAAGACGATTCTTGCCAAATGGGGAAGTGTCCATTTCGATTACCAATCGGAGCGGCTCATCCTCAATCTTTATGATGGGGAAATTCACGAACTAACTCTTGGTAAGCTCTCTGAGTACCAGCGTGTGAGGTTTCACAAGTACCGGGTTTCAGTCGATGTGCCGGGCCTGGCGCTGCAACGAAGCAACTCTCAGTACCGGGGCGACCGGGAAAAAAGCGTTGAAATGCTGCTTCAGGATGTCAGGAATCTTCGGAAAGCGATTAAACGCGAGCATGAAAACCTGTACCGGATGGGAGAAAAACCGTTTCGTCAAACATTCCCAAAACACCTGCTCCTACAGAAACGCCATTCTATTGCCACGCTCTCTCCAATCGGAGCTGAGGCTTTTCAACCCGCTAAACGGGATTCTGAAATAGTTGTCAGAGAGACGGCAAATTTAATTTCGCAATTAAAAATGGAGCAGCGGATTATTAAAAGCTATTATCGATCGATAAATTCCCTGATGGTGGAAGTTCATAAAAAATATTCTATTCCGGCTGCCTGTATTGTTTTTGTTCTCATTGGCGCTCCGCTCGGCGTAATGACCCGAAAAGGAAACCTTGGGATTAGTGGCGGGATTAGTGTGGTGTTTTTCCTCATTTACTGGATTTTCCTGATTGGCGGAGAAGAACTGGCCGACCGGCAGTACATTACGCCTTTTTGGGCGATGTGGGCTGCAAATATTTTTGTAGGCGCCGCCGGAATTTACCTGACTATTTCCAGTGTCCGGGAATTTCACCCTCTTGAAATCAAGCATTTTATTCCAAAGTTTTTAAGGAAATAATAAACAGGCATTGGCCCGGATCATTTTTGTGGGAATTTTCAAACCCGAAGGTAAACCTTCGGGCTAAGAAAAGGAAGCATCCTCAAGCTGAAAATCCTTGCCTAATTTTAGGTCAGGGGTTACCCTGTTGTTACACTTTAACGAAATCCAATTATGAAAATTCTGGATCGCTACATTTCACGGCAGTTCTTGAATGTGCTGCTTTTTACCATTGTTGCCTTTATCGCAATTTTTCTGATTGTTGATCTGATAGAAAATCTCGATCGATTCATCGACAAGCAGGTACCCTATCTGCTGGTGATCGAATACTACATCTATTATTTGCCCAATATTTTTACGTTGGTTCTGCCCGTGGCTATGCTGTTGGCAAGCCTGCTGTCAATTGGACAATTCTCCCGCTACAACGAAATTACCGCTATGAAATCCACAGGAATCAGCCTGTACCGTACAGCTTTGCCGCTAATTATCATCGGATTTCTCGTGAGTCTGGGTGCGCTGGTATTTAATGAATCAATTGTCCCTGAGGCAAACCGTGCCAAATTTAAAATTCAACGAATTTATTTGGACAAAATTCCCCCGCAAATCTATTACCGACGGAGCAATATCACCATTTTGGAAGGTCAACACCGACGAGTAACCATTTGTCTTTACGATGGCGAAAAAAAAATTGCTCACAATGTGAGTATCCAGACCTTTGATTCGGGAAAATTAACCTCTCGTGTTGACGCCGAAAAAATGGTCTGGAAAGGAAACCACTGGGAACTGTTAAATGGCTATTTTCGAGTATTTTCAGGCGACAAAGAGACATTTTCTCGCTTTAAATCGAAAGACGATTTGAAATTCAGCTTTTTGCCAAAAGATCTGGAAAAAACTCAGAAGAAGCCTGAGGAAATGAACTTTTTTGAG
>CAZIYL010000040.1:0-14323 GCA_964543425.1 uncultured Deferribacteres bacterium
GGTAGTGGAATCCGCCCCATCCAGGCTGGGTGTAAATGATTTCCCGTGGGACGCAAATCCCAGAGATCGGCGCGATCCAGCGAGAAGCGGAGGCGGCTGCCCTTTTGCCAGATCAACTGACCCAGAATTCCGTTTCCAAGTGGTACGCCATTTTCCCAGGTGCGGGAAAGCGTTTCGAAATGCAGGTCGTGGACGGAAGCTTTCATAAAGAGATTTTTTTGTGTACAGGAAGCAGACAAAAAATAAAGGACAATCAGAAGAATGAGAGAATGGATTTTCATTAAAAGATTCTCCGTATTTGCATAATAAAAATGGGGCCATAAGAAAATAGCAAGAATAATTCTTTTGCACAAGAGATTTTTCTCTGACAGAAATCAGTCCGTTTGCGGGCAGGATTCATTCAAGCAAAAGTGCGAAAATTAACAGCATCACGATGAAATTCCCGTTTAAATTGGGAACTTAATTTTTTATTTTTTCGATTTGATTTTATTTTTGATTAGAATCGCTCTCAAAAAATGGGATAAAATAGTGGCATTTTCGCCATGAAGCGCTATTTTGTTCAATCTATGGTTGTGCCAAAGCCATGGGGTGTTTCTATTTTATTTTTGGGATGATATGTTTGGAAAATCAAGTAACGTTGAGAGAAACGGATATTTTTTCTAAAAAAATGCTTGAAATTAAAAAGTGAATTTTATATATTACAATAGCGTTTGTCACAAACCTTTGCATAAACGCTTAATTGTCATATTGTTAATTGATTTTGCAGGAAAATGTGTCATATAACGGATATTTCCAAATCCGATTTGCAAAAATCCTTGTGAACTAATTCCTTAACCTTTGAAAAAATTTTTAATAATCGCGGAAATAAAAGTATATTGTGTTAAACAATGAATTTACCAATTGTCGTATTAAAACGATCGGTATTTATTGCTTGGCGGAAATAATATTATTAATCCGATTTTAAAATAAAACGAAAGGTTTTGGTTTTTCAAAAAGCACTTCTTTCGAGTCAGTAATCTCTTTTTCGCTAGCACCCATAATAATTAGTAACCGCTGTTGCCTTTCAGACGAAAGGCACGGTTCAAAATAAGTGTCGCTATTTTTTCACGGAAAAGGTGATTCGATTAATTGTTTCTTACTAACAATCGCGTGTACCCAATTGAGTTTATAAATTCCAGGACTGGAGACAATTGTTTCATATTTAATGCTAATTGAGGACAGAATTATGGCAGGTTGTGTCAGAAGAAAAATTTGGACAAATGTGGGAGTCCTTCTCTTTCCGCTTATTTTTTTTACTCTTTTGCTTCAATCTCAGAAGACTTTGGCCGGTACGACAGGTAAAATATCGGGTCTTATTAAGGATAAGACAACCGGGGATCCTCTTCCCGGCGCAAATGTCATTATTGAAGGGACGAATCGTGGTGCAGCTGCCGACATGAATGGCCGATTTCTCGTTCTGCACGTCAGGCCCGGTACGTACACACTCCGTTTCCAGATGATCGGGTACCAAAAATTGCGCATTGAAAAGGTGCGTGTTTTCTCTGACCGCACGACAAAGGTCAATGCGGAGCTCTCGCCCCAGGCCATTCAGGGGAAGGCCGTAACCATTGTGGCCGGACGCGAGCCCGTGGAATTTGACCGAACCAGCACCTCTGCTTACGTCAGCAAAGAGGAAATTGAAGCCCTGCCCGTTTCCAATGTGACGGAACTGGTTCAGATGCAGGCAGGCGTTGTGAGTGACGCCGGTGGGGCGTTGCACTTCCGCGGTGGGCGCAGCCGCGAGGTGGCCTACATGATTGACGGCATGCCGGTGACCAATTCCTTCAGTCAGGGAGGCGGCTCAAACGTCGCTGTTGAGAACAATTTTATCCAGGAATTGCAGGTCATTACGGGAACCTTCAATGCGGAATACGGCTCCGCCCAGTCTGGTGTGATCAATGTGATTACCAAGGTGCCGAAGAAAACCTACCATGCCAGCCTGGAAGGGATCAGCGGGGGGTACTATACGCCCAACAA
This sequence comes from uncultured Deferribacteres bacterium, assembly GCA_964543425.1. Taxonomy (GTDB): domain Bacteria; phylum Zhuqueibacterota; class JdFR-76; order JdFR-76; family BMS3Abin05; genus BMS3Abin05. Next base: position 2,017 of record CAZIYL010000040.1, read on the forward strand.
GCCCATGTACATAGGCCTGGATTCCTACAATCCACTCAGCGAAAGAGAAATGAAATTCTCTTTGAGTGGGCCTGTTCCCAAGACAAGGAAAATTGGCAAGCTCGGCTTTTTTGTTAATGGCCGTGTGGTTCATTCTGACGGTTGGCTCAATGGTGAGCGTCGTTATCGCCCCCAGGATGGCTGGGAGATTCTGGTTTACAGGGAATGGTACCGGGCCATTTATGATCCGGAGGATCCTCTTCTGATCAAAATTCCCGATTCCCTGCACACAGGCGACAGGAAAATCATGCCCATGAATTGGCATCATTCGTACAGCCTCAACACAAAATTGGTTTACCAGCCCAAAAGTTCCATTACCCTTTCCTACAATCTTTTTCACCATTATTCACGCGGGAAAAGCTTTAGTAACCACTGGAAGTTTTGCCCGGAGGGCAAGGGGCAGCATTTTAGTGACGGGACTACTCAAATGCTCGTCTTTACGCATGTTCCGCGAAAGAATATCTTTTACAACATCCGCTATTCCTATCAGATGAACCATAGCAAATCCTTTATGTATGCCAGTGCCAATGATCCGCGTTATCAGCAGAATGCAGTGAACGTCTGGGATCCCGGGGTGATTACCGGATTCGATATGGGAGGATTCGATGATTGGGGACGCAACTGGTTTAGCCAGCAAGTGCATTTGACCAACGGCGATTTGACCTGGCAGTTGAACAAAGTCATGGAAATCAAAGTGGGATATGAGGCCAAGTACAGCAAATTTCACTACAAAAAGGCCCCGATGCGTGAGGTGTTTGGCTACGAGCAGGTTCAATTCCCATTTGCGCTTAAGGAAATATCGGAATATGATTTGACCTACAACTTTTTCCGGGATTCTACGGACCATTTTGAGCACGGACACATTCGTCTCCGGGAATCCAGTCCCGACAGCTTGCGGGATCAGCAATACTATGTCGATTACATTCGCGACCCGTTGGAAGGGGCAGGCTACGCACAGACCAAGTTGGAAATGGGGGAAATTGTGCTGAATGCCGGTTTGCGCCTGGACTTTTATTTTCCGCGGGATCGGTTTTGTCCCGATTATTCGAAGGTTTATCCCGAGCTGGTAGGCGATCCGCGGTACTACACGCAGGCCAAGCCCAAATGGCAACTGAGCCCCCGCTTTGGACTTTCGTTCCCCATTTCCGACCGCGGCGCCTTGCGGCTTTCCTACGGCCATTTTTACCAGACGCCTAGCTACGAAAAGATGTACCAGAATCCAGTCCTGCCGCATTACAATCAGTACAGCGTGGAAGGCACGCGCATTGGGAATCCCAATCTCAAGCCCGAGCGCACCGTTCAGTACGAGATCGGGCTCCAGCAGCAATTGACCGCGGATATTTCCTTTGAAACGACGGTTTACCACAAGGATATGAAGGACCTGCTGGGTATCGAAATTCTGACGCTGAGCAACGCCTCCAGTTTTTACCGCTATGTGAATAAGGAATATGGGAACTCGACGGGCTTTACCATTGCCTTCAATCAGGGGCTGCAAAATCGCTGGGTTTCTTCCCGTGTGGATTACACCTACATGATTGCGAAAGGCAGTGCCTCCAACCCGGAAATTTTGAGGGATATTTCCATTGTGGCGGGCCCGACCAGCGGCAGCTACAATCTGGCCATTCGCAAAATCAATTACCTGGACTGGGATCAACGGCATACCCTGAACGCATCAGTTACCGTCCATCCCACCCCCAATATGAACCTGAGCATGATCGGGCAAATTGGTTCCGGCTTGCCATACACGCCGTCAACGCTTGATCCATCCATCGATCTGCCGGGGGGGCTGTGGGACAATCAGGGCCGAAAGCCGACACGCTGGAATGTGGACATGATGTTCTCTCAGTCATTTCATCTGGGCAAACTGCGGGCAACCGCCCTGGTTCGAGCCTTCAACGTTTTTAATCACCTTAATGAGAATAGAGTGCACAGCATTACGGGCCACGCCGGGCCAGATGCTTATCTTCCTGAAGTGGGGAAGAAACGGTACTACCGGATGAAATATTTGGGGGAATTTACGCCTGACGAAGTGGATTATGATCCGTCCTGGTATTCCCGGCCCCGGCTGGTTCAATTTGGCTTGCAAATTGGGTTTTAAATTGTAAGGAATGAAGATGAATCGCGCAAAATTTTTCTCAGGCGTTTTACTGGTAGCAGGACTGGCCATTTCTTTTCTGCCCGCCAGCCAAACGCTTCGTGCTCAGGAATTTGATCCACATGGCCGGGCCTACAAAACGGACGTCTCTCGAAGCGGCACGGCAGCCGGCGACATGTTGGAAATTGGAGTGGGCGCCCGGGCCGAGGCACTGGGAGGGGCGTTTGTCTCCATCGCCAACGATCCGTCGGCCTTGTACTGGAACCCCGCAGGGATTACGCAAATCTCCAGCGTTTCGGCTCAGTTTATGCGATTGAACTGGTTTGTGGAAACGACATTCAATGCCTTTGATATGGTCGTGCCCATTGCACCCATTAATTGGTCGCTGGGTTTCCACCTGGCCATGCTGGACTACGGGGAAGCTCCGGTCCGCACGGTTTTTCGCCCCGAAGGAACTGGGGAAGTTTATTCGGCCCGGGACATGGTAGTGGGGCTCTACATGGCCATGGCGATTACCGACCGCATTTCAACAGGGGTCGGAGCAAAATATTTCTACGAGCGCATCTGGCACGAGAAGGGATCGACCCTTGCGCTCGATTTGTCCATTCTTTACAAAACACCCGTCAAGGGATTGCGACTGGGCGGCACCATTAGCAATTTCGGAACAGAATTTTCGCTCAAGGGTCGCGATCTCACGCGGGTCATGGATGTGGATGGCCGAAAGGATAAGTTCTTTAATAATGATGAAGTCCCTGTGGATCGTGTAACGGAAAGTTATCCACTGCCCCTGCTTTTCCGATTTGGGATTTCCTATGATTGGATCCTCTCCTCCAATCACATGCTCACTTTTGCCGTGGATGCCAATCATCCCAGTGACAATACCGAGAGTTTGGATCTGGGTGTGGAATTGAAGACGTTTCGGAGCGTGTTTTTAAGAGCGGGGTATCAGTCACTTTTTGAGCGCAATGCCATCAATGGCCTTTGCCTGGGGGCTGGCTTCAAATACCGCATTCTGGGTCAGGCGGTGATCACAGTGGATTATGCCTGGTCCGATTGGGCTATCATGCAGCCGGTAAATCGCTTTACTATTGGAATTAGCGGCTATTAAAGTTGTTGTTGTTTTATAAGGAAAGCACTTTTCCTGTGATTAAATGAGGAGTTTTTTCATGTTCAGGTTTGTCTCCAAATATGCTAAAAAGGTTTTGGTGTTGGCGATTCTGCTGGGGTCGCTATTCTTACTTCAAACACAATCTCCGGCTCAGATGAACCAACGGATCACTCGCTATGATTTGAGTCCCATGCATTGGGTTCGCTTCCGGGCGCGGGGGGTCTTCAACCGCAACCTTGTTTACTGCCCCGTCTGGAATATTGGTAATTTTGCGGATTCCGACCTGGACCCGGGCGAAAAATTGCGATGGCCTGGTAGTGAGGGCCTGGCATACGGCTCCTATTTCTGTTTTTATGTGGGCGGCCTGGTGCATGATATGTCCATGTACCGAGGAAAAGTTGTTCCGCCCCAAAGTGAGTGGCATGGCAAACAATTTCCGATTGTAAGCGATTCCTATTTTCGGATTTACGGCCCGTCCTCCAATGCACAGCTTTCTTCCGATCGAACCCACCAGTGTATGTGGGAAGCCCGGCCCGGCTATTTTAATGACGGATTTGGGGGCTGGGTAGGTGGAATTGACGAAGATATTAACGGAAACAATGAGCTGGATCCTGGGGAAGATATCAATTTTAACGGACAACTGGATCATGAAGTGGATCCTCCGCGGTCTATTATTAAAAGCCTGGCCATGAGCACGGACAAACGAACCTGGCCCGCCTTCTGGCCCGCCGGTTCTTATGTGGGTGACACGCGGCCCCTAAAAGGGCCGGGCAGCCGGCAACCGGGAATTCGCAAGGGACTTTGGAACGGCGAATACGGAACAAAAACCATCGCGGATCAAGAGTCCTATTATGTGATGGATGATCACGAAAATGATTGGTGGAATGATTGGCGCACGGAAAAATATTGGCCCATGAAGAATCCAGATGGCACGCCGGACACCCGCCCCTGGATTAAGGACGGCATTGCCGGCTTGGGTGTGGAGGTGGAGGGCCGGGGGTACGCCTGGTTCCATCCCCTGGCCGAGGACATCCTCGTCAATCTTTTTAAAACGAAGAATTATAGCGACTACCTGCTTCCCCGCATTGTCACGGGAATCTACGTGGATGCCAACATCGCCGGGCAGAGCCATTACAATCAGGTGGATTACATTGTGGCATCCTACGACTATAAGGGTATGGGCGGCCGCTCGGATTTTGACATCATGTACCAATGGTATAAATTTCCCGAAGAATTGGGCACGAAGAAGAAGGTGGGGGTGCTTGGATTTGCCTTTCTGGAAAGCCCAGGAATTGACTATAATGGCATTGACGACGATGCAGACTCCCTGGTCGATGAATCCATGAGTAATGGGATTGATGATGACCACGATTGGCGGCCGTTTTCCGATATTGGCCTTGACCGTTTGAAACCCGGTGACAAAGATTACAAAGGCCCCGACAAGGACGGAACAGAAGGAAATGGCGTGTGGGACACCGAAGACTTAAATCACAATGGCGTCCTTGACAGAGGAGAGGACAAAAACCACAACGACCACCTGGATTACGAACCGGTGAATGACGACGTGGGTACCGATGGTGTGGGCCCGGATGACAATGAGTACCGGGGCCCTGACCCGGACGGCTCGGAATGTAATGGCAAGATGGATTTAGGGGAGCCAAATTTTGACATTACCGATATTGATGAGGCTGATCAGGCGGGGTTGAAGCACGTGTACGTGTACGAGGTCAACAACGATTTGCTTTCGGACAAGGCCTACTGGGAAAAATATCTGCGCCGTGAGGGTCAGAGGGTAACCGACAGCGATGACGACATCTGCTTTACCTTTGGTGCCCGTGAAATCAAATTAGAGCGGAACAAATGGAAACGGTTTGCCATTGCCGTTATTATGGGACAGGATCGCGAAGATGTGGTGCGGAATAAATCGATTATGCAGCGCATTTACAATGCAAATTACCGGTTCCTCACACCGCCCATTCAGCCCACACTGATTGCACAGGGCTCAGATCACAAGGTCCAACTTTACTGGGATGACGCCGCAGAAAAATCTAAGGATCCTTTTTTTGGTGAAGACTTTGAAGGCTATCGTGTATACAAAAGCACAGACCCGGATTTCTATGATCAGAAAACCATTACGGATGCCTTTGGCAATGTGCTGCTTTTTAAACCCATCGCCATTTACGACAAAATTGACGGCCTCAAGGGCCCGCACCCCGTCCCCTTTCCTTCACTGGGTGTGCACTACAATATGGGAACGGACAGCGGTTTAAAACATTCCTACAAAGATACCTTAGTTGACAATGGGAGGCAGTACTTTTACGCGGTAAGCTCCATCGACGCAGGGAATGACGTCGATTTTTACGAGCGGGGTCTGGTTACAATAAAGCATCCAATGCGAGCTATGCCCAGCGAGTCGCCCTTCAGCATTGTGCTCAATCGCCTGGGTGAGGTGATCTACCACAGTCGGGATGCGGCCATGGTAATTCCCCGCCAGATGGCAGCGGGTTACGTGGATCCCCATGTGGACACCCTGCGTATTGAACATGTCAGTGGGTTTGCCCGTGGCGGCCGGCACAACATTGAAATTTTCAATCGGGATCACGCCAAGATCGGGTCGGAATACGAATTGACGTTTACCGACGACGGGTGGTTGGAGAAACTGGATCCCCATTACCACCACGGCAATGTCATTGGAATCAAGTTGAAAAATCTTACGGAAGACAGCGTGCTGTTTGACTACGCTGACAGCAATTATCTCGCCTTCCAAAAAGACATTCCACCCATTTTGGAGAAGACGTTGTATGAGGGTCTGCATTTCGATCTCACCTGGCCGCTCCCGAGTCGGTGGAGTTTCTGGGACGATCCCTACCAGGGAATCAAGGTGATTAAATGGAATAAAAAAATGCGCAAGACGCGGGATTGGCAAAAGTGGGCAACCAAAACCGATTGTAACCTTTTCGCTTACTCCATCCAAATCAATAAATTGGCTTTTGCTCTGCCGTATGATTTTGAGATTCGGGTGGGCGACCACATGGGCATCGACACGTCCATTACGCACCTTCCGAATGCGAACGGCATCGTTCAGAAAATCGTCCAGCCGCTGAATTTCTCCGTCTGGAATGTGGCCGATCCCAACAATCCCGAAAAGATGAAGGTGCGGGTTTTTTACGATCAGAAGAAGACGACCAAGGATCAACATCCCGAGATGTTTGGGCAGATCTGGGACAGCACACGGGTGGTAATCATGTTTGGGCCGCACATCAATGATTACGGCCAGCCCGATCTCTATTCTTCCTGGGAGGTGCGGTTCTTCAAAAATGTGCACGATTCGCTAAATCCCGTAATTCCGCCTCATCCGGGCGATATTTTCCGGTTTAAGACCGTCCGCAATCCGGATCGGAACGATGTGTACCGATTTAAGGTGGTGGGCGGAACCTGGAACAAGCAGGAAGCAAAAGATCGCATGCGGGACATTTACGTGGTTCCTGATCCCTACGTGGCGGCCAGTTCCTTTGAATCGATTTACCATCTTGGAGGCCGCTCGGCGCGAAAGATCGAATTTGTCAATCTTCCGCCCAAGTGTACGATCAAAATATTCTCGGCCTCGGGGAAGGTAATCAAAATTCTTCACCACAATTCGCCGGTGGACTACGGCAGGCAGGCATGGGATTTGACCTCGGAAGATGGGCCGGAGATCGCCTTTGGGATGTATTTCTACGCGGTTGACGCGCCGGGGATCGGGGTAAAACGCGGTAAATTTGCCGTGATTAAGTAATTGTTATTCTTTTTTTAAGGTGGTTGTTTTGAAGAAGTTGGCGTTGTGGCTGTTTCTGGGGGTAGTGGTAGTTGGCGCCTGGTTCCTGTTAAAGGGGAAGAAGACCGGCGTTCCCCCTGAAAAAGTAATTGCCTGGGTGGGAAACTCACCCATTACAGAAAGTGAATTCAAGTACAGCTACGAATTTGCGATGGTTCCGCCAGCCGAAGGCAAAAACGCCCGCAGGGCATATCTGGACTACATGATCAAGGAGCGGCTGCTTGCCCTGGACGGCGCAGCCCACGGTTTTGATCGATCTCCGTACGTGGTGCGCCGCTTGCGTCACCGAGAATACAACGACCTGCTCGAGGGATTTTATGGGAAATATGTTCACGGGCGGGTAAAAATTCCGGAAAAGAAGCTGGAAGAAGCCTTGAAAAAAAGCACGGTGACATTCAAACTGCGTATCTGGCCTACCCGCTCGAAGGAAGAAGCGGAAAAGGCCCGTGCGGCCGCCCGAAAGTTGGGCCTCAAACGTTACATCGAGAGCCAACTGAAGAAACGGGAAATGCAATTAACGGACGAGAAACATTTCGAGACCGATTACCTGGACTTTTTGGATGTGCGTCCCGAAATCCTCAACGGAATCAAAGATCTCCAGGTTGGTGAAATCTCACAACCCATTCCCTTTGATAATGGGTACGCCCTGTTTCAGGTGGTGGATTTTCGCCGGGCGAGCATTACTACGGAGGAATTGAAGCACGGCGTGAAGCGCAAACGCATGGAAAATCGTCTCCACGATATTCAGGCAGACAGCATTGTCCATTCCCTCATGGACTCTGTGTTGACGCCCATGAAAATTCGTGTCAAGGGCGATATTTTCCAGAAATTAGCCCCGCCGCTTTACGCATGGGTACAGGCCAGGCTTCCGTTTGGAACGCCTCTCATTGACGCGGTGGAGAAACCGGACACATCGAAAAAATACCTGGTCCAAATCCATGATCTGCTGGGCAAAACCCTGGTGACCTATTCTGGAGGACGGAAAACGGTTCGGGATTACATCAATTACATGGATTACTTTCGGCGGCATTTGAAACACCATGCGTCGCTGGAAGAATTTAAAAAGGCGCTGGCCACGGAAATCGGCCGCATGATGAAAAACGACGCCTTTGTATCCATTGCCAGAAAAGACGGATTCGAGGATTCCACATTTGTGGTAGAAGATTTGAAAGAATGGAAACAGAAATGGACGTACGAGGCTTACCGGCAGTTTCTGGTTAAGGACATTCACGTGACGGATGCGGAGGTCAAAGCCTATTTTAAGAGAAACTGGCGCACGCTGGGTATTGCCAATGTCGATACATCCCAATTTGAAAACTACGAAATCGAGGCTTACAATGCGCTTCTTCACAAGAAGCAAATTGAATTTCTGAACCAGAAGATTGAAGCTCTTAAACGAAAATACCCGATTCGAATTGACGAAAAAAGATTGGCAGCACTTGACCTCCCTGAGGGGAAAAATCACCGTAGTTTTTCATTTCTGGTTTTAAAACGATTTTCCGGGCAATTGGTTTTCCCGTCGGTAGATCCAAACTGGATTTCTTTTTAGAAGGGGATGTGGAGACACAAGAAAGGGCGTTCCCTGTCTTGGGAATGCAATCGATTGAATAACCCTTAAAAATCCAACGAAAGGAGGGATGCCGCTACGAATTGGAGTGCAAACAAATAATAGACTTTTGCAAAAAAAAGAGTGTCATAACGAGTTCGCTTGGCGCGGACGAAGCAATCTGCTTAATTTATTAAAGTTATGAGATTCCTTCGCCTTGCTCGGGATGATGATTTTTTGAATTTTGCAGGAGTCTATGAAAAAACAATGAAAGGAGGGATGCCAGGAAAAGAACTTGCGTTTTCGTTGGAATTGTAAACCAATTCAAAAAGGAGGTTGTATGAAAAAGGTAATCGGAATTTTGGTGGTGGCCTTGTTTCTGGGAATCAGCACAGCGGCTATGGCTCAGTTTCTGATGGACGCCGATAGCTCAGACTGGGCGAATGTTCCGGTTGCGGCCACAGCTTTGAACAATCAGCCCAATTATTTCCCCTCTGAAGTGGGTGCTGCCGTTGACGACCGCATCGACATCAAAGAAATCAAGGCCAAAATTGTGGGCAATGTTTTTTATTTCTTTATGAAATTCTGGGGTGGTCCGGTGTGGCCGAACCACGCTTACGAAGAAGATGATCCCACCTACGGGCATGTGACCCGGAATCGCGGGTATTACCACCTGCTGATGGATCTGGACAACGACCCGACCACTGGCTGGGATTCGTACTGGTATGAAACCCACTACACACCCCTGGGTTACTACCACAGCCAGGGCATTGCGCACACCGAGAACGTCGGTGCTGAATGCTATCTGCAACTGGGTCTAAAAGAAAATTGGTCACCTCCGAAAGAGGATGGCGCGGTGAAAGAAATTTCCTACTACGCCGAAGACACACACGAAAAGGATTACCAGACGGGCACTGGCAATGGCTACGATATCTTTGGATGTCAGCCGGACAGCCTGGATACCAACAAAACCCGGATGCGCCACGGCGCCATGCGGGAGACGGAAGTGGGCGATGACACGCTGCGTCGTTTCTGGGGCGGCCATGCCTGGGGTTATGACTTCCTCGAGTACGGTGTGGAATTGACCCCGATTCGGGAATACTTTGCCAAAGCAGGCAAGGAGTACTTCAAACCCGGCGACAAAATTGGGATTGCCGGCTTTATTGAAACCCCGATGGATCACTGGGCCACCGAAATGACCCCGCGCGGCGAGATTACTGTTCCGGAAATGCCAGATCGTCCGGGAACCATCAAGTTTGACGGAGACAGCACGGATTGGAACGCCTATCCGGTTCTGGCCACGGCCCTGAATAATCAGCCCAATTATTTTCCTTCTGAGGTGGGTGCTGCCGTGGATGACCGCATTGACTTGAAAGAAATCAAGGCTTTCTGGAATGAGAAAGAGGATTGCTTCTACTTCTTTATGAAATTCTGGGGTGGTCCGGTGTGGCCGAACCACGCTTACGAAGAAGATGATCCCACCTACGGGCATGTGACCCGGAATCGCGGGTATTACCACCTGCTGATGGATCTGGACAACGACCCGACCACTGGCTGGGATTCGTACTGGTATGAAACCCACTACACACCCCTGGGTTACTACCACAGCCAGGGCATTGCGCACACCGAGAACGTCGGTGCTGAATGCTATCTGCAACTGGGTCTAAAAGAAAATTGGTCACCTCCGAAAGAGGATGGCGCGGTGAAAGAAATTTCCTACTACGCCGAAGACACACACGAAAAGGATTACCAGACGGGCACTGGCAATGGCTACGACATGTTTGGTTTTCATCCAGCCGAGCTGGATACACTGGAGACCAAGAGGTTCGACGGCTACATGCACGAGGTTGAGGTCGGCGACGATCCCTACTCCCTACATTGGGCGGGTCATGCCTGGGGCTACGACTTCCTGGAATACGGCGTTTCGCTGGATGATTTCCGGAAATATTGGGCCGCTCAGGGCAAAGATTATATGAAACCGGGCGATGTGATTGGTGTGGCAGGATTCATCGAAACCCCAATGGATCACTGGGCTACTGAAATGACGCCTCGGGGTGAATTGCACCTGGGAACGAGTGCCGTAAGTGAAAAAACCGGAAGCCAAGTACCGGATCGATTCATCCTCAAAGACAATTATCCCAATCCTTTCAATCCGGAAACTCGGATCGAATACAGCGTTCCGAAACAGGCAAGCGTTACCCTTGAGGTGTACAACACTATCGGACAAAAGGTGCGTACTCTTGTAAACCGAACGGTTCAAGCAGGTAACTATGTTGCAACCTGGAATGGCAGGGACAATGCAGGAAGAATGGTCTCAAGTGGAGTCTATTTCTACAAACTGCATTCCGGTTCAACGCAAATCACAAAACGCATGACATTTCTCCAGTAGAATGTTCATTTTACGTAATAAGGGGTTGCCTTTTTCAAGGCAATCCCTTATTTTTTATGGGGTATTTGCAAACGGATAGTGACAATAGAAGCCTAAGTTTTTTGAACCCGGATTTGGGAATATAAAATTAATCCTCGCGCATCAAGCTGGAATTAAAAAATACTAGGGAACGAATTCACGAATTTTGGGCGAAGAAAAATTTTATCTCAACAAAACAAATACAGGATTTTTGTAATAAATAGTATCTGAACGAAAATATGGCATAATCCTCTGGCTTTTGAAACTTGATTTAGCTAATTCTCTGTTTCCAATAGCAAACCAACGCAAGCAAGATGCTTAGGCTACACTTTTCAGAGATTTTCGTTTAGACACTAAATCTCTGCCGTTGCGAGTTTTGCAAAAGTGATTGAAAAATATTTAGTGAAAATACGTTAACCCGTTGCACCCACGTTAACCGGAAATGGTTAAACTCAGCGACGAGGGAAGTCCCCTCTATCAAGAGGGGATTTAGGGGTGTGTTATTATAAAATTTTCCCAACAATTAGGCAACACACCCCGATCCGTCCGCCAGATGGCCGACGAATCACCCCTCTTTTTAGAGGGGAATTTTACTTTGGTGCGAAAAAATAGATTTTCAGAATATCCAAAAAAAATTAATTTTTTTAGATTTATTGTAGTTCATTATAAAACAAGCTGTTAGATAAAACTCGGAACGGAAGAGCATTTATCAATCACAAAGATAATTTTAATATTTAATTTTCTCGGTCGAGCGTTTGCAAAAAATAGCTCTTTGGGTTTTTACAGGTTTTGCTTGTGTAACGGCAGGAACCAAATGTACTATTTGTGCGTTGGCTCTTTTTTCGTTTCATTTTAGTACCTTCGTTCTATTTTTTTGTATCCGGCCTAACGGCCGGCGGGTATCTGAAGTCCTCGTTAGAGGATTTGGGCGGAGCGGAGCGGAGCCAGATACCCGTTTGTTAGGCGACAGCCCTTTGTAAAATCTGCATTGCAATTTTAAAGGACAGGAATTACAATCAGGTTTTTGTGGTTTGCATATAAGGGATGTAAAATCCACTATTGCAAACAATAATCTGCCGGGGTTATTATGATTAAATAGTTCTTCAGCATGTTGTACAATTTCTTTTTTCCTTCTGATTTCTCCTTTCAGGTTTAATCCATAAAACCTGTTCATGAACCTCGCTATATTACTGTCCACAACAGGAGCGGGTTTATTGAAACACACTGTTAATATTGCACCGGCAATATTGTCACGCTTCAGTTGAAAATGGAAAAAAGGCGTCATAAATTAAGGTGGT
>CAZIYL010000041.1:0-14062 GCA_964543425.1 uncultured Deferribacteres bacterium
GCAATTTTTTTAAATTTTTGTCTTTTTAGAGAAAAGCACAGAGATTCTCGGAGGTGACGAAAAACTTTTTCGTATAAATTGGTGTAAATTCGTGGGAGATTCCTTACCCTGCCGTATTCCCATTTCAGAAGCCAAAATTTTCTTGATTTCCTATTGAAAACATTGTATATTAAATGGCAATTTTTTAATGCCCGGTAGAGTAATTGGCAACTCGAGGGACTTTGGATCCCTTGTTGGAGGTTCGAGCCCTCCCCGGGCAGCTTGAAGGCGAAGACAAATCTTCGCCTTTTTTATTGGCTTTTCTTCTGCTTTCCATACCCCCCCCAAAAAAAATTGGAGACCACTCGCATTATAATTTGAGTATCACTTTAACCTGCATTATTCATAAACTTTTGCCATCAAGACACTAAAACGCGAAGAATAGTTTAATTAAGATGTTTGGTAATTTTAACGTATGTGAGTTTTGCAATTTGCTTTATTTCCGCATGAATTCACATAAATGCTTGTTATTTAAATTTTTGTGCCTTCGTGTTTTGGTGGCATATGAATTTTCCAGGTTAAATACAGCCTTCATATTTTTCTCCAAAAAAAGATATTTTTTGCTTGATTTTCGATGGAAAATTGCTTAATATAAGAAAAACTGTGAAAGATACTGATTCATGCCTATCTTTTATCAAATCCGGAGACTCATTTTACTTATTTTTGTTGCAAGTTGGTGGGTTTCTCCCCTTTTTGCGCAGCAAACGGGTGCAGTCAAGGGTGTGGCTCTGGACATTAAAACCAGAAAACCGATCCGGGGGGTATTGGTTCATATTCAGAAAACATCGGCTGCAACCGTTACCGATGCAAAAGGCGGCTTCCATTTTAAAAAAATTCCCATTGGTACATATAATTTCGAATTCACAAAAATGGGTTACCAAACACTTATTCTGCCGAGGCAGCATGTACTACCTTCAAAAACCACCGAAATAATTGCCGAATTAAACATTTCCAGCGGTGAAAAGGAAGATGTTTTTTACATCGGCGGCATTCGGGTGGAAGCCGACAAAGCCGAATTACCCAATGATGCGGTCTCAAAAGATGTCGTAAAATCCGGTGACATTGAAAACTTACAGGCTTCCAGTTTGGGTGATGTTCTGGAAATTATTCCCGGTGTGGAAAAAACCAATCGCCTGGGATTGGGACGATCTGTACAAGCCAGTATTCGGGGCCGCACCAATGATTCGTTTTCAACATTCGGAACAAAAGTTATTTTAGACGACGCACCGATTTCCAACAACGCCAATCTTCAGCGCTTCTCAAATGTCACTTTGGGACAAAATATTTCACTAACCAGCGGCCAGGGAATTGACCTGCGCAATATTCCCGCGGACAATATTGAAAAAGTAGAGGTAATTAAAGGCGTTCCTTCCGTTCGGTACGGCGATTTTACGGAAGGCATCATCAAGGTTGAAACAAAAATCGGAAAACGCCCCGCCCGATTGATCATGAAACACAATCCGGACACAAAAGAAATTAACTTTGGCAATGGAATTGTGTGTTGGAACACCGGCTTTACTTACGATTTAAATTACGGTTACAGCGAGCGGGATCTCCGAAAAGTTGGGGACGAATATCAGCGCTTTACCGGAAATCTTACAACATTGAAACGATTTTTTGATAATAAACTGACCGTTAAACACAAAATTTTTGGCCAGCGCCTGATTGATGAGGAAAAGCCCACCGACGTTCACAAAAACAAGCGATACAATCGCGGCTACACGATCAATAACGACGTCTGGGGCGATTACGTGATTAACAATTTGTCCAAATTTACCTACAGTCAGTATGTTCATTTTCGGAAGCAAAATACGTTTTCCCAAAAACTGGTTGAAGCCGATCCCCGCAGCTATATTGGCTCGATGCGAATTCTCGGAAACGAATGGAATGTGGGCGGCCGCTGGGAATTTCATATCAAACGATTGATGGGCGAAACTGTTTTTCACGATTTTATTTTTGGAAGCAATGTCGAATATGACAAAAATACCGGCAAAGGTGTTATCATCGATAGCACCCGAAATTACTATGGGCCGCTTTCGGGAAAACGGTCGTACAATTTCGACCAGATTCCCGGGCAGGCGCTTGTGGGACTTTACGCAGAAGATAAAATTACCTTGCATCATATCTGGGATCTTACATGGACGCTTGGGCTGCGCTACGATTTGTTTCATCCACAAGCCATTCATTTTTCCGGTCTGTGGACATCAAAACCATTTATCGAATCTCAACACGGCAGCTATTTAAGTCCCCGTGTAGGACTCATTGTGTTTTTGAATAAAAACAATCGGCTTCGTTTCGGATATGGGCTTTCGGCAAAATCGCCGCCTCTTACAAACGTATACCGCACCCCACAGGTTCTTGCGTTTCGAGACACTACTTACCGGAACACACAGAATAATCCAAATCTAAAGGGTTATCGGCTCAAAAAAGTGGACGTTGGCATCGATTCAAAATTGTTCAATTTTGTCCGAACTTCTCTGGAAGGATACTACACATTTCGGGACGATCAAATGAAAGGTGTAACCTACCCTTTTGGATATTCCATAAATCCTGACACGATTACCGAGGCCACCTACAGCATCTACGAAAATCGTGGCTGGACACGGCGCTATGGCACAGAGTTATCTATCCGGACAATGACGTACAAAAATCTTTCTTTCTTGCTCAATTTTGCCCATCGCAGCGAGAAATACGGTTCAAAGGGACTTTTTTATTATTCCCATACAGACACAAGTCACGGACAACACCCCTGGGTTCCTGCCGGAAACGGCTGGCGTAAGAAGGCTATTTTGGATTTTCGGGCTTCCTACAAGGCTCGCTCTCTCGGAATCTGGGTTTCCATTTGGGCTCAGTCAATCGTCTATGAAAAATACCAACGTTATACAGCCCATCCCTATTATTGGTGGGAGAATAATCGGATGCATTATCCGCCGAAAACGGTTTACAATCTGACCGTTTCAAAAAGTCTGTGGAAAGGCGCAGAGGTTTCCTTTTACGTAAACAATTTTTTTGATGATAGGAATCTCTATCAGCACCCCTACTTGCACGGCTATTCAGAACGGACACCCAAAATATTTTACGGCTTTAAATTGAGTGCGCGGCTGTGACAATCGACGGAGTAAAAATTTATTTGTTCTTTGAATAAAAAAGATTTCGTTTAGAAGCTGTTTGCAAAAAGTGTTTTCGTTAATTTCTAACCGCATTATTTGATACTCTATAGTTGCAAGTTTCACAAACATTTTCACCACAATAAATTAGGGTGATTGTTCAAGGCAATTCAGGCAGAATACAAACGATGCAAGTACACATGTTCCAATTCTTTTTGGCAACAATGCTGTCAATGCTTTTGGCAGCGGGCTGTGTACAGAAGAAACCCATCTGTTACGATGGGACGGGAAAGGCACAGGTGTATGTGGAGTTCAAGGAATCTCCCGAATTACCGGGGAAGCCAATTGAACATGCGGAGGTAACATTGAAACCGTGGTTCACGGCAAACATTCCACCCGAATTCACGGATGAAGCGGGAGTTGTTCAATTTAAGGGTCTTCTATCGGGACAATACGCAGTGAGCGCCACGTACAATTTTGATTCTCTGAATGTCATTGTGGGATCAACAGACCTTACGGTTAGAAGTCCCGAGACGGCACAGGCTTCCATTTCAATGTACGCCAGCAAGCCGGGATTAAAAATTAATGAGCTGTACACGGTGGGGCCGCCAAATGATGAATTTTATTTTTACGATCAATTTATGGAGCTGTACAATTCAGCAAATGATACAGCGTATCTGGACGGAATGGTGGTTTGCCGGCTCTATGGCAATATCGACCATGTGACGTACATTTTTCAATTTCCCGGAACGCCCCTAACAGGCAGACAGTATCCGGTGCCTCCGTATGCATTTGTGGTATTGGCCGGGGATGCGATTAATCATAAAAAGCTGTTTCCGGGCAGCGTGGATCTATCCCATGCAGATTGGGAGTTTTACAATCCGCTCAGTCCGACCGATCCGAATAATCCGGATGTCCCGGACATTGTGAATATCAGAACCGGGAAGCGCGTGGATTTCATGATCGCGCTCACAAACGATGAGGTTGCCATTGCCACTGGCGAGGATGTAAACTACCAGGATGGACTTGATTTCGACACAATTTTAGATGGAGTGGAGTACCAAAGCTCTCCTAATCTCCTGAAAACGCTTGATCCCCGCGTGGATCGTGGATTCGCCGGTGTGGGACTCACAAAGTACAGTGGAAAATCCATGGAGCGAAAATATCCGGGAATGGACACCAACAATTCCACAGTGGATTTTCGGGTCATTCCACACCCCACACCCGGATATCAGTACGGGGGGCGGAATTGAAATTCCGAAGTTTCTTTAAAAAGTTTCTCGCCACGAATTCACGAATTTTATTCGAATAAAAAATGCAATTCGCGCCTTCGCGGCTAATTCTTTCGTAAAAAAAGATTCAATTGGTAATATTACAAAGCTCGCAACCATAGGGCTTTTAAATAAGGGTGCCTGTGTTTTTTAAAAACAAAAAATTCAGACTTCTTTGCCTTTTAAGCCTTTCCGGTTTTGTGCTTATTTCCGGATGTACGGCAAAGAAGCCTCTGTGCGTGGACGGCAATGGAAAAGTGGATGTTTACGTGGATTTCAAGGAATCACCCGAATTGCCGGGCATTCCGGTTGAAAATGCAACGGTGGAATTAACACCGCTTCATACGGCGAACATTCCGCCCCGCCTGACCAACAACCAGGGAGTGGCTCAATTTCAGAATCTGATTTCGGGACAGTACATTGCCAGTGCTACCTACCGATGGGATTCGCTGAAGGTTCTGGTTGGATCCACAATATCGCAGGTGCACTCGAATGCCACTGCCGTTGACACGATTCATCTGTTTCCCAGCAAACCGGGATTAAAGATTAATGAGCTGTACACCGTTGGGCCGCCGAACGACGAATTCTATTTTTACGATCAATTTATTGAGTTGTACAATTCAGCGGACGACACCGTTTATCTGGACGGGATGATCATGTGCCGCCTTGCGCGGGACATTACAAAAGTGACGTACATCTTTCAGTTTCCCGGCATGCCCGTTGTGGGACACGAATATCCGGTACCCCCTCACACATTTGTCGTGCTGGCTCAGGATGCCATCGATCATTCAAAAACTATTCCGGGCAGCATTGATCTTTCTCACGCGGATTGGGAATTCTACAATCCGAACAGTCCGTCGGATCCCGACAATCCGGATGTACCGAATATTGTCAACATCAAAATTGGAGAACGAATTGATTTTCTAATCTCCCTTACCAGTGACGAAATCATTATTGCCACAGGGGAAGATGCCAATTACCAGGACGGAATCGATTTTGACACCGTCATTGACGGCGTAGAATATCAAAGCTCCCCTACATCACTAAAAACACTTGATCCACGTATTGACCGCGGCTTTACCGGTGTGGGATTAGTAAGATATTCGGGAATGTCACTTGAAAGAAAATATGCCGGACTGGACACCGATAATTCCAGAGTTGATTTCAGGATTATTCCGCATCCGACGCCGGGTTACGAATATCACCCGTAAATGATTCAATGGGCTCCGGTCATTGGCATCGACTAAAAAGAATTTTTGACAAAATTGACAGGATAGTTTTGATTTATTTCCATAAAAGGTCAATTTCACTTCGCATAGCGGATTTCCACCGTCGCTCTTCGACTGTGATTTGGCTTGTAAAAATAGAAACTCGGTGCTTCCATCTTCTGTACTTTTTCGCAGAGGCTGCGGAGTAACTCAGAAAACGGAGTGTTGGATTTGAAACATCTTAAAATTGTTTCATTTTTAATCCTTTTTATTCTTTCAGGGATTTCATCCCCCGAAGTTTTGCCGGCATCCGACAATCGGATTCCTGCCATGGGAAACCTGCAATTATCCGTACCGGATTCAGATAATCAATTGAATTTTTATGATTTTGGTCAGAATCCCGCAGGATTGCAGGCCGATCAAAAATTTCGGTGGATGCGAATGTATGTGAATGCGCAAAATAACTGGGGACGCTACCGGCGCCTTTACGATCCTGAAGATGAACAGGATTATTCCCTGGTTTTCGAAGGCGTAAAGGCAGTCAATTCAAAAGAGACCTTCTGGGGCTCGGTCACCTATTTGGGCGATTATCCTCATTCCGTTTACCGATCTCTCGAAAAACACGCTTACGAAAAGAATTTTATTCTCACGGACACAACCACCGGAAATTACTGGTACAACGGCCCCATTATTAAGGCCATCTATTCACGAAAATTACCGCTGAATTTTTCACTGGGTCTGGCATTCAATTACAAGGTTCAAATGGGGCTCAAAAGTGTTTACACAAAGGTTGAATCCATTCAGCGTGAAATTTTCCCGGGCTTTGGCTTGTGTTGGGGCGTTTATGAAAAATCGAATTCATACGCGCGCCGGAAGGAGGCGTCTCTCCTTCATCCGCCATGGAGAAACAAAAAGCATTTGCGACGAAACAAAAGGCGGGAAAAATTGAAATCCCGGTCACACTTCAAAATGCGAAGCAATTATTTGCAAACCGGCAGCTTGAAATACGGTATCGGTTTTTTCGTCTATCCCTATGATAATAAAACCCGCCTGACGGCCGTCAAAGAGATGCAGGATGCCATGGTTTATCGCCAGATTGGCACAAAAATTCGATTCAGGCAAGTGAAAAGCAAATACGTTCGGGAGTACCGTACCCGAGGAGTCGTACTTGGCGGACAGGCCTTTTACTCCTTTTCAAAAGCACTCAAAATCGCTTTTTCACACCGCTACCGGGCAGTGGGCACCAACACAACCGACAACCTTTTTGTGAAGCGGGGTTATGAGCAGCAGATTCAAAACACAACCCTCGGCCGACTGGTTTTCCATAAAAATGGCTTGCAGGTCAGTGCCCAGGCTTCACGAGAAACATTTGATGACTGGTCGAAAACAATCGAGTACGGCTGCCTTTATGGCGAACAATCACAACAGCGATTGACCACAGGAATTGGCTTTGGAACCGATCGGAAATGGCTGCCGGTAACGGCTGGCGTCGAGTTTTACCGGGGCAGGTTTCAACGAACCTACAGGGACTATCTCTCGCACCAAACTTTGAAAAACACTCAACCGGAATGGGAACTTCGAACAGGACTGGAAATCCCTCTTTTTTCCAACGTTTTGTACGTGCGTTTGGGAGGCAATTGGGGTCAGCGGGTTCCCAACATTTTTTATCTTTACAAACGGGAGAAATTCTGGAAGGTAACAACAGGGCTTACCTGGAAAACACCCGGATTTCGGATTTCTTTCGTGGGAGCGTTCCACTCCCGAATGCCAAACGGTTCCACTTTTGAAATTGATCAACCGCTTTATTATTCGTTGCCGTACGCACCTACGGGCCGCCGCCAGCGATTTACATTTCAGATTATCTTTCGGCTTTTTGAAAAATAGCAGATTTGCTTCTTGGCCTGAATAATTCAGGGCCATCAAACGGAGCCTAACCACCAAACAAAAGGAGAGCAATAAAATGGTTTTATGGAAGATGAATCGAAAATTTATCACGGGGCTGCTGGCTGTTTTGCTTCTTTTCCCGGCAGTTCTTCTGGCCAATGTAAAAGAAGGAGAGGTTGTTGAACATGTTTTGCCAAACGGACTGAAAGTACTGACCGTGGAAATCCACAATTCTCCGATTATTTACTCTCAGATCACCTACAAAGTAGGGTCTCGAAACGAACATTTCGGGATTACGGGAATTTCCCATCTCGTGGAACACATGATGTTCAAGGGAACCCGCAGATACCCGGGACAGGTTTTAAAAAACTTGATTAAGAAAAGCGGCGGCATTTACAACGCTTTTACAACCAGTGATCTAACTTCCTACTACGAGCAGGTACCCAAAAACAAAATCGATGTGGTACTGGCCATCGAGGCCGACCGGATGCACAACTGTAAATTTGATCCGAAGGAATTTCAACACGAACGGCAAGTAGTAATTGAAGAGAGGTACATGCGAACGGACGATAGTCCCAAGGGAATGTTTGCCGAAGAGTTTAATGCCATTGCATTTAAAAGTCACCCTTACCACAATCCCACGGTGGGCTGGATTAGCGACATTCAAGCCATTACGCGCGATCAGGTTTATCGGCATTATAAAACGTATTACGTGCCTAACAATGCAACCCTTGTTTTGGTGGGTGATTTTAACACCGCCAAAATAATGAAACGGGTTGAAAAATACTACGGGAAAATCCCAAAAGGCAAACCGGTTCCTCCAATGGTTTCCGTGGAAGAGCCGCAAAATGCCCGCCGCACATTAACCTACCGCCGGGCCGATTTGAAAATGCCGATTTTTCAAATGTCTTTTCACACCCCGGCTTTCGGGAACCCGGATTGTGCACCGCTCACAATTGCCGCAAGAGTCCTGGGCGGCGGTCGATTTTCACGCTTGAAAAAAGCATTGGTTCAAAAAAGAAATTGGGCACGTTCTATACGTGTATTTTTTAAAAAAGGCAAAGATCCCCAGCTATTCTCTTTCATCGTGGAATTGTATCCAAAATACCAATTCAAAATGGATTCGGTAGAAGCGATTATCTGGAGTGAAATTCGGAAAATGCAAACCCAGCCCATTACTGATTACGAATTTCAAAAAATCAAAAACAATCTCCGGGCAGATGAGCTTGTCAAGAACGAAAAGATCTCCGGAATTGGTGGAAAGCTGAGCCGCTATGAGACATTCTTGAGCTGGCACTACCGGGATCAGTGGCCGAAGGAACTCAAAGCCGTTACAAAGGCCGACATTCAGCGGGTCATGAACACCTATTTTACCCCCGAAAAGGTAACGGTTGGGTACCTCCTGCCAGACACCTCAAAAGCCAAGAAAAAGGAATTGGCTCGCAAAAAGCACCACAAAAAATTAAAGAGTGATGTTCCTGAGGGACCCCACGGCGCTCAGTCTCTTTCGGCCATCAACATTGGAAACATCTCCCTGGACGACATTATCCGGCCTCGTCCCATCGCTGGCCGTATCCACACATTTCGCCTGAAAAATGGCGTTCGTGTGTACGCGATTGAAGATCACACCGTTCCCGCGTTTAGGCTCCACGGAATTATCGACACAGGCAATATGCCTGAAGAGGCGGAAATCCACGGGATTACGAGTTTCTTTGGAAAAATGATGAACCGCGGTACCCGGGAGCACAGTTTTGAACAATTGAGTAAAATGAAATCCTTTATTCCAATTAGCTGGCAAATTTATGCAAACAACGGCAGCATTTCCTTTAACGGATTCAGTCTGACTGAAAGTGTCGATTCTCTTTTTGCGATCAGCAAGGAAATGCTGTTTGAGCCTTCTTTTCCCAAAAACCAGATAAACCGCATTCGCAAATCGTCCCTTGCGCTTTTGAAGTCAGCAGAAAAGGGAACAGGTTGGAAAACCAGCGTGTTTCTATTCTCCAATGTTTACAAAAATCATCCCTACGGTTGGATGCCTGCGGGAAATGCAAAAACCCTGAACAAGATTACACGGGAAAAGTTGTTTGCAATTCACAAAAAATACATTCGGCCTGAACGAACCAAATTAATTATTCTCTCCGATTTTTCTCCAAAAGAGCTGAAAAAACTCCTTCAAAAGAAATTTGGATCGTGGAAAAATGAAACGCCGTTTGTTTACCACGAATTTCCGGAGGTTCCTCCCACACGGGGAAAAACTGTAAAAACCTTTTCAATGCCCGGGAAAAAACAAGTGGATGTGAAAATGGGTTTCCGCTGGGTGGCTAAAACCGACCCCAATCTGGACGGCCTGGATGTTCTGAATGACATCCTGGGAGGCAGTACCCTAACCTCTCGTCTGGGCGTTACCATTCGCGACAAAATGGGATTAACCTACGGAATTACGACCAAAACCCGCACACGCGAAAAGGGCGGACTCTGGTTTCTGGCGGCCAAAACAGAACCGCAACATGTTCAAAAATTGATTCGCGAATCTCTGAAAATTATTGAGCAGGTGCGCGAAAATGGCGTTACGGAAACGGAACTGAAAAAAACCAAGGCTTTCGATTTGAGAATTTTGCCCATGGTCATTGAAACTCCCGGAGATATTTTAAATCTGGTTACGGATATAGTCAAATACGGGCAGCCATTGAATTATTTTGACACCTATTACGATCGAATTATTCACCTGAACGTCGATCAAATCAATCGGCTTGCAAGACAATATTTAAGCACTCAAAATTACGTTTTGACCGTTGCCGGCGATGTCCCGGCCAATATTTTGGATGAATTTAAATAAACTGCCCCGTGACAATAGGATGATTCGGGTAAAAATCCTTTTGCCAAAATCCGAAGGGCGATGTTTGGGCACCTAACCAAAAAAGGAGGAGAAACGATGAAAAAGCAGCTATTGGGAATTGCAGTCATCGGGTTACTTTTGATGGCACTATCGGGCGGCTTGTTCGCTCAGGGCATTTGGGAGGTGGCATCCCAACCAACAATTGATGCCACACTTTACACCGTGGAATTTTTGGATGATGGACTTCACGGATGGCTGGGAGGCTACGGAGGAATCATTTATTTCACGGAAGATGGCGGTACTACCTGGCACGCGCAGAATTCCGGCGTGAGCAAATCCATCGAATCGATTAAATTTCTCACAGATTCTCTGGGATTTGCCGCTACCTACGATGGAAATATTCTGCGAACCTCAGATATGGGCACAACCTGGGAGAAAATACCAAACACCAACACTATCGCACTCTACGGAATGAGTGTCGTAGACAGTTCTCACATCTGGGCGGTTGGAAAAGCCGGAACAATCCTTTTTTGTAACGGGGATACGGTCGTGACACAAGCATCAAATATTACCAAGGATTTGTACGGGGTGAGTTTTTACGATACCCTGAACGGAATAGCGGTCGGGAAAACCCAGACCGCACTATTCACAAAAGACGGCGGTGCGAATTGGGCCGCTGCCAGCTCGATGCCCCCCGCCGAAGACAAGGATTTTAACGCCGTGCAAATGATTAACGATTCCACCGCCTGGCTGGTTGGCGATGGATTTGGCGCGGGAATCATTCTGAAATCAATTTTCATGAAAACCACCGACGGCGGCGACACCTGGACACTCTACGATTCGGACACCTACAAAAATATGTGGTCGGTTGATTTTTCAGATGAAACACACGGAGCCGCTGTGGGCGACCACGGTGTGGTTTACACAACCGACGACGGCGGTACCACATGGACATTGAAACCCTTCCGATTCGGATTCACGGCCAAATCTGTTAAAAAGGTCGGAGACAATCTATGGGCTGCTGGTTACAACGCCTCCATTGTGAAATCAACTGATAACGGCGACACCTGGAGCTATCTGGCCAAAAATTCTCCCAATCTGTACGGAATGGCAGTTGCTTCCAATTCAAATGCCATGGCTGTTGGTTATTTCGGGATGTGCTACCAAACTAAAAACGGTGGGTATTCCTGGGAACCCTACAACCTCATTCTGGACAATGATCCCCGCAGCCTTCAAGCAATTGATTTTGCCAGTGCTGACACCGGATGGGTGGTTGGACGATCTGGATTAATTGGGAAAACCACCGACGGCGGAAAAACCTGGGCATCACAAAAGGATACGAGCATCACCAAGTCACTGTATTCGGTTTTTGCAGCCAATGACACAACTGTCTGGATTGGCGGATACAATGGGATTCTCTACCGAAGCGGAGACGGCGGCGCTACCTGGAATGCCCGGAATACCAACCTGCCGGCCAAAACCATCAATGCCATTTATTTTGCCGATGACACGGCGGGCTGCATTGGCGGAAAAGACTCAACATTGTACTACACAACCGACGGCGGCGCTACCTGGAACAAATCGCATACGGCTATCGGAGCAAAGAAAACCATTAATGATATTTTCTTCTACGATTCTCAACACGGTTGGGCCGTTGCGGATGGCGGATACATTCTGGCCACTTCCGACACCGCAAAAACCTGGGTCGTAAAAGCACAGCCGACCACAAAATATCTTTACTCCATTCTGATGGTGTCCCCCACTCAGGGATGGGCAGCCGGCTACAACGGACTTGTTTTTCACACAGAAGATGCCGGCGTTACATGGACGCAATTGGCGGTTGGCACAAGCAAATCTATTAAGGAAATGGCATTGCGAAATAATGCCATGCTTTTTACAGCCGGTTACAGTGGAATCATCATGAAAGCGGTCCGCGAAGATTATGTGACTCACAGCAGCATCAAAATCAATGAGCTCTACGTCGGCGGCCCCCAAAATGACAATTATTTCTTCAAAGATCAATATGTGGAGCTGTACAATGCCGGCACCGAAACCGAATATCTGGATGGCAAAATTATCTGCCGGCTTGCCGGCAATATCACAAAGGTGACGTACATCTTCCAATTCCCCGGAAACGGAACCGATTACCCGATACAACCCGGTGAATACAAAGTATGTGCGCAGTCGGCGGTGAATTGGAAAACCCAAATGCCGACCAGCATCGATTTGTCTCATGCGGATTTTGAGTTCTACAATCCCGAAAGTCCTTCGGATCCGGATAATCCGGATGTGCCTAATATTGTGAACCTTTACACAGGCCGCCACACCGATTTCATGCTCAACCTGGTCAGCGACGAAGTCATTCTGGCTTCCGGAGCGGATGTGGATTACAGGGATGGAATCGATTTTGAAACCGTCATTGACGGTGTGGAATATGATGGAAAATCCACCAGTTCC
Organism: uncultured Deferribacteres bacterium; assembly: GCA_964543425.1. Taxonomy (GTDB): domain Bacteria; phylum Zhuqueibacterota; class JdFR-76; order JdFR-76; family BMS3Abin05; genus BMS3Abin05. Next base: position 12,803 of record CAZIYL010000041.1, read on the forward strand.
TCAACAATGGATCCCAGAATAAGTGCAGAACACTTTTGGGGTGTTGTTAAATATCAGGGAAAATCGATTGAGCGCATTGCTCCCGGATATGATACCAACAACAGTGCCACGGATTTTCGTCTGATCGATTACCCCACTCCCGGCTTGACGATGCCGGTGGAGCTGGCTTCCTTTACGGCGGCAATTGGTAAAAAAGGCGTCACATTGTCATGGACAACTGCTTCGGAAACCAACAATCTTGGATTTGAAATTCAGCGAAGCCTGGACGAAAAATCCTTCCAAAAAGTCGGATTCGTTAAAGGCAGCGGCACGAGCACCAAATCCCACGCCTATTCTTTTGTAGACAAATCCGCCTATGGCAACACCTACTACTATCGCCTTAAACAGGTAGATGTGGACGGAACATTTGAATTGTCCAAGGTTCTCACGGTAAATGCGGTCATTCCGCTGCGCTACGCCCTTGAACAAAATTATCCGAATCCCTTCAATCCAACAACGAACATTGCTTTTCAATTGAAAAAGAACGGAAAGGTCACATTGGAAATTTACAACACTGTAGGACAGTGTGTGGCAACGCTCGTTGACGGCAAGAAAATGAAAGCGGGTTCGCACAATATTTCCTGGAATGCGGCAAACTTTCCATCCGGTCTTTACTTTTACAAAATTTCAGTCAATGATTTTAAATCCGTTAAAAAAATGCTATTGGTAAAATAAACACCAAAAGGGGGAAGGCAAATGCCTTCCCCCCTTTTATTTATTTTTAATCTTTGAGTATTCTCTAAAAACCATTAATTACGTAAATTATGCAGATTGCAATTCAGTTAACTTTAATAAAATCAATTCGCGTAAATTACTGTAAATTAGTGGGTAATATCTTTTTAAAGTGAACTCATCTTTCAATGGCTTGGTTATATTTCAATTTTATGTTAAAATTTTTATGATTTTTTTTCTTATCAAGAAGGAGACGGTATGAAAAAGATAGTTTTAATGTTTGTCGGTTTGCTTCTTTTGCTATCAACAGCAGTTTTCGGAGAGAATCAATGGGTACCTGCAGTGACTCCGACCTTCGAAAATGGTTTTTACGGAATTTCTTTTGCCACAAAAAATGTCGGCTGTGCCGTGGGTATGAACGGCACGATTCTCACTACCACTGACGGAGGGAAAACCTGGACAGATGCAAGCGAAATTACGACCAAAACCCTAAAATCCGTTACATTCATTGATGAGAAAAACGGGTGGATTGCCGGTTCAGGCGGAACA
>CAZIYL010000042.1:0-13728 GCA_964543425.1 uncultured Deferribacteres bacterium
AGTGTGACTGGGGGTCAAGGGGTCGGAGGTTCAAATCCTCTCGCCCCGACCATTTATTATCAGTTATTTACAGACAAAAACAGGGAATTAGCGGAAAAATGCTGATTCCCTTTTTTATTCTATTTTACTCCATTTTGCCCCATTTTTGGTTGTCTTTATTAGAAAAATGGTTGCAGGAAATTGGCCTCGAATTAATGGCTTATTTTATTCAACTATGATTTACAATGGCCTATTTATTAAATCCGATTCAAAAAATTAAATGAGTGCAAAAGATGAATAATTTCAATGACAAAGAAATAGGCGAAAAGTTATACCATTGCGTGAAAAAGGCAATTACGGCTTCTTTGTTATTCCTTAAATCCAAAAATGAAAAGGAGAAAATTGAGCAAATAATTGATTATGACTATGAAATAGGTTTAAATCAACAAATATGGTACCTTGTCACCAAAACAAAACCTAATTATTCATTTTTTATAAAGAAAAATCTTAAAAAAATCTTAAAATTGCATGAAGTTTCAAACTGTCTGGACTTTTTGCTGGACAATAATATTCACAAGATGATAGAGATAAAAATAACGGATAAAGACAGAAAAATAGTTGAGGATAGCCGTGCATATAGAAATGCTTTGAATCGAGAAATAATCAGTGTTTTTTTGATTAAGTATGTTTATATCACAAAAAACTTTAACTACAATGAAGCTGTTTTTAATAATCTCTTTGAAGAAGTTTCTGAGTATATTTTCACCGATGGAGAAGATGTTATTATTATTGTTCCCTTGTTTAATTTTGAGCTTAAAGGGACCAAGGTATTGGATTTAGGGGATTTTAAAATCAGGCGACTAAATGAATGGGAACTTAAGGTATTAATAGGATGTAATATAGTTGGATATATTTCTTCTCAAGATGTTGGTTTTATATCAACAATGTGGGGTCTGGAGCTGAGAACGAAAATTCCAAGCAAGAGGAAAACGGAAAATATTAGCCCTTATATTGATAGAATCATTACCGCCCTAAGACTTTTAAAATCTGGCATATTGCAATATTCACCAATGCTTCAATATCCAAAAGTATGGAATACAATGTGGACTTGTTCTGGAACCGTTCCAAGCGCAATACTTACCCCACCATATATTTTGGATAGTCAAGATGAGACGAATTTACGTGTCCTATGGAATCAAATCAAAGATTTAGGAATAGATAAATATAAATCTATTTATATGGCAGTTCGGAGATTTAACTTTTCATATGACAGGGATATGGCCGAGGATAAACTGATAGACCTTATGATAGCGTTTGAATCATTGTATCTTCTTGATGGAGAGGGTGAGTTAACGTACCGGCTTTCTCTAAGATGCGCTCACTATATCGGGCAGGACAAAAATAAAAGAAAAGAAGCATTTGAAAATCTTAAGAAGGCATATGGTTTTAGAAGCAGAATTGTTCATGGGAAATCAATAAAGTCGAAAGATTTAGAAAAAATAACATCCTTGACGCAGTTCACCGCAAAAATTGAGGAATATTTAAGAATATCAATTCGCTTGTTTTTAGAAAACTTACAAAAAAAATCAGATAAAGAAATAATTGAAGAGATAAACAATAAGATCATAATTGGAGATTTGAACGTTTGATTTTGACTTTAATTGTATGCTTTGTCCCATAATTTTTCCATCCGCACTTCCTCAATCCATTTATCTACATTTTTTGAAAAGTGAGCGGTCTGGCCCGCAAGTCCTGCTATTACAATATATTATATATGTTGCGAACTGTATTTTTTATGAAAAAATCGAGCCTTTTTTTCATTATTCTAATTTTTTTTTGAGATTTATTTGAATTCTTTCACCCTTAATTTAGGGTATGAGACTCGAAACTATGGTTTAAAATATTCCCGCCACTAAATTTTTTGAAAATAAATCAATTGTATTCTGCCAAACAAATTCTTAAATTTGTAATATGTTTTCATTGTTAAAAGAGTGTATTTCTACCATTTTAAAAAGGACATTTTCATATGAAAAAGTTTCTTTCGATATTGATTCTGATTTTTTTATCATCTTCTCTTCAAGCCACTGAGAAAAACCTCCACATTGTTACCCTCCGGAGCAACTATCTAAAAAAAGACACACAATTCTATATTTATCTCCCAAATGATTATCAAACGACACACAAGCATTTCCCCGTTCTCTATTTGCTTCACGGGGCGTATGGAAGTTACAAAGACTGGGTCGAAAAAACGGATGTGGAAAATCTGGCCGATCAATTTGATTTTGTTATCGTTTTCCCCGATGGAAATCCCTTTGGCTGGTACGTCGACAGCCCCATCGATCCGAATTCCCAATATGAAAGTTACATCATTAAAGAGCTAATTCCCTATGTGGATGGGCATTTTCGTACGATCAAAGACCGCTGGCATCGGGGAATTTGTGGGCTGAGTATGGGGGGACATGGGGCTATTTCCCTTGCTGAAAAACATCCCGATTTGTTTGCATCGGCATCATCTCTGAGCGGCATTATGGATATTAACAGGCATTCAAATCAATGGCATATTGCCGATCGGCTGGGGCCTTATTCAAAATATCCCGATCGTTGGAAGGCCAACAGTTGCTATTATTTGGCGCCAAAATTGGTGGAGGCGCATGTTGCGCTTCTTTTCGATGTCGGACGATCGGATTTTTCCTATCCGGAAAATGTTCAGTTCCATTTTCGATTGGATTCGCTTGGAGTGAAGCATATTTTCGAGGTTTACGACGGATCGCATAATTGGCAGTATTGGGGAAGTCACATCGAAGAACATCTGCAATTTCACAACAAATGTTTTCAGAAAAAGAGGGCAGGCGTATTTGAGATTTCAGGCAGATTTGAAAAAGAAATGGCGCTTGTTGTTCTTTTTTTGATTTTCTATTTTCTCTATCAGGTGGGGCGAAAAAAGTCCAGATCTGTTCGCGAACGCCGCCGGGATGTGCTGGATCGAATCAAAAAAAATCGCCGGCGCCAGTAAAAAAATCTTGCATTCAAAAGAAAAAATCCTTATATTTTTTTTGCCTTTTGCGGGAGTAGCTCAGTGGTAGAGCTTCTCGTTGCCAACGAGAAGGTCGCGGGTTCAAATCCCGTCTCCCGCTCCAAGTATAAATCGGTGTTCAGACCAGATGTCGCTTTTTTGGCGGCGTAGCCAAGTGGCTAAGGCGACGGTCTGCAAAACCGTTATTCACCGGTTCGAATCCGGTCGCCGCCTCAAATGTGCCGGGGTGGCGGAATTGGTAGACGCAAGGGACTTAAAATCCCTTGGGCTTTTAGCCCGTGCCGGTTCGATTCCGGCCCTCGGTACACGTATTTGGCGTCAGAAAAGACGCTTTTTTTATTTTTTATCCGGGCGGTTAGCTCAGTTGGTTAGAGTACTTGCTTGACATGCAAGGGGTCACTGGTTCAAATCCAGCACCGCCCACCCAAAACCCTGTGATTCTTTGTAGCAGGGTTTTTTATTTTAAACTCATTTAACGTAATTGCTTTTTCTCAATTCTAACCGCAAAATAACAATTCTTGCGTAGAATTTCATTTGATTCTCAAGAAAAATTTTCTATTTTAGTAGCAGCGTATTTAGAATTGCGGTGCCAGTAAAACCGCCGTGTAGCGGCTCACGCAAAAAGTCTTATGGCGAAATATTTTAGGCTTTTGTAATGTTTGCTGTTTGGTGGATTTTCGCATATTTTAGAGAAAATTCAAATGGATCAAAAATCTCCTAAAATATCTCTTGCGACCATTTTTAAGAAATGGCTGTGGTTGTCCTACGATCATATCGGCTGGTTAATTCTTTTGAATTTTATTTACGCCGTTATGAGCATTACGGTTATCGGACTGGGTTTTGCGATCAGCATGATTTTTGTAAGCATTTCAAAACTGTTTGTAGATCAATCCTATTCCTTTTCGCAATTATGGAAAGATGTTCGCCAAAATTGGAAATGGGCATTTGCTTACGGTTCAGTTCTTATTTTGATATTAGTTGTTCTTGCAGCAAATATTTATTTTTACAAGAGTATTCGTCGTGGCAGCCATGTTTTGGAGTGGCTTTCAACTGCAATTTTCTGGTTTGCTCTAATTTATCTGATGTACAGTCTGTGGGTGCTTCCCACAAAAATATTCTTCAAGGAATCGCTGAAGCGATCACTTAAAAAGGCATGGATTTTGTGTTTTGACAATTTGAAGGTTTCACTTACAATGCTGCTGTTTTTTATTGGATTTGTTTTTGTGGGGCTTTACACAGGCGTCGTCTATTTTTTGTTTACTCTTTCGCTAACCACTTCGTTTATTTGGGTTGCATTTTATGAAGTAATTCAGAAATACGAATTGGAAAATCCTCTTCCGGGCGTGGAAAACAGAAGTCTGAAAGAATTAATCAGGCCCTGGGTGTCGTAACGAGGGTTTCTTTCGCGGGAAATATCCATTTTAAACACGTTAAATTAAGAAGGCTCCGTGATCATTCCAAATGTGGGTTTGATTCCTGAAGCCTTTTTTATTTTAGAGAAATTGGTTTGTTTACTGCTTTTTTCCTTCGATTTCCTTCTTGGCCTTTAGGTGCTTCAGCGCAATCTCCATTGATTTTTTTACACGCGGGTCAATCTCAATTTTGATAGCCTCGTCGAGTGGCTGCATTGCAGACGCATCTCCAATTCTGGAAAGCGAAAATGCTGCCTGACGACGCACCCAATTAGAGGGGTCTTTCAGGTGTTCCAAAATAAATGGCAAAACCTTGGGATTCTTTTTCCCAATCCGTCCTGTGGCTCGCATTACTGCCATCCGCAGGGTTGCCGGATATTTCAGGCTTCCGTAGGGAAGCATTATTTCTACAGCCGCCGGTGTTTTAAGGCCGGCCAGTGCACGAACAGCGGCCTTGCGAATCTGTTCATTGTAGGAATTCATTGTAAGAGCCTTTTTAAGAAATGACAGCGCATTGGCAGAATCCAATTTGGCAATGGCCCGAATGGCAGCCGATTGAACCGCGTAACTGGAATCTGATTGAAAAGTCTCTTGAATTTTGGCAACCAGTGTTGTGTCTTTGTAATTGGCCAGTGCCGAAATTACCTCTGCGCGCACGCGGCTTTTGGGATCGTGCATGGCTTGAACCAGCTTTGCCTCAGCCCATTTGGGATGCACATCGCCGAGAAAACGCGCCGATTCCCGGCGAAGCACCCAGAACGAATCTTCTTTCAGACGGGTAGCAATGGCTTCCTGAACAGATTTGTCGTCTTTGAAATTCTTCTTAAGTGCATCAAGGGCGTCTACTCGGTCAACGGCATGATTGGCTTTTACCAATTGAAGCAGCCATTCGTTTTTGCTTTTCTTGAAAGTGACCTCTTTCAAAATGTGGTCGCCCGGATCAAAAAGCACAAGATCGGGATTTTGGACGCAATGCAGGTAAAAGGTAGTATCGGCCGTAGTTAGATTTACTGTGGTGGTCCGCTGCCGATTTCCTGCAATCAGTTGAATATGAACCGGCATTCGGAAAACGGTCGTCAGCGTGTCGCCCACCTGGGTTTGTTTTACCTGAAGAGCCAGGGCATGCAGGGAATCTACCCATGTTTTTGTGATCTCATATTTGGGATATCCTGCGGAATAAACCCATTCATTAAAAAACCAATAGAGATTTTTGCCGGTTCCGTCTTCAATTGCCTTTTTAAGATCGAAAGCTTCCACCAGTTTTTTGGCATTTGCAGTGGCGTAATAATTGAGTCCCTTCCAAAAAAGCTCATCGCCCAGGAGGTAGCGCATCATGTGAAGCACCCAGGCGCCTTTTTGGTAGGCCGTCCTGTCGAACATATTGACCGGATATTTGTATCGGTACCATCTGAGCGGACGTCTGTGCAGGGTGGAATCTTCTGCCATGTAGGTCTTGGCAGCATTTTGCATATCGATGTCCAGGGCATCGCGCCCCCTGGAGTGCTCTGTCCAAAGAGACGCAAAATATGTGGCGAAGCCCTCGTTAAGCCATGCACTTGTCCAGTCGCGGCAGGTAAGCAAATCACCCCACCACTGGTGCGCCAGTTCGTGGGCGATCAAGCCCTCGCTGGTACCGTCGATTGTACTTCGCCGGTCGTGAATGGTAGCAGAGGTCAGGGTTGTGGCTGAGATATTTTCCATTCCTCCGTACATAAAATTATCAACAACGGTCTGGGCGTATTTTGAGTAAGGATACTCCACCTCAATCTGTTTGGAAAAAAAGCCAATAATTTTTGGCGTGGTTTCAAAAGTAGCCATGGCGTGTGGTTTTTGATCGGGATGGACATAATATTGAACCGGTATTTTCTTGTAATAATCCTCAACTTTAACGTAATTTCCTACGACAATAGAAGTCAAATAAGACACGTGAGGAATGTCGATTTTCCAGTGAAATGTTCGGGTGGAATCCTTTTTGTTGGTTGTTACGCCGATCAATTTTCCGTTTGAAATGGCAATGTTTGGCATTTTTGTGGTAATAAATACTTCACTCGTGCCGCGGTCGTTTGGAAAATCCCAGCAGGGAAACCAATAGTGATTGTCTTCCATTTCTCCCTGGGAGTAGATTTCAAAATGTTTTTTATCAGAACCCTTTTGGGGAAGAATAAAAAAAAGTCCCTTTTTAGGGTTTTTTACCGTGTAATCGGTCGCCAGAGTTAGCGTATCTTTTGAAGAATAAGATTTGTTTAATTTGATAATTAATTTTTGCGGCTTCTTGCTAAAATTTAAATTTTTATCAGGTAAAAGCCGAATCGAATGGATGTCCATTTTTGCTGCGTCCAGGACGATGGAGTCGATGCCGGAGTGAAAAGGAGTAAGCGTGATTGCTTCTTTCCCGAAAACGGTCTTGTTGGGGGCATCAAAAGAGAGCCTCAAGGTGTAATGAATAAGGTGGAAATCCCGGTCAGGCGCGTGGTGCTCAGGCCCTTCAAGGGTTTTAAATTTGCTCGCCTGAAGCGAAAGAACCGGCAGTGTAATGATAAAAACAAGAACGGCCGCTGCACGAAAAATTCTGTTGAAACATTTCATCATTTTCCTCCTAAAATTTAGATAAATTTACGCTTAATATAACGAAAATTTAGCGGAAATGTTACAGAAATTTTTTATTAGGTTATATTGTCGTTGCAAATATTGTATAATAGCTTGATATTATAGAAGATAGGTTTAAGAAAGACCTATTGGCCCGCATAATGGATTTACGGGAATTGCACAGGGAAATAAGTGTACAAAATGCTTTGTATTTTATTTAGTTAGCTTAAACAATTGCCATAATTTATTGTGAAAAAAATGTCTGCAAAAATCACAAAGGCAGAGATTTAAAATATCCCCAAAATTATACTTGATTTTTACAAAAATATTTTATAAATTGGGGCAACTTGCCGATATAGAACTCAATTATTCCAACTGTTTTTTAATTATTTTCATTTCATTAAGGCGGGGTCACGAATAATGAAATGGCTTTTCTTCACGTTGATATTCTTTCTTTCTTCACATGTTGCTGTGTTTTGCCAAAGCACGAGTAAAATATTCAAATTAGACGGCGGACGCTTTTCCGGTGTTATTAATCTGAGTCGATCTCCTTTTTCTGATTATTCTTTCGGAAATTTTGGTGCTCAGGGGTCCTATTATCATTGGATGAACCAGGGGGTAAATCCCGCCTTTTCTTCAACATTCAATCGACCCACCGTTATCATTCAGGCAGGTCCGGAATTAAGTATTGATCCTTTTCACTTTGTCGATATCAACACGCGCGTCCATTCCTCACTGGATAGAGCCATTGCCAATTACCGGATAAAAAGCACAGAGGTTTTTTATCCGCAAATAGATGGTTTTTTTAAAACGAATAAAGCATGGGGAGAAGGCTTTATTTCTGTTCCTCTCGGTAAATGGCATTTTTCGCTCTGCTATAAAAAGCTATTCCATGCGGCCATGAGTTCCAAATTAAGCGGCGCTGAAACCGGGATTTCAACCCTTGTGGACATGGGAGGTGGCACAAAAAGCAAAGTTTTATTTACGGCTTTTATTGAATCATTGGTTGATTTTTCTTTTTTGGTGGATCAAAAAACGTTACTATTCAGCCGAATTGTTAAAAGTCGATATGGCTTGGGAATGTCGATTGATCGATTGGGCGGAAGAGCGGATTTTTACGGACGAATGAATGTTCAGGGAGATATGTCGTTCAATGGCCAGGAATATATTTTCAATGATCCAAATGATTCATGGTACAACTCTCTGAATCAATCTCTGGATGGGGGGTTTCGCGGCAAAAGCTGGCGAATGTCTGTTGGCGGATGGCACACACTAAATCGCAATATAATTTTAGACCTTTCTTTCAAAACAAGTTCTTCCTTGAAGATGCACGGCAATTTGGATATCGTTCAAAACAAAATTCCGGCGTTAAATATTGACGCCATTTTTTCAAATGATGAAAACGCGGAAATTTTGGATCCGGTCAAATTGAATCTTTCACAATTGACCTTAACAAAGGCTGAAAAAAACAAAACCTATTCCGAATTATTAATTCATTATCCGGTTCAAATTCACGCAGGATTTCTTTTGAGAAAAAGAAAATTCTATTGGTACCACAATCTGTCTGCCAGTTTTGGGGCATCCGGGATATCCTACGGCCCGTCTGATTTCAATGTGAATAATGGAATAAGTTATGTGTCCGTAATCGGAATCTCCAATTTCTGTTTTGACTTGGGTATTGCCTCTTCTAAAATGTCGGCATCAAAAATAAAGCATTTAACGCTTTCCGAAAGCAAAATTTGGATCCCCCAATTTAACTTTGCCTACGGCAGGGTGATTCAAAAGCATTATTTGGTTTTAGGAAAGATTGAAGTCATTCCAAATCCAATGTTTTATTTATCCATGGGGTTTAGGTACTGATGAAAAAATATTTTCTGGCATTTGCCTTGATTATAGGCATTTTAGGTCCAATCAGAGGTTGGGCGCAGCAGATTACACTAACCAGCGTTCCTCTAAAATTAATTGGCGTTGATGAAACCGTAACAATTACCTGGCTGGAATCGGTTGAAGCAACCTTGCATTACGGCACTTCTCACGGCGCATATACTCATGCTTTGTCAATCACGGGCACTCAGTCTTTGACATTTGTGCCAAGTTCAGTCGGAATAGGACCGGGCGTTTACTACGCCGTTATTTCCAATGGCAATTTAACTTCCGCCGAATTTAAATTAATTGTGGAATCGCCCAATGCGCCAACCATGCGAGATCCTGCCAATAATTCGACGATTCAAACTGCGTCCCCTGAATTTCGATGGGACGAAGTGCAGGGGGTTCCGTATTATCACATTGTTGTTTCCGATCACGAGCCAATCATTTCAAGAGATGAAAATGGCAATTTACAGATAACGGGGGCAAATATTATTTGGCAGGCCATTACTTCTGAAACGCACATCACGTACGGATCGGCAGACCCTTCGGGCTATTTTACCGAATCAAATGGGGTCTCACCGCCGCTTATGAATGGCATTAACTATTCCTGGATTGCCCTTAATAATTATGGAAATAATCCGGCATACACGTCAATCGTCCAGGGAGGTGTTTTTACGTTTACCGTAAATCTGGTTCAGACTCTTGAACCGCCTCAATTGGTTGCGCCTGCAGATAACGACACGATTTCTTCTGAAAATATCACATTTCAATGGACAACTGTTGATGGGGCCGTGAATTATCAGATTTATCTCTATGAATTTGTGTACCAGGACAATAGTAGTTCCAGTATTTTGATCTGGAATTCAACCACCTCTAACACATCTATTGAAATTCCGGCACGGCAAATTTTGAAGGGAACGGAATATCTGTGGCGCGTTCTCTCCATCGATAATACCGGAAATGGGTACGCCAGCGAAACAAGAAGCTTTTTTTACAAGGTTCCCATCGGCGCCATAAAAATTTCAACCCGCGAAATGGATAATTCCACTTTGCCTTCGGTCAATATTGATTTAATGCCGGTTTCCGGTTCCGGTGACAACATTTCTTATGTTACGTCCCAGAACGGAAATTTAACGATTGCAGTTCAGCCGGGAGAATACAGCCTGAGGGCATCAAAAGAAGGTTATTTAGACACAACGAAGACAGTCTCCGTTGCCAGTGGCGATACGCTGGCCTTGACGGTTTACTTGCAGAAATCGATGCACCAAATAATAGGCAAGGCAATTGATGCTAACAGCGTTACGCTGAAAGATGTCCGGATTATTGCAAAAGAGGCATATTCACAAAAATCTGTAAAGGCTTTCTCTGATGCGAATGGAAATTTTGTGCTGGATGTCCAAACCGGTATCTGGAATATCTGGGGGCAAAAGGAAAAATATTCCAACTCGGACACCGTTCAGGTTACCGTTGTTTCGGAATCTCAAATCAGTTTGGACAATCCACTTGTTTTAAAAGCATTTAGCGCCCTTGTTCTGGGTAAGGTTGTTAATAATTCCGGCAATCCTATTTTGAATGCCAATGTTACCGTTAAAAATGATAAAACAACTCTTACTCAACAAACCAATGAAACCGGGTCTTTTCGATTTCAGATTAGCAGTGGCGATTGGACATTGCTTGTTGCAAAAGAAGGATTCATTAGTCCCGCGCCGAGGCTGTTTCATGTAAATCCGGGGGATACATTGAGCATTTCTCCCGATTTTGTCTTGCTTCCCAATGCAGGCGTTATTTCGGGATTTGTTTTTGACGGTTCCAAAACCGTGGCATTGGCTGAGGTAAAAGCAATTCCTGCCTCCGGAACGCCTGTAACCACTCAAACGGATAAACGGGGATATTATTCCTTAAGCGTAACGCCGGGGGTATATTCTGTGGCTGTTTCCAAGAATGGTTATAGTGCGCCCGTGCCTGTTCAAGTAAATCTCCAGCCGGCTCAAACTCTTTCGAACGTTAATTTCTTATTGGTCCCAAACCCGGTTTTTATTTCGGGCTGGGTCACAACTCAATCGGTTCCGATTCAAGGCGTTATTGTTCATGCCGGTGATAATGCGGATACGACAATTATTGATGGATCATACAAAATATGGGTACAGCCCGGATTTTACCAAATTTGGGTTACAAAGCCCGGCTATGTGGCTTCAAAAACCGAAACGCTTACGGTAAATCTGGGAGAGAATAAAGAAAATATCAATTTTGAATTAACCAAAAATGCGGGCACAATCAGCGGTAATGTGTTTGAAGGATCGAACCCCATATCAAATACCTTTGTTATGGCATTTAGCGAAAAAGATTCTTTTTTCACACACAGCGGAGATGATGGTTCCTACCGTTTGACCGTCAAGCCCGGAACATGGAAAATGCTTGCTTCCAAAGGGGGATTTTTGTCCGACACACTTGCCGTTAGTATTCCCGTTCGGGCCGGACAAACGGTTAGTGGAATCGATTTTAATCTTGTAAGAAATATTGGAACCGTTTCAGGAAAAGTTTTGGATGATTCCGGCAATCCACTTGTAAATGCAGTCATTATGACAGCCGACAGCAGCCTTAGTACGGTTACCGATAATAATGGCGATTATTCTTTGCAGATCGAACCCGGATTGTATGATTTGAAAGCCACCAAAACAGGCTATTCGATGCAATCCAAAAGGATAGAGGTGAAACTGAGTCAGACAACGGAAGTTACATTTGCCCTGACCTCAATGGGAGCTATTTGGGGATACATTACGAATCAATCCAGCGAGAAGCCCATTAATCAAGCAATCGCGGAGGCCATTTCCGGTTCCGATACAAGTTTTACTTCTTCCGATTACACGGGTGAATATCGCATTCATTTGAAGGACGGTACATACAAGCTCGTGTTTGATAAGCTGGGTTTTAAGGCGTCAACTCTTTCCAAAACAATACACGCCGGCACTGATGTTCAACTGGATGTCCAATTGATTCCCGATCCCAGTGAGATTGCCACCATTAGTGGTAAAGTTGTTGCGGATGACAATAGCCCGATGCGGGGCGTTTCGCTTCAGTTTTCCAATTCACAAAAGAATGTCTATTATTCAGATGAAAGCGGTTTTTACGAGATTAGGAATATTCCGACCGGATTTGATTATTTGATCACCCCCCGGAAGACGGGATATTTCTTTATACCCAAAAAACGCCTGTATCAAAATCTAAAAGGGAATAAATTAAATCAGAATTTTACAGGTTCCAAATATGGTGATGTTACGGCTAATGGGAAGATAACTTCCTACGATGCCTCAATTATTTTGAGTCGAACGGTTGGAAAACAGGTCGGCAATTATCTAGCGAATTTGCCAAGAGATTCGGTTGCTGCGGATGTCTCCGGAAACGGCGGAATTTCGGCTCTGGACGCGTCTCTTATTTTTCAATACTCGGCCCATTTAATTGGTTCTTTCCCAGTTGAAACGCAGGGAATGCCGAAACCGCTTTCGCTATTTAGCGACAATACAATTCATCAATTCTCTATGGCAATTTCGGGTCATTCGGGAAATAATTGGATTCTTGTTATTCGGGGGGAAAATATGAAGAATATTTTCTCCACAGAATGGGATTTTCATTTTAACCCTAATTTTCTTACCGTGAAAAATTGCGTTTTGGGAGAAAAAATTAGGCGCACAAATTTGGCATGGGCGCAAAAAAATGGTGTATTGCAACTCTCTACGGCCAGTTTAAAGGATTCAATTAAAAGTAATGATTTTATCCGAATTTTTGTAACCACTACCAAGGGTCTTCCCACTTCTCCGGTTAAATTGCTGGAACTCGCTAAATTTCAAATTAATGAAGGTCTAATATCCGGTAAATTGGAAAGCATTGACAATTTCAAGCCTGTTAATGAGTTCGCTTTGATAAAAAGCTACCCAAATCCTTTTGTTGACCGAACCACGATTGTGGTTTTTGTACCAAACACCGATGACGGGAAAAATCTCAAAATAAATCTTGCTATTTTTAATATTTTGGGACAGAAAGTTAAGGATATTGTCAATAAGAATTTGGAACCGGGTTTGCACAGTTTTTACTGGGACGGTTTAGACAATAATCATCAGCGCGTTGTAAATGGCATTTACTTCTGTAAAATGCAAACGGAAGCCACTACTAAAGTTCAAAAATTGATTTACATGCACAAGTAATGGACTCAATAATGAAACGGCTATTGTCTTTTGGTGCAATCATTTTCTTTCTCCTTGGGAATCATCCTGTTTTTTCCCAAACGGCTACTGTTTCCGTGCCGGATACAAGTCTGCCGTCGGGGAGAATTCTTGCGCTGCCAATTTATCTCTCGGATGTGTCGGGTTTGAATGTTCTTTCATTTGACGCAACGTTAACATTTGATTCATCGATATTAAAATTCCAATCAGTTACGTCCATCGGCGGAACGGATGCAAAAAAAATAGAAGGAAATCTTGTTTCAAATTTTCAGGATGATAAATTGTATATTAGCGGCGGTAGTGTTGAGCCCCTTTCCGGTGGGGGAAAATTTCTTTTTGTCGTTTTTAAAATCGATGCATCCGCTCCCGTAAACAGCGAAACGCCCGTTTTGCTGAATAATTTTGTCTTGAATGAGGGGATCCCCCCTGTTGTAATAAAAAACGGGAGCGTTAAAATTATCCGCGATACCGTTCCTCCCGTTATTACGTCCGGTCCTGAAGTTTCAGATATTTCAAGTCGATCGGTAAAAATACATTGGACAACAGATGAACCCACAACAGGAAGTGTTGAATTCGGTTTAACGACGTCGTACGGGCAGACAGCTCAAGATAATAATTTGGATTACCAACA
>CAZIYL010000043.1:0-13413 GCA_964543425.1 uncultured Deferribacteres bacterium
GTAAAATTCCCCTCTAAAAAGAGGGGTGATGCGTCCGCCAGCTGGCGGACGGATCAGGGTGTGTTGTCTACTTGTTGGATAAATTTAATAATAACACACCCCTAAATCCCCTCTTGATAGAGGGGACTTCCCTCGTCGCTGAGTTTAACCATTTCCGGTTAACGTGGGCGCAACGGGTTAACGTATTTTTACTAAATATCTCTCAATCACTTTTGCAAAACTCGCAACGGTAGAGATTAAATTAGCACTATTTGCGTAATTCATGGTTTTTAGGGTAAACTCACATAACAAATTAATACCCACGCGGGCAAAATGCAAGTGTTTCAATTTCATTCCACCTACCTTTCGTAGGTGTTAAAGAGTTCCTCAATTGCCTTAAATTTTTGCGATCGATTCGGAGCCACCTTTCTCGCCAGATTCAGAGTTTCACGTCCCAGCGAAATGTAGACCGGAAGGCGCCCGGGATTTTTTTTCTTTAAATTTTCGAGATGTTCCTTTACCGTTTCAACGTCCCCACGGGCAATAGGGCCGGTGAGGATGTCTTCCGGATTGGCGCTGTCCAGATTTTTGGCAGCCGTTTGCAAAAGCGGCAGAAGAATGGTTTTCCCTTTCGGGCGGGTAATGCCGATTTGCTCCAGAACAGATAGTCCGGAATCCATGAGCGTTGTGGAGTAATTAGAAACCATCACGCAGGCCAGATGATACAGGGGTTTGGCCTGCGTGGGAATTTTAAAGGGGATACCGCCCAAAGACGCAGCCAGATCAGAAAGAATAATTGCTGCCCGTGAATCGCCCTCGATGGCAAAGGTGCAGCCACGGAATTTTTCGGCATCGTCAGGGGTTCCCGCAAAGGATTGCGCTGGATGAATAGATGCCACCAGGGCGCCCTTTCCCCGCAGGGGAGCTAAAACATCTGACGCTTTCGCCCCGGATGTGTGAGCAACGACAACCGACCGCAGATTGAGCGCCGATTTCGCCAATTGACGGGTTACGTTTTCGATCGAATCGTCAGGAACGGTTATCAGAAGAATATCCACCGGCGGCCAATCCCGAAAAGCAGTCGTTAAAAAACAATTGGGAAAATCCTTTTGAAGAGGCTTCAGAGAATTCTGATGTCGACCCAAAACCAGTGAAATTGTGTGGCCCGCCTGATTGAGGGCGCGCAAAAACGCCTTCCCCAAACGTCCGGGGCCGATCAAGCCAATCGAATAAGGTTCCATTTCAATGCCTGTTGTCGTAAAAGGTTGTAAGTGCGTGAATATTCAATGTGTAACAAAAACGATCCGACATTAAAACGGGCTTCAGGACACCAAAAACCGCCCGGGAGAAAACAGGTTAATGTTCTCTTCGGGCTTCCCCGTGTGAATAATGTCCGCCAGAATTTTCCCGGCCAGGAACCCAAATGACATGCCATGGCCGGTATATCCGCCCGCCGTTAGGATCGTATTTCGCCCAGGCAGTTTCCCGATGATGGGGAGACCGTCAATCGAAAACCCCATGACACCTGCCCAATTATGCGTGAGTATCAAAGCACCCAAATTCGAAAATGTTTCATTCATAAAACCCTTTAAATTTTTTCGGAGATTCGGATCGGGCGTTTCGTCCAATTTTCCCACATCCGTGTCTTCTGCACTCCAGCGCATGCCGCCTAACACCAGCCGCCCGTCCGGCGTTTGCTGCCAATATTCATAACCGAAATTTGTCAGCATGGCCATTGGCGGAAGTCTGTAATTTGTGGGTTGAGTGGCAATAATCTGGCCCCGTACCGGCTCAATCTTCTTTTGAAAATAGGGGTACATTAGTGATGCGTACCCGTTTGTCGCCAGGACCACCATGTGACAGGCAATCGTCCCGGCAGAGGTTTCAATCGTTACATCATCGGCGGCTTCCGTAATGGAAATCACTTCAGTTTTGGGGTACAGTTTCCCGTTGTTTCGAAGAATCTTTTCCCCCAACCCAAATATGAACTTGCCCGGGTGAAAAGTGGCGTCTTTTTCGTAAAATCGAGCGCCCAGGAATTTTTTGGGAAGCTGTGACTTGAAAAGTGTTTGGAGATCCCTTCGGGTGAGCCATTCGCTGCCGTAGCCATTTTCCCGAAGCAGTTGCACGGATTCGCGGATCTCATTGGTCTCGGATTCCGAAGAGGCAATGCCAAGGGAACCCTCCTTTCGAAAATCACAATCGATTTTTTGGGCGTGAATTAATTCTTCGATCAATCGGTTGTTCTTGATTGAAAAATTCCACAGGATTTTGGCTTCCGGAAGACTGACGGCCGCGACCAAGCGGGCAAAATGTTCGGCGGTTCCGGCCAGCAAAAGACCCGCGTTCCGGCTTGATGCCCCGAAGCCGATGGCGTTTTTGTCCAGCACTACAAACCGAATACCGGCTTGCTGCAGCCAGTAGGCCGTGGAAAGTCCCGTAATTCCCCCTCCAATAATGACCACATCGCTTTGTTTGGGTAGTTTTTCCCGTGACCTTAATTGTTCCAGATGGGTCGTGTCCTGCCAGTAGCTCGTTTCAAGAATTCCAGAGGCCATTTAAATTCCTTATTGGGTTTGCGGTTCCTGAACGGGAAACAGAAGCGCCCGTGCAGGCGCACCGTCTCCGTTTTCGATTTTCAAGGGTAAACACACCAGATCGTAAATTCCCGGAGGGACGGCGGAGAGATTGATTCCCTCCAAAATGATGATTTCATTTTCCAGTAATTTATGGTGAACAGGGAAATCGGGATTGTTTTCCGCTTCAATCGAAAGATAATCGATTCCAACAAGTTGTACGCCTTTTTCCAGAAGAAATTCCGCCGCATCTTCCGAAAGAGAGGTGAAATCCCTTTGGAATTTTCCGTTCGGATTGAAACAGGAGTTTTTTGTTTTGAAGAGCACACGATGAAAGCGACTCCAATCGTAGGAGGCAAGATCGTTTTTTTGAATGAGGGAACGCCCCGGAAGTGCCGCCACAAGCGTGAGCCCCAGACATTTTCTGAGATCCAGTTGGTCTGCCATTGGGCCTCCCGGCACAAAATGGATGGGCGGGTCCACGTGCGTGCCCGCGTGGGTGGACAGGGCGAGTCGGGAGAGCTCAAATCCATCCCCCGACTCGATTGAAGCCTGTTTTGAAAGTTGAACGGGGGCATCCCCCGGCCAAACCACTAAATCCGGTGAAAGACTGAGGCTGATGTCAAAATAGGGCGGTTTATTCATAAACGAATCCCGGTTTTAATTGGACAGGATCGACAGGATAACTCTAACTGAAAATTAATCCTGCAACTGTCATCGCTTGGTAAAATTATGCGATAAATCTACAACCAAGGTCTTTATTTTTTCCAAAATAAATTGGACGCAAACGCATGGAGTGAATTTTCTATCGAATAAAATTCGTGAATTCGGTGCCTGAATCGTTTTTAATTGCAGTCCACACAAATCCTGTTTGCTTTATTTTTCGAGTAAGAAAGATTTTGTCTCCGGCCCCACATTCACGAGTAGATCAAAAACCGAAAGATTAGGTACGAAATTCCGAAACTGTTGAATGTAGGGCCATTGTTCTGCCGGAATCTTTTCACACAAATAGCCATTTTTTTCGAGAGCGGAACAATCAAAATAGGCTTCTGAATTAGCCTCGATAAGATAATCCCGGCAAGATTCCTTTTGCAAGACTGCAAGAATTTGAGCCTCCCGTGAGCCGTGCAGTTGCAGATTTGAGCTGTACACAAATTTGGGAGCGATTTTTAAAATGGACAGCAGTGACGAGATAACCTCCTGAAAAAGTTCCAAATAACTGAAATAATCCCGGCAGAACAGGGGTTCAAAAACCGGCCAGTAATGCTCAAAATAGGGCGCATTCTTGTAGTTTACAAGAAGGCTCTTATGATGCTTTTTATGCCAGGGATGCGTCGAATCTATCCGAAGATTTCGGATTGTTGGAGATTTTTTTTCCGGAAGAAAAATTGGCACGGTTAAATAGCGTTTCCCATCGACTGTTTTAATTGCCATTCGATTGATTTTGCCGGAGGAGCGGATCGGGCGGTCATCCAGAACAAGTACAACCCCCGCCCGAACAATTTTTCGAAACGTAGAAATAGACAGAAAATACTCCGGAAAAATTGTTGTCAGTTGAGTTTTCATAAATATTGCAGTCTTTACCGTTTGATTTTTCTTCTGTTTGAATATACGAAATAAAGAGAAACTTCTGCAAGGAAAAAGCAGAAAAGTTCTTGTCTTTGAAAAAAATGTTGAAAGAAACCTTATTCAATCCTATTTTTTATGATTCTAAATGGTACATTCTGCTCGCCGGTATTAGCGGGATTTAAAATGCATTGAATGTAAATGAAATCCTCATGTACATAAAAAGTAAATTTTATCTGTACTTTTTTGATTTATGAGCTGTATACGCTGTTGAAGAAATTTTTAGAAGTCCAAAGAGATAAATGGAGGACGGTATCCTATGCACGAAATATCACTCCTGAACTCGCCATGGTTTGTCTGGGTGATTTTGCCACTGCTAATTTTCCTGGCGCGTATTACTGATGTAACCATTGGCACGATGCGAATCATTTTTTTGTCCAGGGGGAAACGTTTCCTGGCGCCTGTCCTTGGATTTTTTGAAATACTGATTTGGCTTCTGGCAATTGGACAAATCTTCAAACACCTGGATAATGTGGCTTGTTATCTTGGCTATGCCTCTGGATTTGCAATGGGAAATTTTGTGGGGATAACTATCGAAAATAAACTTGCCGTAGGCATGGAAGTGATTCGGGTGATCACGCGCAAGAATGCGGCAAAATTAATCAAAAAGTTAAAATCCGAGGGATACGGCCTTACACTTATCAATGGCGAAGGAGCCACTGGCCCTGTTAAAATTATTTTTACACTTATTCGCCGAAAAGAGCGCGGGGAAGTCATAAAGATGATCGAGGAGTTTAATCCCAAAGCGTTCTATTCCATTGAAGATGTCCGTTTTGCCAACGAGGGAGTTTTCTCCACACGAATGACTTATCCAGGCATGCTTCGGCGCTTGGGGAAGTGGAGGAGAAAAGGAAAATGAAATAAGTGCTTGGCAGGAATGGGTACTTTTTTCGAGTGACACAAACAATCCTAATCTGACTAATGGCAAATCAGGGTTTCTGTAAACTGTTAAAATGGTTTATTAAACGCTCTATTTTAGGCAGGGGGCTGTATCAAAAGCAATATTTTACCGCAGAGATCACAAAGAAGGCGCAAAGATCGCAAAGAACAACATCTTAATTAATAATAAATTAGCTCGCCTTTTATTATTCTTTAATTTCTGTGTTTTCTGCAAAATCGGGACTTTTGATACATCCCCGCCTCATTTGAATTTTGGATTTGTTTCGGATTTCGATATTTGAATTTCGTATTTGCTTTGATGAAAGAGCTTACGAGGTTAACTGCCTGCAAAAATAGGTAAAATAAATTATGAGTGCACTCTAAAAACCACTAATTGCACAAATTATACGGGATATAGTTCTTTTAACATCAATAAAATCAATTCGTGATAATTCGCGAAATTCGTGGGAGATATCCTTTTTAGACTGGACTCTTTTATGAAATGGTTTGCGGCTGGTGTCCCCATATTCGTCAATGAAGCGATGCTTTCGACGGCGGCGACTCTGCTGCAGCGTCCCTTTGTTTTTGGGCCCGGGCGGGGCCCTTCCAGCCGATCGTCAATGCCGTTGCCATCGGCGTCCTTCCAGCCAACAGAGCGAGAAGACGGAGGTTTTCCTGAGCCCAAATTAAAACCTCAAACTTGTGTTTTGCGCCCCTGCAAATGACCCTGTGAAGGCAGGGATTTCAAAATCAAGCTATTTTTGCAATATTGGGTTTTCCACACAAAGTAATCAACCATTTCGCAGCGGGAGGGTGCGTTATCGATTGACCGGCGTTGAAGATATCTAAGATGGGCATTGAATTACTGCTTGCTCATTAACTTTTGACTCTCTGAGTGCAGCGGGAGGGATTTCGGCCGCAAAGAGCCGTGCCTTTTCTTTGCAATTTTCACCTCACCAGGCCTTTTCGCTGATGTTCTCATTTAGGCTTCCAGGCTGTTGGCCTTACTTCCTGTTCCAATTTATTGGGTAGCCCGCGGCAAAACTGTAGGCTGCCCATTGAGTAAAACAACTCTTATCATTAAAAACTGATTTTTGC
This sequence comes from uncultured Deferribacteres bacterium, assembly GCA_964543425.1. GTDB lineage: Bacteria > Zhuqueibacterota > JdFR-76 > JdFR-76 > BMS3Abin05 > BMS3Abin05. Next base: position 6,159 of record CAZIYL010000043.1, read on the forward strand.
TTTTGCGTAAAGCTCGTCATTCGATCGAAAATTTCCAAAGAGGGTATTGCTTTTCCCTTCAATTGAATAAGCTCCCAAAAGCAACTCTACGGCATCTGTAGGAAAGTAGGAGATTTCAGGAAAAATTACATAGGCATAATTGTTTTCCACATCTTTCCAGTCATTCACCTCTGCGGCCGTTGCAAGACGAAGCTTTAAATTGTCATTAAAGAATTTCTTCTCAATGGCGAGTACGGCGTAATCGTTGAGATTGTCTTTCCCTTCTTCTCCATAAAAACCATGAATGATTTGTCCATTCACGTAAATGCTATTCTTAAATGTGTAGTCACCGCCAACCACATATTTTACATAGATTTCGTGTGCAATAGATTTTTGGTAGTTTACCTGGGGCCCTTGAGGGGTCATTTGTGTAATCGCAGTTGTCACCTCATCTGGCAAAAAGGCCGCCATTTCTGCCCACACACCCATTCCCAAAAACTGTCCCGCCAGATCGGCACCAAATACTTGCTGGCGTGGAAAGATAAGTCGACTTTCAACTTGTACAGAGGTTTGCCCGGTCGGGATAATGGTAATAGCATGGCCCAATGGCATATCCCAGCGGTTGTACACATAGCTAAGAGACACATCGTAATTGAATAAACTCCCTGCCAATTTAACCCCGATGCTCGAGGTGTTCCTCAATTTTAGATCAGGAAGAATGATTTGGTTTGTCATTTTTTCAATCCCGGTTCCCGGAGGAAGTGGCAGCACTTCACCGGAAGAAAAATTCCAATCTGGTGGTGGCAGTACTGCCGGCGTAAACACGGAAATGTACACTCCGGTTAATGTGTAAACTCCCAAATAATAAGAAATTTTAAGGGCATTCGTTGGAAGTTTCTTCCCAAAATCTAATGGATCTTCCAGATCTTTTGGGTTCAAATTGTCCGTGGGATTAATTTTATCCGCCGTTCCCCAAGCAATTCGCTGTTTACCAATGCGAACATCCAGATTCGGGGTAAGAAACCCGTACAAATCCAGATACCCCTCGCGGAGTTCCAGCCCCCAGGGTTCGATTTTTCGTTTATCACGTAAACCCAATTCTTCGGTTGATCGCGCTGTGGCAAAACCAAAATTTCGAATCCAGAGGCTGGTAAAGAAATGCGCTTTTTCTGAAAGATTGGACTCCCCCTTTAATATGAGCCGATTTTCATTCCAGGTAAAACGATCATTCTGCTCCAGACGGATTCTGTTGTCTGTCAGGAATTCTCCATTCAATTTAATTTGAGCAAAAACCGGAATTGAAATGGTGAAAATAAACAAAAAAAGAATACTTATTCTTCCGGCAATTTTCATCTTTTATTCCTCCCTAATCGTCCTATTTGATACACTTGATTAATTCCTCCAATCTCCTATTCAGACCGTTTTAGATAGCGTTTCGTAAAAACAGAGGATTTCAAACCAACATTATGTTTGATGTCCGATAAAATCATTGTCGTTTTATGCCCCTTCAAAAGATTTTCCATTGTCATTTCTTTGGGCGTCCAGTACCCTTCTATTTTCTCAATTGATCTGTTGGTAAGAATTTTCAGCGTCTTGCCATTTTTATTGACAAATTCTATTTTCGTAGGCAGAAAGGTTTTTTTGTCCACCGTCATGATGAGCCTTTTGTAAGCAACATTTTTACCGGGCTTCGGTGTTAATTCCAAGACAAAAACAGAATCAGTCTGTTTCAGGATTTTGGCTGAATACTTTTCTGTGTAATTGGATTGTGCCATGTCATCGTATGTGAAATCGGTTCCCATAAAATTTTCGTTTTTTACATGGGACGCGATTCTTCGGATTTTGTGAAATGCCGGCATGTACAGCCACATGTCATTATCCCCAAGTGCCAGAAACGATACACCCTTCACGTCTGGAGGCGAAAGAAAACGAATGAGCCGTTTATTTTTACCTTGCTGGTAAAGTTTGATCTGCCGGTGTTTGACATTTCCATTTTTGTCAATAAGAGTCATTTTCATTACGGCAACGCGATCCTTTGGCGCCGTAAGCGTATTCTCCACTTTTTGCAAGATTTCCATTCCATTTTGTGCGAATGCACTGCTCCAAATACCCAGAAAAATCGTAGCGATTAACATTCCTATTGGCCTTTTCATGTTACTTACCTCCTTTTTTTATCCTCTTTTTATTCATGGTTTGAATTTTGGCTAAAACATTTTTATCCACCGTAGTTTTAAAACTTTCCCAATTGCCCACAAATCCGGCTTGGGTGACTATAATCAGTGCCGGCAACACAAAAATAGCTCCGGTGGCACTGGTAAACATGGCAAGCGCAGTCAGCCAGCCAAACCGCTGCAGGGGAACAATATTGCTAAGCAACATCACCAAAAAACCGAGCCCTACCGCAGACGCATTAATGAGAATGGCCACGCCCGTGGTGTCCAACGTGATTTTCAAGGCCGTGTAAACGTCTTTTTGAAGCGCATGTTCCCGCTTGAAGCGGAATGCAAAATGAATGGAGTAGTCGATTCCAATTCCAATGGCAAGGGAAGCAATCATCACGGTGGCATCATCCATGGGAATATGAAAAAATCCCATAACGCCAAAATTGATGAGAATAGTCAGAAGCACAGGCGTAATCCCAATGAGACCACCTGTGATTGAGCGAAATTGAATAATCAGCAGGATTAAAACCAGCACCAACGCCATGCCCAGACTGCTAATCTGGCTTCGCATCAGCTGAGAATCCAGTTGCTTGAAGATAGGAGCCATACCTGATTGAATAACCCGCAAAGAAACAAATTCCTCAGCCTGAAGCGGAGCGAGTTTCTGCCATTGATAAAAGGTCTCTGGATCCACAAAAATCATCTGATCAAACAAAGGCCAGATAGTCGCCATGATATCGCGAGTAAAATTTTCAGATTGAGAAATTTGTGCAGGCAGATGGGCTTTCAGAAACTCTACAATTTGGTGAGATTTCCAGCGGTCCATCTGATCTGTTACTAAAGCCGAAATTGATTCTCCGGTACTGTTCAGGCTTTCAGAATCTTCAATATAGGAAGAGGGAATGGTTCTCTTAAGCAGGGTTCGAATTTGATTCGATTGAATGGCATTGGTAGAAATAAGGAAAACAAGGCGTTTCCGAAAGCGGTTTCGCAAAATCGGGGAGGTAATATAAATATCGGATTCATCAGATGCCAGATAATCAGCACCCATTTTCGCAATTTTTTCTACAACCGAGTCGGGCAAGGTATTTTCTTGAAATTTTGAATGTAATTCTCTTCTGAAGCCCGGACTAAATTGAAAGTCACCATCTCGTTTTTGCAATTCAAGAATCAGATTGCGGTCAATCGACTCGAAAAGGTAGGCTTTGGCCAGAGGACGAATGATTACCGGAAGCGAATGCCGGGAAAGAACAACCAGTGTATCTGGTAACGTCTGTAGAAAATGGTTGACACTGTCCACAATGGCAATAATTTTCTCCGTGTCCATCGTACCCAAGTTTGCCTGAATTTGCGCTTCCTGATTATCCGGGGTGACCATCTGCGAGAGAATGTCTTGTCCTTCGAGCATGAACCAAAGATTTCCAACGCCCTCCCGGGTGTTCGGAACCACGTAGCGTTTATTCATAATATTATTCATTTCGCAAATCAGGTCAGCAATAGATTGCGGCTTGTTGACGCTGGGAATTGTGGCTATCTTTCTCTCGATGAGTCGGATTTCGCGCAGAACGGCGGGATTTTTAATGTCCCCTTTCACATGAAGCTGAATGGGAATTGATCCACCGAATTTTCTTTCCATGAAGGATTCTGATTGCCGGATTTCGCTGGAAGGTTTAAAATATTCCAGCATATTGACATTCCGCGTAATTCTTGGAAACCCAAGTACCCCAAAAACAACAACGATCAGTGCGAACAAGAGAATTAATTTTTCATTTTTAAAAATGAAAGCACTGAAACCATCCATCAAATGAACGGCAAAGGATGCCTTCTTTTGGCGATTCAGACGATCCAGATGGCGGGTATCGATGGGCATTTGCGCTAATGAGGCAGGCAAAAAGGTAATCGAAGCTAAGAGCGCAAATAAAATACCTATGGCCGAAACAATTCCAAATTGTTGAATCAGGCTCAGGTTTGAAGTCAGCAGCGAGAGAAATCCAAATAAGGTGGTCAGGCCGGCAAGAATGATGGGAATTCCTACTTCCGCAAGCGCTTTTTGACTGACAGTTTGAGGGTGGGAATCCGGACGAATATCCTCATAATATTTATTGACCATGTGAATGCCATAAGCGCTTCCGATAGCCAACATGAGCACAGGGAAAATACTTGTAATGAGCGTGATTTTGTATCCGAGCAAAACCATTGCTCCAAATCCCCAGAGCGTACTTAATACGACGGTTGTAAACGGCAGCAAAATTCCGCGTTTGCTGTGAAAACTGAAAAACAGAACCAAGACAATAAGCAAGGCAACGATGGGTGTAAGGAATGCCATATTGCTCACAATGATCCGATTCAAATATCTCATTTGCATGGGAAAGCCACCGTAATAGACCTTAAAACGGTTTGAAACAATTGCGCTGGCACAGGCGCGAATTTTCTTGGCCACAGCAATTCGATCCGCCGCATCACTTAAGCGTGCGATAATTACGGTTGCTTTCCCGTCATCAGAGACCAAACTTCCCCGATACATGCTCTTAGAAAGTGTGTACTTTTTAAGATAATTAAGTGATTGCTGTGTACGAGGAATCTTTTCTTCGCTAATGAGCTTACCAACTTCCAGGCCGCCCTCAATCTCTTTGAAATCTAAAATATTGGTAAGGCTGGTAACCGATGTCACATCATCCAGCTTTTCAATGGAATCCGTCAGGGCTTTGATTGTTCTAAGGGATTCGTAGGAAAAAATATCATCAGATTCCAGCGCCACCATCGCAATGTAATTTCCACCAAATTTGCGACCGATCTCGTTAAAGGAGAGAACGGTCGGATTATCCTGAGGCAAGTAACTGATGATGTCGCTGTTCACCTTGGCGTCCCTTAAAAGATAAAGGGACAAGAGGGAGGTGAGAAGTACCAGTATAAAAATTATTTTTCGGTGATTGACAACCCAATTTGCAAAATTCTGCATTTTCCCTCCTGCTATACCAGTTTCTTTTCGTAAATGCGATATTTTTTGTACAATCTCCCTCCCACAGATTCATCAAAGCGATTAATTAAATCGTTGTCCTCCAGGTTCCAGGACATTTCGACCCATTGGTAACCTAATCGCTCACCCGCTATCTCTGATTCATAAAAGAGAAGTGTATTAATCCCCGTACGACGATAGCCCGGTTTTAGTCCGAAAAGAATAGAGCGGGTCCCCACCAATTTCTTTCGCTCGTAAAGAAAACGCGCAATCTGAGGAAGCCCTAACCTGCCATTGAGTTTTTTTAGAATAGGATTAATATCAGAAATGGTTACCGCAATGCCAATGGGGTTGCCGTTCACTTCGGCAATGAGTGCCAAACCGGGATCGGCAATCATTTTCAATTTTTTTGCCACGTAATCCATCTCCTCATCCGTCATAGGCACAAAGCCCCAATTTTTCTCCCAGGAGGCATTGTGAATATCTTTAATCTTTTTAACTTCTTCCGCGAATTTTCTAAAATTGACCGGACGCACGACGATATTTTGCTGCTTTTTCGCACGCTCAACAAATTTCCTGATGCGTTGGGGCACGCCTATTTCATCCTTTAAATAGGCGTACAAATCTTCTGCTTTATAAAATCCATAGCGTTCGGCAAATTCGAGATAATAAGGTGGATTTTAAGGCATCATAACAACGGGATCGCTATCGAAACCTTCTAATAAAAAAGCACAGTCATCGTTGGTATTGGGATTCATCGGGCCCCGCACTACTTCGATTCCCTTCAGGCGAAGCCATTTTAGAGCCACATCAAAAAGAGCCGAAGCCACTTCATAGTTGCGAATGGACTCGAAATAGCCAAAATGTCCCATTTTCTCATTGTGAAAGCGATTGTAATTCTCGTCAATGATGGCTGCGATCCGCCCGACTACCTCCCCATCTTTCCAGGCAATATATAGCTTACGAGCCGCATGTTTCCAGAAGGGATTTTTGCGGACGTTCAGCGTCTCTTTGATGTCCCGCTTGAGAGGCGGTACCCAGTGGAGATCATCTCTGTAGATCCTCCAGGGCAAATCAATAAACTGCCTCAGTGAATATTTGTCTTTTACAAGCTCTACCTGAATGTAGCCGGACATTGCAAACCTCCTGTAATATGATAAATTCGACTATTATCGTTTTTTAGTCGACATAGATGAAAAAAAATTTTATCTTTTCTCAATTCCCCTGAATAAAATAGTCAACATAAAATCGATTTCCCCATCCAAGTTTTCGCCTTTGTTGTCAAGAATCAGCGGAAATTCCAGGCCCTTCATTGCAATGGTTAGCATTCTTGCTGCGATGGAAGTATCGTCAATATCGAAGATACCTTTTTCAACCCCTTCATTTAGAATGCCCTGAATCGTTTGCTCCTCAAAATCGGTAAACGATTTGCGTTCTTTTTCAACAAATGAATAATATTCCGGATAATCGGAAGTCAATGTAGAATAAAAAATTGTGAGTTGCCTCAGAAATTTCATCCGGGTGTGCATGTAATTACGGATTTGCTCTTTCGGATTTTTTGCCTGTCCAATTGCCTTCATGAGCTCGTGACGCAGCGTAATAGATTCTTTTCCAATAACCTCTGCAAAAATATCCTCTTTGCTCTTAAAATAATAATAAATAGTGGATTTGCCCATTCGTGCCAATTTGGCAATTTCATCCATGGTGGTTTTCGCAATTCCAAACCGTGCAAAAACACCCTGGGCAACTTTGAGGATTGTTTCTCGTTTTTCGTTCATAAAATAGAAATCTATTATTCGACTATTTTTGTATTTTATTCTAATATAAAAAGAAATTACAAAAAATGCAAAAAAAAATGGCTTTACATCTTACCTAAATCCGTGACATTGTTCAAAAATGTTCTTTGAAAAATGGTATAACTTTATTATATTATAAGCAGTTGTGGTAAACACTCATCTATTGGTTCTTTCACCTGAAAGGTGCATTCATGACACATTTCACATTGCGACAGACTCAGGAACTTTTGACCAGCCAGAGTGGCCTGGCCTTAGTAGGTGCTCTCTTAAATCGCACGCACATGAAGCAACGGCTGAACCAATTGCCTTCCCCGAAAGAGCGCGGCTTCACGCTGAAAAACAGCGATATTGCCACGGCCATG
>CAZIYL010000044.1:0-13215 GCA_964543425.1 uncultured Deferribacteres bacterium
CGGGTGGGGAATATCCTGACCCTGAAAACTGGGGAATAATGTGACCCTTGACAGTGATAATTCGTCAAATTCGTGGGAGATATCCTTTTTAGACTGGACTCATGAATCATTCACGCCAAAAAAACTTGCAAAATAACCTGAACATTTGTATACTATATCTGTACAAACGTTCAGTTATTTAGGGTAATCATGAATTCAATCATTTTTCATATCAATGTTGATGCATTTTTCGCCTCAGCGGAGCAGAGCTTCAATCCCCTTTTGCGGGACCGTCCGGTCATTGTGGGGAGTCTTCCTGCGCAGCGAGGCGTCGTACATTCTGCCAGTTACGACGCGCGCAGAGAAGGCGTTCGCAAGGGAATGCCTCTTTTTGAGGCCTACAAGCGCTGCCCGAAGGCCGTTTTCCTGAAAGGAAATTACCGGCACTACCGGTACGTTGCCCGCAAGCTGCTTGAGATTTACAGAGAGTTCACGCCGGCTGTTGAGTTCAGCTCGCTTGATGATGCTTACCTGGATGTAACCGGAACGACACATTTGTGGAAAGGTCCGGTTCAAATGGCCGGAAAAATTCAGACAGCCGTTTGGGATCGCCTGCATATTCCGGTTTCAATTGGGATTGGCTCCAGTAAGCTGGTGAGTCGAATTGCCTCCGGGCAGCGAAAACCGAAAGGTCTGACGTATGTGCCCAGCGGCAATGAGCTGGAATTTCTGTTTTCCCTTCCGGTAACCCAATTACCCGGTGTGGGACGAATGACACAGAGCCGGTTGTACGATTTGGGAATTTTGACGATTGGAGAACTGTCTCGTTTGCCCAAAGCCGTGCTTTTTCAATTATTTGGCAGAAATGGGCTCAAACTCTGGGAGTTTGCAAATGGGCGCGATAACCGACCTGTGAAGCCCGTTCGTTTGCCAAAACAATTGAGCCGGGAAACAAGCTTTGAAAACGATGTTGGCGATCCGGAAATTATTCTGGCGACAATTCACTATCTGATTGAGCGGTTGTCAGAAAAGCTGCGGGAAACTCATCTTGTCTGCCGCAAACTATGTTTAGGCATACGATATTCGGATTTTCAAACCCTGCAAAGGAGCGGAGCGCTCCCGGAAGAAACGCAAGATTCCTTTAAATTGGGGCAATTTGCAGAGGATATTTTTCATACGCTGCATCTCCGGAGGGCGCGGGTGCGCTTTGTGCGTGTTCAATTTGGGGGATTGGAACCGGAAGCCTGGCAGCTGCAGCTTTTTCAATTCGAAAAAAAGGAAAAATCGCTCAACAAGACAATCGATCACATTCGCAAGCGTTTTGGTTTTATGTCGATTCTTCCGGCCAAAACGCTTTTATTGCAATCAAATTACGAAATGGACAGCCATGGGTACATCCTTCATACACCTTCATTGTCACAGTAATTACAGTATGTTAGAGAGCACCGTGAGCATTGACGCGATGGTTCGTTGGGCGGTGCAAAATGAGGCATCTGCAATTGCACTTACAGATACCAATCGACTGACCGGTGCCATTGAATTCTATCGGAAGGCGAAAGCGGCGGCAGTTCATCCCATCATAGGCGCGGAAATTTTTTTGGAGGATACCGGATCCCTGGTGCTTCTGGCACAAAATCAAACGGGTTACCGGAATCTGTCCGAACTCATTACGAAGGGGCATTTAAAAGGAGGCCACAACCGGTTTCGCCTGAAATTGAATGATTTGACTCCTTACGCCGGGGGGCTGATCGCGCTTTCCGGAGGGAGGCGAAGTCCCGGCGTGAAGTATTTGCGCCGGCGTAAAATGGACGAGGCAATTTCTTTTTTCCGAAAATTGCAGTCCGTTTTTGGGAGGCGAGTCTATCTTGAATTGCAGAATTTTGCACCGGAAGACGACTGGCTGAACATGCAGGTGGCGGCTCTGGCGAGAGAATTAAGCATTGCTGTTGTGGCGACAAATGACGTGCATTTAGCAAAACCGTCCGATTGGGAAATCTGGCGCACGCTACAGGCTATTGACCAGAGTACGACTCTGGAAAAGGCCGTGGGGGTTGGTTCTCCTCAGCAATTTCTCAAATCACCCCGGCAAATGCGGGAGCGTTTTCGGAAACATCCCGATGCCTTGCTGAATACGCTGCTCATCGCAAAAAGCTGTCAACTGGAATTTTCCTTTGGAAAACCCGTGTTTCCAACGCTGGAATTACCCCTAAAAGAAACGCCCTTTGCGCGCTTGCAGAAAGAGTGTCAATCGGGACTGCGCAGCCGCTATTTACATATCACGCCGGATATGCGGGATCGGCTCAATCGAGAATTGTTGGTGGTTCGATAACTGGGCTTTGTGGAGTATTTTCTGATTGTCAAAACAATTGTGGATTTTTGTCGAAAGGAAAGCATTCCTTGTGTGGGACGCGGCTCGGCCGCCGACAGTCTGATTGCCTACACGCTGGGCATCACACACGCTGATCCCATTCGATTTAACCTGTATTTTGAACGATTTCTCAATGTGGAGCGAGCCGAACCGCCCGACATTGATTTAGATATTTGCTGGAAAAATCGGGAGCGCATGCTCACGCATGTTTACGAAACATTCGGACACGACAAAACGGCGATGATTGCCACGGTGGTTACCTTTCAAATGCGGTCATCCATTCGGGAAGTGGCCAAAGTTCTCGGCGTTCCGGAAGAGGAAATTACTCGGCTCACGAAGCGTTTACCGCACCGGCCCGCAAGGGATTTTCAATCCATTCTCAAAACAGTGCCGGAGCTGAAAGGAATTTCTTTCGATTCGGAACTTTTGGAAAGGATTTTCAGAATCGCACGGCGGATTTCCGGTTTTCCCCGGCACCTGTCCGTTCACCCGGGGGGAACGGTGATTGCGCCTGACAGAATTACCAATTTTACTCCTCTGGAAATAGCAGCGGGCGGGCTGGTTATTACGCAATTTGATATGCACAGCATTGAAAAACTGGGGCTGGTCAAAATGGATTTGTTGGGTGTGCGTTCGCTGACAATTATCGCGGAGACCGCATCGAGCATTCAAAAAAAGCGCGGCCTGAAGTTTGATTTGAATGAAATTCCGGAAGATGATCCCGAAACGCTGCAAATGCTGCGTGACGGGAAGGGGCTCGGTTGTTTTCAATTGGAAAGTCCGGCAATGCGCGGCCTGCTGCGAAAAATGCAGATTGAAAATCTTGAGGACATTATTGCGGCCATTTCACTGATTCGGCCCGGGCCGGCGGAAGGCGGGATGAAGGATTTGTACATTCGCCGGCGCGCCGGACTGGAACCGACAACCTACCCGCATTTGGCGCTAAAACCAATTTTGGAGGAGACCTACGGGATTATTTTGTATCAGGAACAGGTGCTTTTGGTCGCACAGGCGATTGGTGGCCTGACGCTGGGAGAAGCAGACGTGCTGCGTAAATTAATGACCAAATCCCGGTCGCGGGAAGGCGTGGGGTATCTCAGGGATAAATTTCTGGCTGGCGCCAAACGAAACGGAGTAAATGAAGAAACCGCCCGGAAATTATTCGATTGGCTAACACATTTTGCTTCTTACGGATTCAACAAAGCGCACAGCGCCACCTACGGAATTCTCACCTACCGGACGGCGTTTTTGAAACGGCATTTTCCGGCGGAGTATATGGCGGCACTCCTCAATAATCCCGGCGGCTACTACCCGCAATTCGCATACGCGGAAGAGGCTCGACGGTTGGGTCTTTTGATTTTGCCTCCCGACGTGAACCGATCGGAAGAGAATTTTTCACTTGAGGGAAACGCCATTCGCGTGGGTTTGGGGAGCATTTTAAATCTTAGCCGACGGTCGATTACACGGATATTGGAGGCGCGCAGGGAAAGGCGTTTTCAAAATGGGATTGATTTTCTGGTTCGTAGTCGCGTGAACGTACCCGAGTCGAAAAGTCTGATTCAATGTGGAGCGCTGGCAAGTCTCGATTTAAGTGAACCCCGGTTGCTGCTCACCGCAGAGATTTTCTTTAAAAACCAAAAAAATGCAGCCGTTACACGCGCCCTTAGCGAAACAATCAATCTGCCGCCTTATTCGATTCAGCAGAAGGTTGTTTACGAACTGCATTATCTGGGATTCTCCGTGACGGAACATCCCTTGAAGATTTTGCTCAAGCGTCAATCGAACGGAAAATACGTGTCATCACAGGAATTGGAACGTTTCAAGAACCGGCGGGTAACGGTGCTCGGATATGGCGTGACCAGTTGTCGGGTTCTAACCGCTCGTCGGGAATCGATGAAATTCCTAACGCTGGAAGATCCTGATGGAATCATTGAAGTGGTTTTGTTCCCGAAGGTCTATCGGCGCTACGGAGCACTGCTTCAGGATCGGGGCCCGTTTCAAATTACCGGGGTTGTTCAATCCCGCGTAAAAGGCGAGGCAAATCTTATTGCGGAAAAAATTCGCTTACTGGAGTGGAAAAAACCTGCGGGCGAGCCTTTGCCGGGTACGGTTCACCACGGAATGCATCGGACACAGCGGGCGGCTAATTTTTAGTGCGGAGGCTTTTCAGGAAGTGAGGAGTAGGCAAAAACAGAAAAGGCGGAAGTATTCTTTTACTTCCGCCCGTACAGGTAACAATCGAAAATATTATTCTTTCTTCTTGGAAGGTAAAATTTTGTACATCCCCGTACCACAAACCGAGCATTTTCCTTTCAATGCCGGTCGCCCGTTTTTCATGGTTACATGCTCTACATCGACCATTTCTCGTTTTGCCTTGCACTTTACACAATATGCTATTTCCGTCAAGGAAATCACCTCCTTTCAAAAAATCTTCCCTTAATCCGATTGGAATAAACTGGAATTACAAAATTGTGACATACAAATATGAGAATTTTTTACGAAAAAATCAACAAATATTTACGTAGAATTGCTAAAAAATGAAATATTTTGCGGTTGCACCCACAAAAAGCCCACCAACACTTTGAGCCTGAAAAGATGTGCCGTTGTAAAGTCCGGCCGAACTCAAATCCATGTCAAGAGAAAGAGACAGCGAATGGGCAAAAAAATGCTCGAATCCAATTTCGAGATAAAACCCCTTTGGAGATATTTTCCCGGAGCTGGATCCCAAACTGTGAAGGAAAGTGAGTGGCGTTTCCTCAATTTGAAAGAAAGCCAGTCCAAATCCTAAAAATGTTCGTGAGGCACGGGGGCGTCCTGCGGAATAGCGGCGGTAGCCGATTTCCAACCATCGCTGCTTCCAGTGGGGTTTGAAAGATGGCCCCGTCTCTGTCATAAAAAATTTGCCCTCTCTCGAGAACTGAGATCCCTTCACCATAATAAATGAAGATGAGAAAAAACCAATTCCAACCTGAATTTGGGGGAGAGATTCCCAGGGTGAACCGTAAAATTCATTAAAATGATTGGCAGAGATTCGAAAAGCACCTATCGATCCCCCGATTACCAATTGATTTGGACCGGGAATAGTAGCCAACAAGGGATGGGAGAGGAATTCTGCCGAAAGTAAAATCAAACCTACAAAAATCAGTCGTGTTATTTTAGTGAGAGGTTTCACGTTCCAATTCTCCGTAAGTCAAATATTTTTGCAGTTTTTCAAACTGTTTCGGCTGCCCGAGAACAATGATTTCATCGTTTTCTTCCAGTACGCTATTTGGACCGGGATTGAAAATAAATTGGCCAGTGTGCTTTTTCACGGCAATAATAATCAATCCTGTGACCTGTGGAATTTTTGATTCGCGTAACGTTTTGTTTTTAAAGGGTGATTTGGGAGGCACCTCAAGGTCTTCCATTCGGAGGGTGATTTCCGTGTCGCGCATAATGACATCCAAAAAAGAAACAACCGTGGGGCGTAACATGACTGACGCCATTCGGATTCCTTCGAGAATTTTGTGAGAAATGACATAATCGGCGCCGACCAGCTTAAGTTTTTTCTGCGTTTGGAGATCAATAGCCCTGGAAACGACACGAATGGAAGGATTGAGCGCCTTTGCTGAAATGACCACAAAGAGATTTTCCGCATCCGTTGGCAGTGCCGCAATAATTCCTTTGGCTTTTTGAATATTTGCTTCCAGAAGAATTTCGTCTTTCGTGGCATTCCCCTCAACAACCAACAGATTTGGATTCGTTTCCAGCAAATCGGAGAGAACATTGGGGGCCTTTTCGATCAAAACGAATTTTTGGCTGGAACGAATAAATTCGTCGATCACGGTATTTGCGGTTTCGCCGGCACCGCAAATAATAATGTGATTCTCAAGCGATTGAATGTTTTTTTGCATTTTTCTTCTCCAAAAAAGAGGACGAATTTCCCGGTGAATGACAACAGAAGTAATGGCTCCCAACCAGACAGAAATGGCAATCATTCCGCCTAAAATCAGAAAAATTGTAAAAATTTTTCCGGCTGGATTCAGCGGATGAACCTCTCCGAATCCAACAGTGGTAATCGTAATGAATGTCATATAGATGGAATCAACGAGATTCCAGCCCTCGAAAAATGAATAGCCCAAAATGCCAATAATTACCACGAGGAGAGCAACTATAAAAAAGAAGAAAATTTTTTTGAATTCAGGCAGAATTTGGCTATCCATTTTTTGCACGTTCCAATTTTAAAAATCATCAATCGGGCTGATGCAAAGCACAATCGAATCCGAACATTCGATCACACTCCCGCAGTTTGTTTTTTAAAGAGATGAAAATTCCCTCTTGCTATTTAGTTTCTGAATGAAAACGTGCCACAAGCCTCTTGCTTGTGAAATTTGATTTAGCTAATTCTTTATTTCTTATGGCAAACCAATGCAGGCAAGATGCTTGCCTTACATTTTTCAGGTATTTTCGTTTAGGCACTATCTAATCACACAAATTTTTATGAATCCGCGTACAAATGCCGAAAGCGATCCTCAAGTTTTCGCCAGTAATAAAAAACAAAATAGCCGATTATAATTCCAAGCGAATCCGCCAGCCAATCGGAAACACAGGCTGTCCGACCCGGTACGTAAATCTGATGGAATTCGTCAGAGGCAGCGTACAGTAAGCTTAAAAAAAAGGCGATCCAGAGATTTCGCTTGCGTTTCGAGGGGGAGCTTCCGTAAAAAAAGGCCCGAACAACGAAAAAACTGAAAGCCGAGTACTCGATAAAATGAGCAATCTTATCAGACCAGGAAATGCCAATATTGGGCAGTGCCAGATGTTCCGTTGACGAAAGTGCAAAAATCAGCCCTGCGTACAGAATGGCGGGCAAGTAGTACAGAAAAAAGCGATTTTTCATATGCTAAAAAAGCCTTTCAAAATATCCCCAGTTTCGAAGCGTTTCTCGATCATTATTTTCGAAAAAGAGGAGTGCATCCGGAACGTAGCTCAAAATATCTCCGGCGATCATTCCTCTTTGTCCCAATTCTTGCGCGGCCAGGTCGCCTGCCATTCCGTGAATAAAAGCCCCTGCAATAGCAGCCTCGCGACCGGTAAGTCCCTGCCCCAAAAAGCCGGCAATTAATCCGGTGAGCACATCACCGGAGCCGGCGGTGGCCATACCGGCATTTCCGGTGGGATTAAAGTAAACCGTCCCGGAAGCATCGGCAATCAGCGTGGGTGCCCCTTTTAGCAGAAGTGTGCAGTGGAGTTTGGGTGCCCACTCCTGAAGGACGGAGATTCGATTGGCCAAAATATCTTTTTGTGAAACACCAATTAGGCGTGAAAGTTCCCCCACGTGCGGGGTAAAAACGATATCGGCCGGATAATTTCTGATGAGATCGAACTGCCCGGCGAGATTGTTAATGCCATCGGCGTCGATTACAATCGGTTTGTCCGCTTTTCGCAGGAGGGCTCGCACAAAAGTTTGCGTTTCAGGGTGGGTTGAAAGACCGGGACCCAGCGCCAGAACATGACTCCACTGCAGCCAGCGATCGATGTGATTAATCGCCCGCGAATGAATGCTTCCGTCTTCGGTTTCCGGCAGAGGAGCGGTCATGACTTCCGTGACTTTTTCCTCAAGGACAGGATTGAATCTCTCGGGAATACCCAGTACCACCATTCCCGCGCCGCTTCGCAGAGCACTTAGAGAAGCCATCGTGGCCGCTCCCGTAAGCCCTGTGGAGCCCGCAATCACGAATACCTTTCCAAAGGTGTTTTTGTAGCCGTCCGCGGGGCGTTCGGGAAGAAAAGAAAGAATATCCTCAGGAGTTACCAAAAATTTCCGGGTGTTTACTTTTTCGAGAAGAAAAGGCGGCGCATTTAAATCGGCTACAAAAAGCCTGTTCTGATGCGAGCGAGCGGGATAAAAAAGCTGACCGGTTTTAATATTTCCCATTGTGACGGTAAAATCTGCCCGCACAGCTATTCCCGCCACCTCGCCGGTTTCACAATTCACCCCGGACGGCGTGTCAAGGGCGGCGACTATTGCGGATTGTGCATTGACCCACTCAATGATTTCGCGGTACAAGCCGGTAACTTCTCCACGAATGCCGGTTCCCAGAAGGGCATCCACAATCAAATCAGGTGCGAAGGATGATTTCAATTCATCAATCGTGTGAATATCGTGAATGGGAAGGCGGAGGCTTTTGGCGATTTGGCGGTTGGCAGCGGCTTCATCTCTCAGCTCGCTTAAATTAGCTGTGGGAAAGAACTCAACTTTAGCGCCCATTCGGCTCAAATGTCGGCCCACAACAAACCCGTCGCCCCCATTATTGCCTTTTCCGCAAATAATGCAGGCGTGTTTATTTGTAAGATCGCCAACCTCGCGGTGAATGGTTTGTGCCGTCTTGAGTCCGGCATTTTCCATCAGCAAAATCGCCGGCATTTTCAGTTCGGTTGTGGACAATTTGTCCACCGCCCGCATTTCCGGGACACTTACTAAGGGTTCCATTTTTTGACCTCTCTATTTTAAAAATTTTTCGTAATAATTTGGCCGCAAAAACTCGAAAGCTCGGGGTTTATCTCATAAATAAGAATTATTTTTTTCTCTCCAAAATCACCATTGCAATGGCAAAATCATTTTCGTGCGAAAGACTGAGGTGACAATCAAAAGGTTTTACTTTTTCTCGCAATTGATCGGAAAATGTTAAAAAAGGAACGTCGTCGCTGGTGTGTTCAACCCAGACATTGCGCCAATTTAACGGATCGGCATTGCCCGAGGCAGTTAATGCTTTTTTGAAGGCTTCTTTTGCTGCAAAGCGCGCCGCGAAAGATTGGGAAACGGCCCGGCCCGTTTTGGCGGTGCAATAATCAATTTCAGAATCGGAGAAAATTTTCTGCAAAAAATGAGACTGCCATCGTTGAGAAATGTCATGCATGCGCTTTACAGAAACAATGTCAACACCGATTCCGGCAATCATCCGAATGGCACCTCGCCCGTTTGAATTCAATTGCAACAACCTCTCTAATTATACACAAAAATAGAATTTAAATCAAGAAATTTTAGCTTGATTCTTTTTAGAATATCCGTTACTTTAAAAACATGAATGAATCCGATCGACAATTAATTCAATTGGCTGTTGAAGGCAACCAGAAGGCGTACGAAGAACTTCTCCGGAAATATCGCGGAATCATTTACCATTTGATTTACAAAATGGTGGGAAATCGGGAGGAAACCGAAGATCTGGTGCAGGAGACGTTTGTAAAGGCCTTTAATTCGCTAAGTTCCTTTAAGGAAGAATTTGCTTTTTCCACCTGGTTGTATAAAATTGCCACAAACCACACGATTGATCTGCTTCGAAAACGAAAACTTCAAACCTATTCGCTGGATGAACCTGTAAAAACAAAGGAAGGGGAAGTCCACCGGGAATACCCGGACGAGAAATTCAGCCCCGAAAAAGCATTGCTGACGCATGAATCAACTGAGATTATTCTTAGGGCAATTGAGGCGCTCCCTGAAAAATACGGAACGATTATTACCTTGCGGCACAAGGAAGATAAATCCTACGAGGAAATCAGTACGATTTTGCAAATCCCCATTGGTACGGTGAAGGCGCGCCTGTTTCGGGCGAGGGAACTGCTTAAAAAGGAATTGAAAAAATATGGGCTGTAATTTGAAGAGACAACCCAATAAATGGTAGTGATTGTACAGAACAATGGAGGAAAGTAAACCGCTAAATTTATGGCGCTTATGCAACGCCTGCACCAAACTCACCAAACTCAATTAACCCAATAAACTCGACAACGCCCTGTTCAAGTTCAAGCAGCCCACGCCCCATTTACCATCCCTGAAATCCACCGAAATAGCCTGCCCGTCCGGTGCGCTTTTCCAATTTGAGCTCTCTTAAAAGCGGCGATTTAATGTTAATCCGCAGGTAAAAATGCTTGTAGGGGCCGGTAGGATACCACACGATCCGTGCTTCCCAGCAGTGCAGATCACGGTAAATAACGATATTTTGAGAGACGATTTTTTGCTCTTTCATATCGAAACGTGCCGTGTAATTGATTTTCCACTTCTTGGTAAGCTGGAAGAAGGAATTCATATTCAACCAAAATGTTTTTTGCGGCCGAAGCGGGTTGTATTTGTTGATATTGTAGGTCAGTGAAAAATTGGCAGACCACGGCAGATTAGATCCCGTGAGACCTTCGTTTCCGGAAAAGCGGTTAAGCGGAGACACCGGGGACGCCTGATTTTGCTGTGCCCGGGCCGTGTCTGTTTCTGCTTTGGATTTTCTCCGCGTTTGAAACATCCGGCTGTTTACGCGAAAAGAAAGACTGCTGTTGAAATTCATTAAGCGCACGGGCGACCAGGGTTTTTCGGAAGCCAGCCACAGATTTACGGTTCGGCCTGTTGAGGGATTAAATCTGTAGGGACTAAGACCGGCGCTCACCAGCACACTGGTGTTTCGGCTTGGCCGGGAACGGAAAGAGGAAACAATGGAAGACAGACGAAGCGAATCCGCCCTAAAATTATAGCCAGTTGAGAGGTTCAGTGTAAACAGATCAATTTTTTTTGCCTTTTCCTCGATTCCGGTTTTCATCTGAAAGATATTGTAAACCGAAAAATTAGCAGATTCGCTCCCGCCCCGGCTGGTTCCGCCAAAAAGAATGTTCCCGAATCGATCGAAGTGGTAAGCCCGGCCGGTTGTATCAACTACCGTTTCGTAGTAGCCGTAATGAGGGCTTGAAAAATCGGGGCGAAAGCTGAAAGAAAGCGAGGGCGTCATGACGTGGCGGAGAGCTTTGACTCCAAATTTATTTGGGAAAAATGTCCCGTAAAGTTTGGTGTTCGCCGCAAAACTGGTGGAAAAAGTTCGACGGGCGGCAGGTCCTTTGACGTCACGGCTTTCAATTTGATTGGTTTCGGGATTCAAAAAATGATCCTGTACGTGGTCAACCCAGACTTCCTGGTAGGAGATATTTTGGCTGGTTGAAATCCACCGCAAGACTTTTTGAGTGCTGTTCACGGAAATTTGATGCTGGATGCCATACTCTTCTTTGACATTTCGAGTGGTATCGTTGGGCTGAGTAATGTATCGCCGATTCAGAAATTGAGAGTTGTACGAAAGGTAAATGGCATCGTACCAGTGGCGTTTGGGCGGCGCCATTTTGCGCCGCGCGGGGCGGATTTCTTTGGGTTTTTTTCGGAAAAAATCAATGATTGGCTTACGGCCGGCACGGAAGAAAACCTGCGGTAAAATGTCTGTTGTCGTTCCGGAATCCAAATTCTGTGTGCGGGAAACATTCACACTCACACTGGTTCCGGAGCCTCTCCAATATTTTGAAAATGTACCGTTTGAACGGATTTCCCGGTTCAGCCTCTGATTCAAACTGGAACTGAAATCCCGGTAGTAACTTTTATCGCTCACAAAAAGCCCGGAGGCACGGAGGCTCATTGTTGGATCGAAAGTCTGGTTGTGAGAAAAAGACAAATCCCAGCGGCGCTGCTTTCCGGAAGCGTAAGTTTTCCGGACTAAAGAAGCAGAAACGCGTCCTCTCAAAAGATAACGAAGGGCGTAATTTATATTTCCGTGAAATAAAAATCCCGTTTTTTCGAAATAATCCATTGAAAGAAGCGTGTCCCAGTACTGACTGGCTGCCCAATAATACCCGATATCGCGCAGGTAGCGGCCTTCCATGGCACTCTCTCCGTAACGAGGGATTAAAAATCCAGAATGCCTGCCGGATTTGTTCGGGAAGATGCCAAAGGGCAGAGCAGCTATTGGAATGTGTCGAATATAGAAAATAATGGGTTTGGCAATTACCTTGTCGTTGAAAATAAGCTTCATTCGTGTGCTGTAAAAATGGTAATGCGGATTTTTGGGAAGATTGCACGTTGTGAAGGTTCCCGCCTTAACGAAGTAAGCATCTGCCGAAACACGCTTAATGATTTCCCCGGCATAAAATCCGTCTTCAAAAGCCGTTCGTCCCCGAATGACGCGCCCTTTTTGTGTGTCAAAATTGTAGGTCATTTGAAATCCGGACATCTTTTGCGAGCCGTCCGTAAAAACCGGTAATTCCTTAAATCCCGGAACTAAAAGAGTGTCCGCCGGATTTTTGGGTGATGCGACTTTCTGGGTGTCAGGCAGTCCGGTCGCCGTTAGCAGGTTTTTGTTCCAATCAATTGTAATGAGACCGGAGATCAGCTGCATTTTTTCATAGGTGACGTGCGCGTGCCCGATGAGACGAGTGATTTTTTTTTGAGCGTCGCTGATAATCTCGTCCGCCTCGTAGGCGACGGTTGTGTCCAATTCCGTAGAGCGAGAATGACTTTGTGTGGAATCAACCGAAGAGGTGTTTGTTTGCGCCCGTAGTGGAATGGCCAGGAAAAGGCTAAGGAGAAAAAAATTTAGTAGGAAGCGATTCATTTTTCCGGGCACATTCATTTGGGGTGGTTAATTGTTTTCAAAAACCAATTGAGCTGCACCAATCACGCCGGAACGGTCGCCCATTTGTGCTTTGACGACTTTTACAATGGAACGCGGAAGCGGAAGAGCTAATGCCTTTATTTTCTGCCGAATGGGTTCAAATAAAATCTCACCCGCATTTGAAATGCCGCCCGCGATGACGATCAACTCCAGATTTAGAAGATTGACAACGGAGGTAAGGGCAATACCCAAGAGCTCTCCAGTTTCGCGGAGCGTTTCCTGCGATAGCTCGTCGTCTTTTTGGGCAAGTTCACTAATTAATTTAGGACTAAGGTCATCCGGGTCATCGGCATAGGCTCTTAGTAATGAACCTGGATAGCGGCCGAGTTTTTGAAGCGCACGCTCCACAATATATTGGGCACCTACGTAGCGTTCAATACAGCCGTAATTTCCACAATTGCACCGGGGACCCTCGAAATT
>CAZIYL010000045.1:0-13099 GCA_964543425.1 uncultured Deferribacteres bacterium
GTGTGGCCGTTTCCATCAATTCCTGAAAGAAGAATTTCGTAGTATCATCCGTTGCAATTCCACTGGGGACAATGCAACCCACAGCTCCGCGCCTGCATCCAAGCATGCGGTTTAGTTCTGCAAAAATGGCATAGGTATTTATTCTTCCCCTTCCACATAGCCGAAACGTCCCCCCATTTCTAATCAAATGACTATATCCATCATGTTTCCTCTTCTCTTCAATAAAATTTTCATAGAGGTGCCGATCGGAAATTTTCAACTGTTCAATCATTTTCTTTCGAATAGCACCCGTCTGAGCGTTTGCAATTTCATGATCTTTCTCAGCAAAGAATTCCTTTTCCTTTAATTCGGTATGCTCCCAGGGCGGATTCCCCAGCACCACATCGAAGCCGCCGCTCCAACCCGTCTGTTCGTTTTCCGGCGTTTCTCCCTTGCGCGGTAGCTGAAAAACATCGGGGAATTCAATGTGCCAGTGAAAAAACTTGTACTCCTCCCGCAACCGCTGAACTTCATTCAGCATCCATATTGGAATTTTTTCCGGCTCTCTTTGAATCCTTCTAAAAACTCCAGTTGTAATCGCATACGGCCGCTCCTTCGTTTTCTTCCATACAAATGCGGCACACCAAACGTCCCCCAAAAGCCGGTTAAAAAGATATTCCCTTGAATTAACAAACGCCTCATAACTCCTCTTTTTTTTCCGCACATCTTTAAACGAACCATCTTCGATTGCTTCAATAGACTTGAGATGCGCGGTCAACACGTCGTGCTTCTCCCACGCCTTTTCCGCCCGGTCAAAGAGTTCTTCCTGCCCAGTTTCCCGTTCTTTCTTGTTTATTTTTTTATAATCTCTGCAAATGGATTTGTCATCTCCCTCAATGGGTTTGAACGCCTCGTCCGGTATTCCCTTTTTTATGAGAGCCGGTGTGGTTCCCAGCAAACTATTGCCGCATTTTATTTTGTGATCCAGAAACGAAAGCGGCTTCCCCGGCTCCAGACCTTCCATCCACAGACCTACTTTACACAATTCTACCGCCATTTCATTCATATCCACCCCATAGAGGCAATGGCCGATTACATCCCGCAGAGCCTGGCGCATGGCTGAAGGCGCAGGCTCGTCATCGCCTGTTCGAACCGCTGCCAGGCGGCGCGCCATGCGATGGGCCGCCGCAATGAGGAAATGTCCGCTCCCGGCCGCCGGATCGCAAACCTTCAAATTCAAAATTGCCTTTTCCGGATTGGGCTTTTTAACCGCTTCATTTAATACGGGATTCAGGGCGGAATTCAAAAGCTCATGAATCAGACTGGATGGCGTATAGTAGCTTCCGGTGGATTTTCGTTCATGTCCGGCAACTGTTTTCAGCTCAAATTCAGGCGGATCGATCTTTAATTCGGGATGCAATTCCAAGAGCGATTCATACACACTGCCCAGTTCTTCAGAACCGATATTTTTGTAATCCACAGACCGCTGCAATTTTCCGTCCGTAATCGAAGCCAATGCGCGAACAGCCTCCAAAAGATACCGATTGCTTATTTCACCTCTTTCAATGTCTGGCATAGCCTTTTCAGAAAATAGAAACCCTCCCAACGCGGGAAGCCCCAGTTCGGGACATCCGTTTCCGTCGTCAAGTTTCTGCATCACCAGACGCAAATTGTGAAAGAGATCGACGTGTCGGCTCCCCCTGTGCTTCTCTGCCAGATTCCGTAATCGCCGGGTCGAATAGTAGCGCCGGTAAATTTCTTTGGTCTCCTCTTCCGCACGGGAATCCAGCAGCAACTCCCGATCTTCCGCCGCAAACAAAAACAAAAGTCGGTAAACCAATCGCAGCAATTGTCGGTAGTAATCCTGTTTATCCAGTTTTCCCTGGCGCAGCTTTTCCCGCAGCAGGTGATTCAAAGGATGAGAAAGAAAGCCCTTGCCCAGAGCCTTGATGGCCTCTTCTACCCCGCGTCTCAGTTGATCCAGAGCGCGTGTACCCTGCTCCTTTGCCGCCTGTGACCATTTTTCTAACCAGCACTCCTCCGGAATTTTGGCTTCCACCCGGGATTCGTGAGATAAAAGCCACAGCAAAACAAAATCCGAATAGGCCTCGCCCTCCATCATGGCTTCCAGATCAAACTCCACGTAGGCCTGGCGTGTCAAACTCACATTGTCCCGAAGAATGCGCAGCTTTAACCCGTTTGAGAGAAAGGCCCACAGATGGGCATCGGAACGATTTAAAAATTCTTGAACCATGCTGTGGGGACTGCTGCGCGCCGCACCTGAAACCCCCGGCGTGCGCCTATCCAGATCAATTCGAAAACCCAAGAGGTGAATGGGAACATTTCCCCAAATATGCGAAATAGGATAGCTCTTTCCCTCAATTTCAATAGATTTTAGTGTGGACAGCCTTCCGTAACCCAATTCACGAAACAGGTGCAGCAACCAGCGTTCCCGTGTAAGCGATGTTCCTGTGTCACCCGAGGCCAACATGTCTTTATGTTTCTTAAAGACAATCCACGCCCCCATCAACCGATTCCAGGCCCGGCTGATCGCTTCATTAATCTTTTCCCCTTCGATGAGATGATAGGATTCGGGAGTCAAGCCGTCTAAAGTGGTATCACCGGAGGCAATTCTCTGGAGCAGTTCCGGTGGAAGGATCGCCCCCTCAATATGAATCGTTGTAAAAATATCCCGCTGTCGCGTTTGCATAATTTAGTTTTTTTTCAAAAAGTGAGTCGCGAATTCCGTGAATCTTACAGATTGTCACCAGAGTCAATCATAATCCGGCAAATAGACATAAATTCCCAAAATATCCGGGGGCAGAACCGGCTCAATCCGATAGTGAATTCCTCTTATTTTGGCTGCTGTGCGCACTCTTTGATGCGCTTGCAACAGGGCTTCTCCCCTTGTTCTAGCCACTTCGTCTAAGTGGGGTCCAATCTGATTGAAATTTCCAATAATATCATCCAAAAAATGTTTTGCCTGGTCCGCTAAAATATTTGCTTTTGGTTTGGCCTTTAATAATTTCTCACCATCAAAATCGTTAATCCAATTTGCATTTCGTGCAGCTCCCTCAAAAACTAACAGCCCCGCATCTTCTGCCAAAGTGGGATTCTCCCTCTCTCCTTTTTCGGTAATAATATGGTAGCGAAATCGCACCAAAAGAAGTGTGGTCCTTTTCGTTACTTCATTTGTACGAATCACACCGCATCTCCTGGCAATACTTTTTTCAATAGGATCCAGGGCCGTGTCCAGAACATAAGCAGCCAGATTCTCCACAATGGGATGCGTGCGATTCAGATAAATCACATCTTCTTTGACCGGAAGGTCAAATTGTGCCTGGATTTTTGTATGAAATCCCAGCATATCCCTTAAGCCCTGCGGTGTTTCCGTCAGATCAATTGTAATTAAATCATTTTCTCGAATCGAAGCCCCAAATGCCCTCAAGGCGTCTTTTGTAAATGAGGCAACATCCATCTTTGATCCAATGGCCGTTCGATTGGCCTCAAGTTCTCTTAAAATGACATCTACTTTGATTCTTTCCTGAGCAAACAGGGATCGATTTTTCTTTTCCCGATTGAATAACTCATCATATTTTTTGGCGAGTCGTTCTTTCTGTGGTTTTATGGTTTCCTCAAATCCTGGCAGGAATAATTGCCTGTCACCCGTTTCTTTTTTTCGAAGCAATAGACTTTCAAAAATGGCTTCTATGACCTGATCTGCATTGGCCGGAATAGGAATGGAAATTCCCAGCCGTTTGACAATATTCTTATGCTTTCGGATGAGCACATCCAGAACCACACCGTCTATGACATTGTCTGTTCCATAATACGTGATGGTTCGCACCATTTTACTGCTTTGCCCGAATCGATCCACACGCCCCTCTCTTTGCTCATGGCGTGTGGGATTCCAGGAAAGATCATAATGCATGGCGGCGTTAAAATATTCCTGAAGATTGATTCCCTCGCTCAAAGCATCCGTACAAACCAAAACCCGCGTCTTTGATTTTTCTAATTGCTTGACACGAATTTCTCGCTCCGCAGGCGGTATATCCCCCGTAATATCCGCAATTTCCACATTTTTGTCCAACCTTTTGCGAAGCGCCTCCGCCACATAGTGAACGGTGGAAATAAAGCGGCAGAAAATGATCGGATTGTACCCCTTATTTATTGTATTTTCAATAATTTGTATGGCTTTTTGTAATTTATGATCCTCTTTTCCCTTTAAACTTTCCGCCTCTCTTGCCAGTCTCAATAATCGCTGCCTGTTGCGTTCCTCATCTTCTGCCCATTCACCGATGTCACTTCCAGGCGTCAAATCAATTCCCTCGACTGTTTCCCCATCCATCAAATCCAGTACAGTCCGCCTACCCATCTCATCAGCTTCATCTACTGTTTCTGTATCCGCACTCGCCGAGCGGTTTCGCAGTGTTTCGGCAGCCGCTGCCGGGCTGGATGCAAGTGAACGCAGCAGAGCCAAGACGGACCACCATCGCACACGCTGATGAAATGTTGAACCCGATTCATCAGCAACTGTTTCCCGTGCATAGGCCAATACTTTGTTTAAAAATCGCTTATAACTCTCTGAAAGCTGATAGTCCTCTTCAACCGGATCTCGTACGGGAAAAATTGTTTCTTCTCCAAGATATTTTTTAATGTTTCCCCGCTGTCTCTGTATAAAATGTTTTGCCAGTTCCTCCCGATAGCGCTTATTCTCTTCACCGCTCAAATCAAGAGGCAAATTTCCAAACTCTTCTTTCAATAAGCCTAACAATGATCGGAAGGTTTCTTCCTTACCGCTGTGAGGTGTGGCCGTAATCAGCAGCAAATGCCGATCTGGATTTTGGGCAATTCCGGCCACTAATTGATGCCGTTGATGTCTGCTTCGACTTCCGTAGGGTGAAGCACATGTGTGTGCTTCATCCACGATAACAAACTCCGGGCAGGTCCGTAGAAACTCATCTCTTCTCCTGTCCGATTTAATGAAATCCATGGAAACTACGACAAATGGATAATGCTCGAATAAAGATTCCCCCATTCTACAATTTTTCTCCAACCGTCCCACTGTATTTGTCAAAACCAATTCCGCCTGAATGTGGAATTTTTCATCCAACTCCCTTTGCCATTGTTCCGCCAATTGCGGCGGGCACAGAACCGCTAGCCGCTCAATTTCGCCCCGATCCAACAATTCCCGTGCAATTAAACAAGCTTCAATGGTCTTTCCGATACCCACATCATCAGCAATGAGAAGCCGGATCGGATCTAATTTGAGGGCCATCAACAAAGGCACAATCTGGTAAGGTCTGGGTTCAACGGCAATTTTTCCAAATGAACGAAACGGTCCGGCACTTGACCGGAAACCTATTCGGAGGGCATCCCGCAAAAACCGGCAGGAGCGATAATCGCCAAGTTCAGAGGGATCAGGCAGGTCAAATCTGGCTGGTTTAACTTCTTCCAGACCTGTCAAAATACCGGTTATTTCGTCATCGGTTCCACCCAGCGGCCGCAAAATAAGCAGATTATCGTCAGAACCAGGCAACACCACCCATTCCCGCTCCCGTGCTCTTACCAATGCACCAACTGAATAGTTCATATCTTTCTCCCAAAAACATAGGGATACTGATTAACTATTTTCCCCCAATCTAACTGATGTCCGAAACGAATAACAGTGTATCCATTATCTTCCAGGCATTCTGTTTTCTCCTTGTCTCTTTCCCGTCTTTCAGGAAAATCGTGATATGCCCCATCAACGTAAACAGCCACTCCCTGTTTCCTATAGAGAAAATCCGGTCGGGTATTACAAACCTTAATTAGTGCCTGTCCCTCGGACGGAAATCGCAGATTGTTTTTTTCCAGGAAATCTAACCATTTTTTTTCTAATTCGGATTCACAGAACTTCTTTAGTTGCTCCAAATGCTTTGCTCGGCTTAGTCTACTTGGAGAGATCGAAACGTTTGCTTTGGAGTATTGCAAGAGCAAATTCAGAATAAGATGTCTGTCAATAATATCATGGTCTGGTTGGTTTCCATAATTGAGTAAACAGTCATAGCAAGCCGCTTCGCAATCTTCTTTTGCTTTCGGCGCTCTCCGCAAATCTTCTCCTGTCTCCGGATCAAAATGGCAGATTTCAAGTGCTCTTTTCGCAATCTTTGAAAATTCTTCTCCATTATGCAGGATCCTTTTCAGTACTCCAGCGCCTCCTTCTGATGCCTCATAAATCAAAATAAGACGCCTGTTATCTCTCGATGGCAGCGGCTCAACCGCCAATTCATTGTCCTCCAATTGGTATTCAGCCAGTATGGCCACTTTTAGCGCTGACTCAAGCGAGGCCATTGTGGCTTCACCAAGTTCTTCAGTCGGTTCAAATAGGATGCTATTTCTTCTGTCCTCTACATAGGGAATAACCCGCTGCACGCGTTTGGATAGGTTGTCTTCTTCATCAATTTTTTCCTCTTCCATACGCCTTTCCCAAAGTCCTCTTTCCACATCTAATAAAAATCCATGCTTTGATTTCTCCTTTCTCCTGCGCCAGCCCAGATTTATCCGCCATATTGTTGCGGTATCTCCATAAATTACTTTAGCTAAAATTTTCTCATCTAATTTAATTATGCCTGTTTTATAGGAAGGCACTCCGCCCTCCTCCTTAAATCGAACCCCCGTAAGTAGCTCATATCCCATTCGAGCACGTTCCTCCTCATCAGAAGTAATTTTATCTCGCCTCTTTGTGGCAACATTTTGTAAACGGAACATATCTTTTAACGGATCTTCCAACAAGGATCCACACATTTCGCATGTGTCTTTTCCCACCCCATCCGTAATGGGATGCACGTAGCCGCAATTCGGGCATATCTTTGCAGACCCTGTACTCAGTGTTTCCTCTTTCACAGGCAAAATAGCCTTATTAATTACATAGCGCGATCCCTCATGATAAATAAATGTTTGAGGTCCAAATTCAGATATGGCTAAAAATCGAGGCCTCGATAAAAATTCATCCCGCTGCTTTCGCCTGCGTCCGGGAATATATGCTGATATTGGCAATCTCGGGAAGTTATACCCGGGCAAAAATCCCTCGCTGGCAAAATAGCGATAGCTGTAGAAGTCTGATTGAATGACATTCTCAACTTCCACCAGTAACTTAAGCTGTGATTCCGCTTCCCTTCGCAATCTTTCAGCTCTTCTCTTATCTTGTTTTGAGCGCGTGGCATCACGGATAATTTTGTCCTGTATTTTTGCCTGCGCCAATGCCGATCGATACATGGTTCTCCACCGATTGCAGGCGGCATCAAACTCCTGCTCAATGTTATTGAATACCCCATCCAGCCATTTCTCATTATACCAATCGGATTTTTTCAATATATTTTCCACATTGCCGATGACCTGTTCTGCCTTTGTCCTGGCTCTTACGATAGCATCTTTTGAGGAAATATTTTCTTTTACCTCATCTAACAATTCCAAACTCGGTTCATCACCACTCAAATCCAATATATCCTTCAGTGATTTCCCCAATCGAAGTCCCGTCTCTGATAACCATATCGCATGGATATGCGCGCGGACCAGATCCTCATTGGACAAATCAATTCTCGGAGGCGTGACACTTCCGGCAACCATTAATTCCGGTCGCTTGAAAAAATACTGGTCATGCGGGCTCCCTGTACTGCAATAGGTGTACACGAATGCCGGCTGTCCACTCCGTCCTGCCCGCCCGCTTCTCTGCGCATAATTTGCCGGCGTAGGCGGTACATTCCGCATATTCACAATATTTAATTGCGCAATGTCAACACCTAATTCCATGGTTGGCGAGCAATACATTATCGGCAATTTCCCCGCTTTAAATCGTTCCTCACGTTCTCTCCGGTCCTCATAAGGTACCTGCGCTGTATGTTCTCTCGCCTCATAATGAGGCATTGTACCTGCTTCTGCCTTGTAAAAATTTAAGAAGAATGGATTTGTCTTGCCGCCCTCAGCCGGCTGTTTGGGTACGCGGATAGGATCGTGAAATGCTTTCGTTCCGTCCCCTTCCATCCATTGCAATACAGACGCATTTAATTGATACCCGGGAACATCTTCTTCGCCTTTTGATCCTTCAACAATATCAACCAGCCCCCCACTACGAAGAATCTCCATTAGTTGCCGAATAATGAGCTGTGTTTCATCAAGACTTATTTTTTCTTTATGCGCCTCAAATGTATTTTTCCTCCGCAAATATTGCCCATATCCTCCACGCGCTGATAAAAATACATTTCCCGAATAATCTTTCCTCTTGCTCATGGGTCTTGGGTAAAGAATGGCTGCATGAACCATCCTTTCATCCTCATCCACATTCCATGGCGCAATAAGCAACTGGCTGCTCTGCTGCTGCATTTTTTCCTGATAGTCTGCATTCAAATAATCCACTTTGATTGCCAGCTCCCGCCGCATATAATCTAAGAGCACTTTTATTATTCTTCTTCTTTCATAATTCTTCGCCGCCGCCAATAACGGATGCCTCTTTTCCCATAAATCCTCCGCTTCGCAAATATCATCAAGAGATTTGTATTTAATCTCTAATAAGCCACATTGCTCTAAATTGGGCGATGTAATTCGCCACCCCCTTCGAAGGTCTAAATATAAACGATACCCCAGCACATTAAGCAAAGCCTTTTTTGTATCGATGAATCTTTGAAATCTTACTTCTGGATTTGATGAATAGGCTTCAGTCCGCAAATTAAGTGCTTCAAATACTTTAATTGCCAAATTATCATGCTTCAATCCCTCACTCCCGGCTTCTTTTACCGCCCGATATAGGGCTGACCGTAATAAACCTATTTCAATAAAATCATTAAAATGCCCCGCTTGCAAAGATGCATCTTGCCTGTTATCCGTAAAACTTAATAATTTTTTGGCCTCATCTTTTAAACTCTTTTGTTTTTCCAAAAATTCAATGGCCGATAAACTCAATATTGTTGTAGCTGTACTTCGCCCCTCGGATGAGAGCGTAGATAGTTTTGCGAAATCACTTCTTTGTCTTATGCCATACGAAACACCGCAATTCAGGCAGAAATGAAATGGCGCTGGAACAAATTGAAATTCCAAGCCGTTCTCATCTTCAATGCCATCTGATCCTAGTTTGACAATTCTTGGCAAATAGGGCTTTCTATTTTTCCTGATCCCCAACTTCCCATTGACCGTCTCAATCCAATCATCCGGCAGTCTCTGAATGATTTCATTTTCCCCCATTGGCCAGGGGTTTTGGGAATTGAAGTATAAGAAACCCGTCGTGCTTTCATCGTCATTTTGCAAATCCGTCAACTCCCTCGGCTCAACCTTCCATTTCCCTGTTTCTTCATCTTTTGTCAGGCGAACGCTATAATATTCCTGCCCACACTCCCGACAAAAAGAAATAGGCAGCAGTATCTTTTCCCGATTTCCAGGTACAAATCGCTGTCCGTAGATCGTGATGTGCCTTTCAGCTTCCGTTTCCAATGAAGTATAAACGGTATCTCCTTTGCTTATAAACTGATGAAGTCTAAAAGCAAAAGGAGCAAATCCCGTTTCCGGATTCACATCGCATTGATATCCCGCCATAAGCGCCTTTTGTATTCCCTCGGCGCACAGTTTCTCGCCTACCCCGGTAAGCTCACTCAGTTCCCTTGCTGCTCCATCAGGGCCGAAAATACTCCTCGGTTTAGATCTGATTAATTTCCCACTCTCTTTTTCCCTCGTCAATCCAAATGTCGATTCAACCCATATCGATAATGGCTCTTTAATAAACTCACTGTATTTTTTAGGGAACTCATAGTTCCCATTCTGAAGTTTTTGCCTTAAAGCATCAATGAAGTCCCTATCGTTAATATCAAGTTCAGGTGTTACCCGCCGCAGCGTCTCGCCTATGACATTTTCCGGCTTTATCTCGATCCCAAATAATTCTGTGGCTACTTCAGCCACATGTTCTTGCTGCTCTTCAAAATTCCCCTCTCCAGCAAGTGTTGCCGATGTGCCAATGCATTTCATCGAATATGCAGCCAGTGTCTCCCTCACACGGCGGACTAAAAATGCTACATCCGCGCCTTGTCTCCCTCGATACGTGTGCAATTCATCTAACACCAGAAATTCCAAACCCTGTGCAGCTTTGATCAGGGGTTTTTCTTCAGGTCGTGTTAATATAAGCTCCAACATGACGTAATTTGTTAATAATATATCAGGCGGATTCTCAATAATTGCTCTCTTTTCTTTTTCTGATTCTTGTCCCGTATATTTTTTGAAAGTTACCGGCTCCTTACCATCACCATAACCATACCCCAAAAATTTTGAAAGTTCATCCTGTTGACTGTTGGCTAACGCATTCATTGGATAAACAATGATCGCCTTAATTCCCTTGCCGGAACCCTTTCTTAGAACATAATCCACGATTGGGATAATATACGCCAGACTTTTTCCGGAACCTGTGCCGGTCGTTAGGACAAAAGATTCCCCCTCCTTAGCAACCCCTATGGCATCGGATTGGTGTTTGTGCAACCGAAGCGGCTTTCCCCAATCTCCTTCTCTCCTCTTTATTCTAAATATTCGCCCGCATTCCTCATGAAGAATTTTATCCTTTACTAATTCATCGATCCACTTGCCCGGCTCAAATGAAGGATTTAGCTGAATAAGAGGCTCGGGCCAAAGCGCTCCTTCTGCCAACACATTATCTACATATTTTTTTATTCTGGCATCCCTAATTCTTATAAAGCTTTCAACATATTCCCTGTAATCATTAATTAGATTATCCCGGCCTTCAAATACATCCACGGTTATTTCCTTATCTATATTTTATTTGATCGGTACTTATTCCAACTTATTTCTGGATTAATTTCACCGAGTTCATTAAATCTTCTTATAAATATCAATATCTTTTCTATTGATGATTCAGATATTCCGGTGTCTCTAGCAAATGTTTTATTCTGATGCAAAAGATAGAATCCCATTTCATCAAGATGCCTTAAAAAAATCAATATTGTTTCCCCAATCAACCAATACAATCTAGGGTCAATTTTCTTTTGTTCATCGATCGTTTCCTTGATCATTCTTATTCGGCTCACGAGACTGATATAATCTGTCTCAATAAAAATCAAGCCTATTCTTATATCTGTTTCTTCCTTAATCATTTCTACTGATGTTACGGCCTTTATCAAATTTCTTTCTCTGTCTTTAATAACCATTTTTATCGGAAACTTTTCATTCATTTTTCTTTGCCCCAATTCGATAAAAATTGATTAATAAAATCATTAGGAGATTTTCCATTTTCTATAAAGTTTGATAATACAACTGCCACCGTTATCAGTTCGTGATATTTTTCAAATTTTAAGCTTGCTGCTTTTTTATAAGCATTATGCCCACTATTTATCCAAAGCGTATCCTCTATAAGCCAACCAATTTCATTTCTATCCGAATCATCATAACTGATCATTAATCCTGGTGCCCTTTTTCTCTTTTTTATTATTTTACCTTTCTTTTCTTCATTGCTCTTTTCTATGCCCATCTTTGTTTTGTTTTTGCCATTATTTTCACCTTCTTTTTCCATTCCATCTATGGCATGATCCGCCTCGCCGCTTGTCTCACCATCCTCATCCTTAACAATCGAATTTGTTTTATGCATAGTCCCTCTTAATCCCAATATTGATTTTAGTTCTGGAAATTGAATAAGCATATCGCCCAATACAAATTGAATTTCTTTTTCTAATTTTTTATTCTCTTTTTTTCTGTCTTCGCTCTCACTTCCATATTCTCCAAATAGCTTCAATATACGAATTATTTCCGATTGGATAGCCTTTCGATATTTATAGTATTTTTGTAAACTTATTGCATCTTTTAGAAAATCAGTTTTATTTATTGTAAGTATCTCTGATAATTTTGGAATCTCAATTAAACCTGTTATTCTATCTGGATTTTTAATTTTTAATCCTAACCAATCCCATCCTTTTTTTATGACCTTCCCATATGTCGAAATAGCAATTCCCCATTCTTTTTCGGGAATACTTTCTTTATATTTCTCAATCAAACCAATGCCTATTGGCCTTTCTTTTCTTCCAACTTTAATTATTAAAATCTCTCTATGCTTGCTTATATTTTTTTCAAAATATTCCACCTTTTTTCCATTTACTAAAATCTCAATTCCTTTTGTATAAATGCGTTTTAGAATTTTATCCATAAAATAAGGATGTAGTATTGGTAAAAAATTGGTCAATATAATATTTGAAATAAAATTTACATCCAATAATTTAATCCCACTGCTCTTCAAATATATTTTTATAGCTGTTCCCGATCTTCCCAATACCATATAAGTTGGCCTAATATATTCCCAAGGAGCATGATTTTTATCTTTTATATACCAGCGCGTAGACTTATGATAATTTCCCTTTTTTGTTTCCGTCTCTATTTTATTTGTTAATAACAATGCCAATTTTACTCCGACCCCTGCAAATCCGATTCCTCTTCCTTTTTTCTTCGTTGAAGAAGCAATATCATGATATTCTTCAAAATTTTTAGACCCCATTCCACTTCCATTATCAATTATTGTTAATGTCTTATTTTCGAAATCCGTTACAAATTTTATTCTCGATGCCCCTGAATCCAAGGAATTTGCTACAATTTCCGTTATAATTGCTTCTTCTATTGGACAGGGATAACTATCTCTTAAATCTTCTAATAAATGCCAGAGATTTATTCGTGTTTCTCCCATTTTTTCCTCTTTGCTTTATAAATTTTATTCCGGAATTCTTCTTGCCCGTTCTTCATAATATCTTCTTCCCAAATCACTTATTTCCCAGATACCTCTTGTTGAACCATTTTTCATTAGACCCTCATTTACCAAATTGTTACGACACCATTGTGCTGTTTTTCTCCATCTATATTCATTATCAGAATCCAAATGTTCGTAGTCGTATTCATTTAGGGCGGATCTCATTATTTCTTCAACCCTTTCCAAGATTTCCTTGCTTTTACCTGATCCTCCCATATCGATCAATATTTCTAAAATAGGCAATCTAAAAGCTGATAAAGGTGTTTTTAGACCTTTCTTTAATTTTTTTGTTTCCTTAATTTTCCTTTTTTTTCTTTCGGGTTTCTCCAAAAACAATTCTTTCCACTCTTCTTTTAATTTATC